>MNXW01000254.1 GCA_001871515.1 Comamonadaceae bacterium CG2_30_57_122
ACCATGTCGGCCAGGTGGTCACGGTGTTCGCCCAATTCGTTTTCATATTGTTGCTGGCGCACCAAGTAGTCTGCCAATTTGCCTTGCAACTGGTTGACACCGTTCTCCAGCAGGGTCAGCTCGTCGTGCAGCGCCGGGTTGCGCGCCAGCAGCAAGGGCTCGCCCATGGCATCCGGCGTGAGCTGCCCCAGATGTTGCGCAATGTGCTGCACATGCCTGGTGACGCTGCGACTGAACACCAACATGATCAGCCCGGCCAGCAGCAGCGACTGCAGCAGCTGGGCTATGACGATGTCAAAAATTTCACCACGCAAGTCTGCCCACAATACCCGTTCGTCACCCGCCAGCGTCAGCTCACCCATAGGCTCTGAACCGCCTGGGAAAGGGATATACGCCAAGTCCAGCCTTAGGGTCGGTGCCAGGGTGGACGCTTGCCAGCCTGGTGCAGTGCGCTCCAGCACTTCAGGCGCACGGGTTTTGGAAGCCATCTTGAGCGTGATGCGACCCACGGTGCTGACCCGTGCCGCGCTGTCCATGTGGGCTTGCAAGGCTTCCCGATCCATTTCCCAAATCGCCTTGCTCAGGGTTTGCTGGTAGACCTGTTCTACCAACATCAAGTCTGCGTTCATGGCAGCCCAGTTTTCTTGCCAGGCCCAATAGGCTCTTGCTGCCACCGCAAGTAAGGTGAAGGCCAGGCTAAAACCCAGCGTGGCCCAGACCAGGCGCAAGCCC
Organism: Comamonadaceae bacterium CG2_30_57_122; assembly: GCA_001871515.1. Taxonomy (GTDB): domain Bacteria; phylum Pseudomonadota; class Gammaproteobacteria; order Burkholderiales; family Burkholderiaceae_C; genus Rhodoferax. The sequence continues at coordinate 733 of MNXW01000254.1, forward strand.
AGCGAATGCTTAAAGCCACTTCTTTTTGAGTGCATCGTAGCTGCCGTTATCTTTGATTTTGACCAGCGCCTTGCGCAGTCTTTCCACCAGGGCATCTGGGGTTTTGGGGCCAAAAGCCATGTAAAGCCCGTCACTGCTCAGCTCACGGATAGCATAACTGCGCGCCAGACTTTTGGCTGGGTCATCACCGGCCTGACGTGCCAAATGGGCAGCCACCAGCTCGGTCATGATCCACAGGTCAACCCGGCCTTGTTTGAGCTTGTCGTAGTTCAGCTCGTAGCGGACGCTGGACTGCAGGTTTTTGCCCTTTTGAAACCCCTTGGAAATCAAAAATTGCTCGCCTACGTCTTCATTCACCGTGGCAGTCTGGTAGCTTTTGGCCTGGGCCAGCTGGGTGAAATGCAGTTGGCGTTGAGGCAGTGAGTAGAGGTAAAAATCAGTGGGGGCAATCATGCCGACCCACTTGAACAAGGACTCGCGCTGTGGTGTTCGGGCAATGGAATAAATCAGCACGCTGTCGGCGTGTTGCGCGGTTTCATAAGCACGCGCCCAAGGCTGGGACTGAAAGTTGCCGTGGATGTTGGCTTCTTGCAAGACCGCTCGCACCACCTCGGTGCTGAAGCCGGTCAGGCGACCCTGTTCGGTGTAGTTGTAGGGCGGGAATTCTTCGGTCACCACCTGCAGGGTTTCAGCCCGTGCCAGGTTGACCAAGGCGGCAGACATTGCCAGCAAGGTCAGGAAAAACAGCTTTCGCCATGGTCGAGTCATGTCACCCCCGTGTGGTTCAAGTTCAGAAGTGGTCTGCAAGCATGAAGCAAGATACTACCGCAGCTGACTGCAGGGTCTTGGTGTCCGTGCTTGCCTCATCATGAATTTAAGCCTTTATGTGCTGTAGCCCTTATGAATAAAGAGCAAGCAGCTATTATTATGATAGCGGTTTGAGCAACTCCGCCAAATCACTCTCAGAAAACAGTGGCTGCTTGCGCCCCACAGCGCCGCTGTACATGCTTTCGGCCAACTGTGCTTTGCGCTCTTGCAGCGCCAAAATGCGCTCCTCGATCGTGCCTTGCGCCACCAGTTTGACCACCCACACGCTTTGCGTCTGGCCAATGCGGTGGGCGCGGTCGGTGGCCTGGGCTTCTACGGCCGGGTTCCACCAAGGGTCGTAGTGGATCACGGTGTCGGCTTGGGGCAGGTTCAGGCCGGTGCCGCCGGCTTTTAGGCTGATTAAAAACAGCGGTACTTGGCCGCTGGTGAACTGGTCAATGATCTCGTCGCGCTTCTGGCTCTGGCCGGTGAGTTTGACCCATTGGATGTTGCGCTTTTTTAGCTCGGCTTCGATCAGCGTCAACATGCTGGTGAATTGCGAGAACAGCAAAATGCGCCGCCCCTCGCTCAGCATCTCGGGCAGCAGTTGCATCAGTTGGTCGAGCTTGGCCGAGGTCTTGACCTTTTGCGCCGCCGCCAGCTTGAGCAGATGCGGGTCGCAGCACACCTGGCGCAGCTTCAGCAGCGCGTCCAGGATGGTGATTTGCGACTTGGCCAGACCCTTGGTGTTGAGCGCCTCGCGCACGGTTTTTTCCATGCCCAGACGGATGGTTTCGTACAGGTCGGCCTGCTTGCCTTCCAGCTCGACGCGCATCACCGTCTCGACCTTGGGCGGCAGCTCGTGCGCCACCACGGCCTTGGTCCGACGCAGCATGAACGGCGTGACGCGCGCGCGCAGCTGCTGCGTGGCCTCTGGGTCGCCCAGCTTTTCAATTGGTTTGCGAAACAGTTCGCCAAAATGTTTTTGACTGCCCAGAAAACCCGGCATCAAAAAGTGGAACAGGCTCCACAGCTCGCCCAGGTTGTTTTCCATCGGCGTGCCTGACAGACACAGGCGATGCCGGGTGTTGAGCTGGCTGACCACCTCGGCGGCATGGGTGTTGGCGTTTTTGATGTTTTGTGCCTCGTCCAGCACCACCAGGTGCCACTGGCCTTGCAACCAGCCTTCGCGGTCGCGCGGCAGCAGCGAATAGGGGGCGATGACAAGGTCGTGGTCGTGCGTGCTGCCGGTCACCTCATGCCGATCCGCGCCGTGGATCACCAGCGTGCGCAGCTCGGGGCAAAAGCGTTCGGCCTCTTTGCGCCAGTTGCCCATCAGGCTCACCGGCGCAATGATGAGGGCTGGCAGAGTCAGGCGGCCAGCGTCTTTTTCGATCTGAATGTGCGCCAGGGTTTGCAGTGTTTTGCCCAGCCCCATGTCGTCGGCCAGAATGCCGGCCAGACCGTATTCGCGCAAAAACTGCAGCCAGTTCACGCCTTGCTGCTGGTAGGGGCGCAGCGTGGCGTTAACGCTTTTAGGCAACGCCACTTCGGGCATTTCAGCCCGTCCACTGAGTTTGGTCACCATCTCGCGCAGGTGCTGTGAGCCTGCCCACACTGCACCTTCGCCTAGGCTGGCGGTGGTGCGCAGCGCGTCCATGCGCGAGAGTTTCAGGCTGTCGCCGCTGAAGTCATGGTCGCGGTCGCCCACCAGTTCCAGCAAAGCACCCATCCAGGGACGCAGGTTGTCGGTGGGCAGGCGGATGAAGCCGCCGCCCGCTTGCGGCAGGTAGACAAAAGGCGGTAGCTCTGGCAGCCCGGTTTGAGCGTCACGCGAGCTGCGTGCTGCCACCGCAATCAGTTCGGGCAGCAGCGGCAAAATGTTGTGGCGTACCCCATTGATGTCCATGCCCAAGGACAAATCGAACCACGGCGAGGTGGCTTCGTCATCGCCCTGAGCGTCCAGGTTCACGCTCAGCGTTTCGCCGTGGGCTATCCAGTCTTTCAGGGCGTCGTCCAGCGTGACTTCAAAACCTGCATGGCGCAGCTCGGCGTAGTCTTCATCGGCCCAACGCAACCAGGTTTGCTGCGAGCCACTGCCGCTCAAGCCAAACACGCCTTGCGCGTGTGCGGACAACCCCAGGTTCATCAGGTGGGTGATGGCTTCCAGCTCGGACTGGGGGTCGCGGTGCAACAAGCAGCGCGTCTTGCCGTCGTCCACCAACACCGTCGTGCCCTGTCCGACCCACCAGCCCTTGCGGCCTTGGTAATCAAAACGCAGGGTGGCGGTGAGCAGACCGGCGGTGTTGACATCGGCGGGTGAGGTGGGCGTCAGGTGCAGACAGGCTTTGGGCGTGATACCACTCAAGGTTTGCAGCTGCTCCAGCATGGGGGGCATGGGTACCGGCCCGAGTCGCTCGACCAATGCCGCCTGGTGTTTTTTGAGTGCCGAAGCTTTGAGTGGCGGCGACTTCAGCAGCACAGCAACCTGCCCCATGCTCATGTCGCGCACCAAGGCTTGGCCGCATGTGTGGTTGTAGCTGTCCAAGTAAAGCGGCGGGGTGTTCATGCACAGCTTGGCCTGGGGTTGATCCAGCAAGGGGCGCAGCACCCAGTTGCTTTCTTCGCTGGCGAGCTGGCTGACCTCGTGCCATTGCCAGCGAACCTCCAGCGGCACACCCCAAGTCACCGGCTTGAGTGGCATGGCGGGTTGGCCGTTGGCATCACCCACAAACAGCCGTCCGGTGCTGGCAGCAAGCTCTAGCGCTTGCACCCCAAACTTGCCTTCAATGGTGACGCGGGACTTGACACCGTAGCTGTAAAAATAGTTGCTCGCCACACTGCGTTGCGCACGCATCAGTTGCAGTACATCGTGGTCGGCGTCGCTGGCCATGTCGAAAATTGGCTGGCCACGCTCAGGGTCAAATTTGAGTTGTTTGGCCTTGGCCCAGCCACCGGTGACCTTGGGGTAGGACACCACCACTTCCATCGTCAGCGTTGGGTTGGCGTCGCGCGCAGACCCCAGGTTAAGAAGGTATAAAAACTGCTCATGGCGTTCAACTTTGCTTGCGCGCGGCTGGATCGATGACGCTTTGACGCCACCACGTTCAAGCTCCCCAAGCCACTGGATGACTTGATTTTCTGCCTCCAGTTGGGCGGCAGCTTGGCGCCTGGCCAGATCGGCCTGGCGTTGGGCTGCAAGTTCTTGCTCAGTCAGTGGTTTGTAGCTGGGGGTGGCGGCATGGCCTCCCAGAATTTGCTGCCCTTTGTAGGCGGCCTTGATCATCAGGGCAATGCCGTGCTTGCACTGGTAGCCCATCGGGCAGGTGCAGTCACTGTCCCAGTCCAGCACGCGGCCGTCCGGGCTGCGCTTGACTTCCACCGAGACCTTGTAGGGATGGCGTGCCGAACCCTGCACCGCGCCTGTCAACAGCCAAACATCTTGCAGCGGTTCGATGCCCAAGTCCAGTACATGCTGACTGCGGTAAATCTCCAGCGCACGCGCATAGCTGCTGCTGCTGCAGCGCTGCACCAGCGTCGCCAAATCTAGCCAGAGACTGGGTGCCGATTGATAATTCTGCATAAAAACGGCCTCTAGCCCTTATTCATCAAGCGCAATTAGCTATTTAAATAATAGTAAATTTAAGCGATGGTTTGACCCATGGCATGTCCAGCTTGCACGTCAGCGTGGTAGCTGCTGCGCACCATGGCACCCACGGCGGCGTGGCTGAAGCCCATCTCGTAGGCCTTGGCCTCGAACATTTTGAACACGTCTGGATGCACGTAGCGTTTGACCGTCAGGTGGCTGGTGCTGGGGGCCAAGTACTGGCCAATGGTCAGCATGTTGATGCCATGGGCGCGCATGTCGCGCATCACGTCCAGAATCTCGTCGTCGGTCTCGCCCAAGCCCACCATCAGGCCACTTTTGGTTGGCACGTTGGGGTGCAGCGCCTTGAACTTTTTCAGCAGGTTCAGACTGAACTGGTAGTCGCTTCCCGGACGCGCTTCTTTGTACAGGCGCGGGATGGTTTCCAGGTTGTGGTTCATCACGTCGGGCGGTGCGGCTTTAAGAATCTCAAGCGCGCGGTCGTCGCGGCCGCGGAAGTCGGGCACCAAGACCTCAATTTGCGTTTGCGGCGATTTGGCGCGGATGTGCTCGATGCACGACACAAAGTGCCCGGCGCCGCCGTCGCGCAAATCATCCCGGTCCACGCTGGTGATGACCACGTACTTGAGCTTGAGCTGGGCAATGGTGTTGGCCAGGTTGACCGGCTCGTTGGCATCCAGCGGGTCGGGGCGGCCGTGGCCGACGTCGCAAAACGGGCAACGCCGGGTGCACTTGTCGCCCATGATCATGAAGGTGGCGGTGCCGTGGCCAAAGCATTCGCCAATGTTGGGACAACTGGCTTCCTCGCACACCGTCACCAGTTTGTTGGCACGCAATACGTCCTTGATTTCATAAAAGCGCGTGGTGGGTGAACCGGCTTTGACCCGAATCCACTCCGGTTTGCGCAAAATTTCGCCCTGCACCACCTTGACCGGAATGCGCGACAGCTTGGCGGCCGACTTTTGCTTGGCCAGCGGGTTGTAGTCTTGCTGCGACTGAGCCTCGCGCACGGTGGGGCTGGCGAGCGCAGCGGTCTGGTCAACAGCGGGCGGTGTTTGGTCAGCGTTTTGTGTTTGGGTGACGTTTTGGTTCATAGGTGTTTTGGTCAATGTCAAGGGGCAAGGTAGGTGGCCAGCTTGTGGCTCAGCACCCGGGCAGCCTCGTCCCAGCTGACGGAAACGCCGATTGTAAAAAGGTCTACGGTTTGTAATCCTGAATAGCCACAGGGGTTGATGCGTGAGTAGGGTTCCAGGTTCATCGCCACATTCAGCGCCACGCCGTGGTAAGTGCAGTTGCGGCTGACCTTGATGCCCAACGCGGCAATTTTTCCGAGGCCGGTGAAGTCGGGGGCGGCAGGATTTGGCTTCAAGCCAGAACTATCGGGGTCAGAGCCGTTGCGCTGCGCGGCCGAATCCGACCCCGATAATGCTTGCGCCGTAGGTATATTGAGGTGCAACGGCTCTGACCCCAATTCTGTAGCGATGTTGACTTTTCTCTGGGGTCGCTGGGGCAAAAGCGCGTGCGATGCCGGGTCATCCAGCCGCACATAAATCCCCGGCGCGCCCGCCACCCGATGCCCAGTGATGCCAAAGTGCAGCAGGGTGCGGATCACCGCTTCTTCGATTCGGTAGACGTATTCCTTGACGAAATAGCCTCGGCGTTTCAGGTCTAGCAGCGGATACGCCAGCACCTGCCCCGGCCCGTGGTAAGTGACCTGGCCGCCCCGATTGGTCTGCACCACGGGGATGCTGCCAGGGTTAAAAATATGTTCTTTTTTGCCCGCCAGACCTTGTGTATAAACTGGCGCGTGCTCGCAAATCCATAGCTCGTCGGGCGTGTTTTCGGAGCGCGCAGCGGTGAAGTCCTGCATCGCCGCATAAGTCGGCTCATAGGCTACCAGGCGGCCCAAAAAAATTGGGGGCAACGTCGAATGAATTGCAGTCGTCATGGTTGGTTGACTTAAAGCACCACCTTGACCATCGGGTGCGTCGACAGCGTGCGGTAAATCTCGTCGAGCTGCGCACGGCTGGTGGCGTTGATGGTGATGGTCACGCCCAGGTATTTGCCGCCCTTGCTTTCGCGCAGCTCGATGGTGCGGGCATCAAAGCTGGGGTCAAATTGTTCCGCTATGTGGGTGATGGCGTGAACCAGGCCATCCACCCGTTGGCCCATGACCTTGATCGGAAAAGTGCAGGGGTAAATGATGAGTGAATCTGGCTCGTTACCAGTGGTATTGGGTGTGTTTTTCGGGCTTTGTTCTTGCATCATGACTTTTGGGCTTTTTGGGAGTTCGGTTTCTCCGTATAATTGAAGGCTGATCTAAACACGGCCGGGCTGTAAAGTAAGCGTAATGTAAATGGTGACAATACCACCTTCAGGGGCGCAGGACTCATGGCTCGATAGCAACGATAGCGAGTCAACAGACTTCGTGCCATTGACCCGGACGCAGGCGCAAGCCCTGGCGGCGGCGCATCCTGCCATTTCTCCGTGGTGGGTGGTGCTGGGTCAAGCGGTGGTGGGGGTGTTAGCTACCCTGGTGGCCTGGGCGGTGTTTGGTGAGGTTTCTGCCAAATCGGTGGCCAGCGGGGCATTGGCGGTGGTGATTGCGGCGGCATTGTTTGCCCGGGGTATCACCAGCCAGTTTTCAAAAGCCAATCCGGGTACGGCGGTGATGAGCTTCTTTGTATGGGAGCTGGTCAAGATTGTGGTGACGCTGGGGGTGCTGTTGGCAGCCCATCGTCTGGTGAAGGATTTGAGTTGGCCGGCCATGCTGGTTGGCCTGGTTGTCACCCTGAAGGTGTATTGGCTAGCGCTGGCGTTCAAACGCAAGCCTAAAGCCGGTGCAAATAGTTAACGCTTAACGGCAAAAGTAACTGATCAAAGAGTAACTGATGGCTGCTGAAGAAAACGCTGTAAAAGAAGTTCTGACTGCTGGTGACTACATTGGCCACCATTTGCATCACCTGCAGACGGGCAAACAGTCCGGCGTGATTGACATGTCGGTGTTGAATCTTGATTCCATTTTTTGGTCGGTGTTGCTGGGTTGCCTGGGCATGTTTGTGATGTGGCGTGTGGCCAAGAGCGTCACCTCTGGCGTGCCAGGGCGCATGCAGGCGGCGGTCGAAATTCTGCTTGAAATGGTCGACACCCAGGCCAAGGGCATCATCCACAATGCTGAGTCACGCAAGTTTGTGGGGCCCTTGGCTTTAACGGTGTTTGTCTGGGTGTTTTTGCTCAATTCCATGGACTTCTTGCCAGTCGATTTGCTGCCACTGATTTGGGAATTTGTTTATGGCGCAGCCGGTGGCGATGTGCATCATGCCTACATGCGCGTGGTGCCTACGGCTGATTTGTCCACCACGCTGGCCATGTCGACCTCGGTGTTGCTGGTTTGTTTGTACTACAACATCAAGATCAAAGGTGCCGGTGGCTGGGCGCACGAGCTGGTGACGGCTCCGTTTGGCACCAGTAAAAACCCGTTGTTTGCGCTTATCCTGGGTGTGCTCAACTTTGCCATGCAAATGATTGAATTCACCGCCAAAACGGTGTCGCACGGCATGCGGTTGTTTGGCAACATGTATGCGGGCGAATTGGTGTTTATGCTGATCGCGCTGATGGGTGCGGTTGGTTTTGGTTCGGCCACGGGCATCGCTTTGTGGTTTGGGCATGTGGTGGCGGGCACGGGTTGGGCAATTTTTCACATTTTGATTGTTGCCCTGCAAGCCTTTATTTTCATGATGCTGACCCTGGTATATGTGGGTCAGGCGCATGACCACCACTGATGGTTTGTAGGTAGTTTTTTCTTTTTCTTTTCAACTTGAATCCATAGGAGCTTTAAATGGAAAACGTGCTTGGTTTCGTGGCGCTGGCCGCTGGTTTGATCATTGGTCTGGGCGCTGTTGGTGCTTGTATCGGTATTGGCATCATGGGTAGCAAATACCTCGAAGCCGCTGCCCGTCAACCTGAACTGATGAACGAGTTGCAAACCAAAATGTTCTTGCTAGCTGGTCTGATTGACGCTGCGTTCCTGATTGGCGTGGGTATCGCAATGATGTTTGCGTTTGCCAACCCGTTTGTTATTCACGTTGGTTAATTTCATTCGCCTTTCACCAATTAGAGAGGGGTTGTTGTGAGTATTAACGCAACATTCTTCGCGCAACTGGCGGTGTTTTTCATGCTGGTGGTGTTCACGATGAAATTCGTGTGGCCGCCGATTGCAAAAGCACTTGATGAACGCGCACAGAAAATCGCAGACGGCCTGGCTGCTGCTGACAAGGCCAAGGCCGAACTTTCCAGCGCCAACAAGCGTGTGGAAGACGAGCTGGTCAAGTCACGCACCGAGACCGCTGGTCG
>MNXW01000059.1 GCA_001871515.1 Comamonadaceae bacterium CG2_30_57_122
CAAATAGCGTCAATGGCATGGTTGGCTACAGTTGTGGTCATTTCTGAAAGGTCAACCATGTCCACCGTTTCCATGCGTATTGATGAGGCTTTGGTCAGCGCTGCGCGCACTGCAGCCAAAGCAGAGTTCCGCACCGTGCAAGGGCAGGTGGAGTTCTGGGCCATAGTCGGGCGCGCCGCCCTGGACAACCCTGATCTGCCTGCCAGCTTCATTGCCGAAAGCCTGATGAGTCTGGCTGAACCGCGGGAAGAAAGTGCGCCGTTTGTGCCCCGAAGTTTGCAAAATAGCCCTTTGACACCCTTGTCGGCATGAACTGGCAAGTGCTGCAAACGCGGCGTTTTGCACGTGTTTACAAGAAATTAACCATCGCCACACTGATTGCCGACACCGACATGGCGGTGGCCGCCGTGGCAGTCAACCCAGACAGTGGCGAACGCAAGCAGGGCGATCTGGCGTCGTTGTGGGTGTACAAATTCCGCAGCCAGGGGCAACTTTACTTGCTGGGCTACACCCGAGAGGCGGAAGTGCGGCTGATTTATCTGGAGACCCTGGGGCCGCATGAGCATTTCTACCGGGATTTGAAACGCTGAGTGCCAGTCACGTTTCCGTGTGAATTGGCTGCACACGGTTACACCCCGCTTACCGTCGCCAACACTTCAACCCAAATACGCCATCAGTAGGCACTCAGCCTGCATGATCCCTCGCAACTCACCTCGCCATGCATTCATGACCCAAGGGCTTGTTCATGAATAACATGCACATTTGGCGCGCCAGATTTGGGTGTATTGCTTCGTTGCAAATCGCTTGTGCAGCAGAGCTGCTCAGCACGCTTTGCACCTTGCATTGCATCCCAAATCCAACGACCAAATCCAACGATCAAATGCACAGCTTATTCATGAACAAGCCCTAATGGATTGTTTGGGTTCAACCGAAATTTTCCATTGGGCGGTGCTCCTCACCTGTTTGAGCGCTGGCGGCAACTTTGCGGTCATTTTGTGCGTCTGTTCGGTGTCGATAGCCATGCTACGAACGCCTCACAGCCACCCAAACTGCCTCACAAACCTGTTCGCCATCATCTCAAACCCTAATGAACAATCTCGGATGAAATGAGGATTTATTTGCTACTTGCCGAGCAGTTAAAACTAGATTCCTCGGTTGACCGCTAATCTGCGGCACTCAGTCTACCCAGACACGCCGCCAGCAGCCCACTTGGGTGCGTCCAACTGAGGAATCTAGGTTAAATCGGTTGTTTGCATGGATGACACCACGAGTTGCGTGCTATGGCGCGCGAATATGGGGCGCGCAATCAAAAATGTTGGACATATCGCACTGTGTCTTATGCCAATGCACGCCGCAAAAGCCAAGCTGTTTGCGCGCACCGCCAATATCCGTGCGGTCATGAGTGATGTAAGCGCTGTTGAGAAGCCGTTGTTACAGACATATTGCTGATATTTTTTACGCCCACTGTAAAAAAATCGGTTAACCCGCAATCCCCAGCAAATCCATGATGCCGCTGATGAAGGTCAGCGGGTGCGCCGGGCAACCAGGCACGTAAAGCGTGGGCGGGTATTGGTCCATAAACTCGCGCGCCAGTGTTTCGCTTTCAGCAAACACGCCGCCTGAAATCGCGCACGCGCCCACGGCAATCAGCAGTTTGGGTTCGGGCACGGCTTGCCAGGCGATTTGCAGTGCGTCCATCATGTTGCGGTTGACCACACCGGTGAGCACGATGCCGTCGGCGTGGCGCGGGCTGGCCACCAGGTCGATGCCGTAGCGGCCAATGTCAAAGTTCACATTGCCCCAGGCGTTCACTTCCATCTCGCAGCCATTGCAGCCCCCGGCTGACACCGAGCGCAGCTTCAGCGAGCGGCCAAAGCGTTTTTTCAGCGCCGCAGACACCGCTATCGGGTCAATGTTGGGGTGCGCGGCGCTCACCACCAGGCCCCTGCGCGTGGTGGCGCACAGCTTGACGTCGTTGTTGAAGCTGATTTTTTGACTTGGGCACACGGGCGCGCAGTCGCCACATAGCACGCAGCGCCCCAGGTCAATGGCCACGGCATCGGCCGTTGACGCGTTCAATTGGATGGCGTTGGACGGGCAAATGTCGGCGCAGGCACGGCAATTGGGTGCGCACGCGTCAGTGGCAATGACAGGTTTGCCCCGAAACCCGCTGGGCTGAGCCGCACGCAGGTCGGCAATGTATTGGGTGCCTTGGGATTTACGAACGGCGAGGGTCTGGAACATGGGGTGCGTCTTCGGGTCGGGTTACAGGTCGTTGCCGCAGTAGGAGAGGTCAAAACTCTTGTTGCAGATCGGAAAGTCTGAAATGGCCTGGCCGCGCAGGGCAAAGGCTTCTCCGTACCAGTTGGCCAGTGACGGGTCTTGCACTTTGGCGTGCGCCAGCTGGCCCGACGCATCGGTCTCCAGCGCCAGCAACACCGGGCCGCGCACGCCCTCAACCAGCGAGACGCAAAGCGCCTGCGGAGCCAAAGACCAGCCGCCGCTGCAGACACCTGGGGCAGAGGGAGCCAAGGGCGCGAAGGGGGCCGGCGTGTCGGCCAAGTTCAGGGCGGTATCGGCCAGCCGGTCGATCAGCCACTGGGCGCTGGCTTGGGCCTCTTGCATGCGCTGGCTCATGCGCGCCCAGCAGTCGCCGCTGGTTTCGGTGTGGGCCGCTGGTGCAAAGGCCGCGTACACCGCACCGGGCAGGCTGTGGCGCAGGTCTAGCGCCACACCGCTGGCGCGCGCCACCACGCCGGTTACGCCCAAATCGAGCGCAGCCTGCGTCGTCAAGGTGCCCACGCCCTGAAACCGGGCTTGCACGCTGCGGCTGCTGCGCATCAGCGTGTTGACCTGCACAAAATCTGGCAAAAAGGCGGCTAACGTGGCCAGCAAGTCTTGGCGCAGGGGCTCGCCGATTGGGGCGGCCGCGCCGGGGCGAATCCAGCCCCGGCCAAAGCGGTTGCCACAGGCGCGCTGGCTGGCGTTGATGATGGCGGTGCGCAGGCGGCCATAGGTGGCCGCAGCTTGCAGGTAGGCGGTGTCGGTGGCCAGGCCGCCCAGTGTGGACAAATGGATGGCCAGGCGTTCAAGTTCCAAACCAATAGCACGTGACGCAATGGTTGCAAGGGCTACAGGCCGATTTGTCAATGATTCAAGGCCGCTGTTGAACGCCCAGGCGTAGGCCACGGCTGAGTCACCCACCATCGATTCCACCAACGGGGTCAAGTGCTGCGGCGGCTTTTTTAGCAGCAGCGCTTCCACGCCGCGGTGCTGGTAGCCGAGCTGGATTTCCAGGTGGTGCACCCGTTCGCCATGGCACATGAAGCGAAAGTGGCCGGGTTCGATGACCCCGGCGTGGATCGGGCCGACCCCCACCTCGTGCACCTCGGCGCCACGCACTTTGAAGAAGGGGTACTCGCCCATCCGGCCCTGGCGCGCACCCTCATAACGCACTGGTTTGAGCCACGGGTGGCCGTCGGGCACCAGGCCGGTTTGCTCCCACAGCTCGCGCTCAAAAATCTGCGCGCCCGCAAAGCTGGCCGTCAGGCTGGGGTAGTGCGCGCCGGGCTGTGCATGGCCACGCAGCAGCACCAGCGGCTGGCCCGGTGGCAGCAGCACGGCGGTCACTACCACGCCAGCGGGCTCGGTGGCCAAGGCGGCACGGCCAAACCAAGAAATAAGAACAAAATTGGCCTCTAGCCCTTGTATACATTGCGCTACTAGCTCTGAAGTTGATAGCAAAGGAAAAGTCTTCAGATCGACTTGTGCCCAAGCTTGCCGTGGGGTGTGGGTCATGGCTTCAGCCTCCAATCGACACCGCTACGGCGCGCAGCAGGTCGGTGAACAGGTCGGGTGTGTAAGTGCCCAGCATCACCAGCACCGCCACAAAACCCAGCTTGGGCAGCAGCGTGATCCACGACTGGGGTGGCACCTTGACAGCGACTTTTTGCGCCCCCCAAAGCATTGGGAACAGGGTGCGGCCAGTGGCCACAAAAATCACCGTCAACATGGTGCACATCAGGGTGAAGGCCAGTAGCTTGCCAGACTGGACAATGCCCGAGAGGATCAACATCTCTGCCAAAAAGCTGGCGAAGGGTGGAAAGCCCAGCAGCGCAAAAATGCCCACGGTAAACAGCATGCCGGTCAGCGGCAGGGTGCGGATCACGCCGCTCAAGGGGCCCACCTGGTTGGTGCCATACACGGCGCGCATGCGCCCGGCGGTCAAAAACAGCAGCGACTTCACAAACGCGTTGCTGACGATGTACAGCACCACGCCGTAGGCGGCAGCCTTGCCCACCGACAGGCCCAGCGCAATCACCCCCGATGAGCTGACGCAGGCGTAAGCCACCAGCCGTTTGTAGTTGCTGCAGGCCATGATCTGGACCGCGGCCACCACCAGCGACAGGTAGCCCATGACCAGCAATTCCTGCGACACAAACCCGGCTTCATGGCCATGAAAAATCTGCAGGATGCGAAACACCGCCACCACGCTGATGTTGAACTGCACCGAGGCCAGCAGCGCACTGGTGGTGGTGGGAGCGGCTTCGTAGGTTTCGGGCATCCAGCCATACAGCGGGGCCAGCCCCAACTTGCCGCCTAGCCCGAACAGCATAAAAGACAGCCCCAGGCGTTGCCAGCCATTGGCTTCGGTGGTGAGCGAGTCGCCGAGTTGATCCACCATGAAGCTCACCTCCAGGCCGCGCAGGTGGGCCGACTGGGTGAGAGCCATGAAGCCCAGAAAGGTGATGGCCAGCGTCATGCTGGAGTAAAGCATGTAACGCCAGGCCACGGCGCGCGGGTTGCTGCCATCGCCGCGCGCCACCAGCGGCGCGGCGCACAGGGTGCTGACCTCGATCAGCGTCCACAGCAGCACCAGGTGGTTGGCCATCAGGCCGAGGTTGATAACGGCCATAAACAACAGCATCAGCGCCGCCCGTGAGCGGATGTCCAGGGTGAGTGCCGGGGTGTGGCGTTCGCGCGAATAAAGGTACACGCAAATGACCAGAAACACCGTGTTGATGACCACCATGAACAGCAGCGACGTGGCATCGAGCACCAGGTAACGGCTGGCAAAGTACAGCGGCAATTCGCTTAAGGGATGGGTCAGGAACACGCCCATGGCCGACAACCACATCAGCAGCGCCACCCCGACCAGGGCGGGCGATATCCAGTGTGCGCCGGGGGCCGCGTGTGCGGCGCTGCCTGGTGCGGCTGATGAGGCTGATGAGGCTGAATTTGCTATTGAAAGTGAAGCTGTCATTGCCCGTCCTCTCTGGGCTGGGTGGCTAAAACACCTGAAACATCGGCACTGCGCACGAGCCAGCAGCCCACCGCCACCGTGCCCACATACAAACTGCTGATGGCGATGTGCACCGGCAGCGGCCAGGGCTCGGGCATCAGGGATTCAAACAGCGCCAGCGCGTTTTCCATGAACAGCAGAGCCACCAGTTGCGCCACCGGTTCGCGGTTGGTGGCGAGCACCAAGAACGCAATGGTGACGGTGGCGGCAATCACACCGAGCGTCAAGGCGCGCACATCGGCGCGTGCACCATCGCCAAACTGGAACGCCAAAATGATCAGTGCCACCGCCACGCCCCAGGCAAACAGGTTAGACGGCATCACGTCGTGTTGCGCCGCCTTGAGGCCTTGCAGGGTGCGGCGCAGCAGGTGCGGCACCAGCCAGGCGCGGATCAGCAAAATCTCTAACCCGGCGGCCATGGCGTGGACATCTAGCTCGTGGTGTTTGTTCAGGGTGATCCAGCCCAGCGCCAGCGCTTGCAGGCTGAGCCAGGTGGGGGTGATGGCCAGCTTGCCAAAGAACACCGGAATCACGGTGGCCAGCAGGCAGGCGATCAGCGCCAGCGTGGGGTTGTGCGCAAGGTTCACAGGCCACCTCCCAACACACCCACCGTCAACGCGGCTGCGGCTGCCAGCCAGCCCGCCAGCCACACATAGCGCGACACCTGGTGCATGGGCAGGCGCGCCATCAGCGACTCAAAACAACCCACCACCACCGCCACCGTCAGCATCAGCCCCACCGATACCGCCGTGGCTGCCAGTGGTGCAGCCAGCGGGTCAAAGGGGTTGAGCAGGGTGGCGATCAGACCGGCGTAAAGCGTCATCTTCAGCCCGGCGGCGTACTGCATGGCGGCCAGCTCGGGGCCGCTGTGGTCGAGGATCATCACCTCGTGGATCATGGTCAGCTCCAGATGCGTCAGCGGGTCATCCACCGGCACCCGGGCGGCTTCGGTCTGCAGCAAAATCAGCAAGGCTCCTGCCAGTGGCAGCACGATCCAGGCGTAATAGAACGTGTGGTGCAGATGCCCCAGCATGTCGGCAAAACTGCTCAAGCCAGTGGCCGCGCCCACCGTGCCCAGCAGCAAAAACAGCGCCGGTTCGGCAAACGCGCCAAACTTGGCTTCACGCGCCGCGCCCATGCCCTCAAACGGGCTGCCGACATCCATGGCCGAGAGCATCAACACAATGCGCGCCAGGCCTAGCGTGTAGGCCACGGCCACAAAATCATGGGCAAAAGACAGCGGCGCAAACTGACCCAGCAACGGTACAAACGCCATGGCGATCAGCGCGCACACCAGCACCAGGTAAGCCCCCAGCCGAAACAGCGGCGTGGCCGTGTGGCTGACCACCGGACGTTTGCCCAGCAGGCGGCGCAGGTCGTAGAACGACTGGAACAAGCCCGGCCCCTTGCGCGCCGCCCACCACGATTTGGTGCGGTTGATGACACCCACCAGCAAAATTGGCATCACCAGCACCAGTGTCAGGTGGGCCAGCGTCAAGCCCCATAAAGTGGTGGTGGTCATGGCAGGGCGCCTTCGGCCAGCACCACCAGCGCGGCAATGGCCACCACCGCCGCCAGGCCCAGGGCGAAGGCAATGCGGGGGTCGTCTTCGTGCATGAGTTTGGAGATCAGTGTGGCCGAGTCGTCACCGTGGCCGATCACGTTGTACAGGCGGCGCTCCACCGCGTCGACACAATCGGTGATCACATAGGCATCATCAGGAAAGTAACCGGTGGGCGCTTTTTTGCGGTTGAGCAACACCATCACACCTTTGTAATGCTGTGAAAAGTCTTTGGAGAAACTGCTGGCGGTGTATTGCACCCGGGCACTGCCTGCCGTGTACCCGCAACCCCAGGTGGGGCCTGCGGCAGCCGCCGGGTGACGCAGGACGCGGCGCGCTAGCCACACGGCGGCCCAGGCCAGCACGATCAGCGCCGCCACGCAGGCCGACACCACACTTACCCGGCTCAACACCTGCTGCACGCCTTGCATGGCCTCTGCGGTGATGGCATCGGGCACCGCGTGCAAAAACAGCTGCGTGGGTGCCGCCACCAGCACCAGGCCCAGCACCGGCAGCAGGCCTAAAACAACCGTGCCTGCGGTGTGGATCAGCAGCGGTACCAGCATCCAGGCGCTGGGCTCATGGCCCGCAGGCAGCGTGTCGTCACGTGAATGGCCCATGAAGATCACGCCGTAGGCGCGGGTGATGGACAGGGCAGACACCGCGCCCACAAAGGCCAGCAGCATCGCTACCCCGGCCAGCAGCAGTTTGGCCCAGACGCTGATGGTTTCGCCGGTGAACAAGCCGCTGTAAATCAAAAATTCGCTGGCAAAACCGTTGAACGGTGGCAGCGCTGAAATGGCAATGCCACCCACCAAAAAACTCAGAGCGGTGATGGGCATCAGCTTGGCCAGGCCGCCCAGGCGCTCAATGTCCACCCCGTGTTTGGCTTGGTAAACGCAGCCGGCGGCATAAAACAATTGGCATTTAAAAAACGCGTGGTTCAGGATGTGCAACAGCCCCCCGGCAAAACCGATTGCCACCAGGCCGGGCACGTCCCAGGCCAGGCCCAGTGTGCCAATGCCAAAGCCAATGCCGGCAATGCCCACGTTTTCGGTGCTTGAGTAACCTAGCAGCCGTTTCAGGTCGCGTTGGCCCACGGTGTACAGGCCGCCGATAACGGCCGAGGTGACAGAAAACGCAATCAGCGCCCAGCCCATCCAGGCATCGGGGCGACCCTGGATGTACAAAAAGTGCAGCAGCGCAAACAGCCCGGCCTTGTGGATCACGCCTGACATCAAAGCGCTCACGTTGGCCGGTGCAGCAGCGTGGGCGCGTGGCAGCCAGGAATGAAACGGGAAGAACGCCGACTTGAGCCCAAAGCTGGTCAGCAGCAGCAAAAACACCGTGTTGCGGATGGTGCCGGGGTGGGCGCTCATCCAGTCGCCAAAGTCGTCCAGGTACCAGCTTTGCGTCTGGGTGTACAAAATCATGAACGCGGCCACCAGAAAAATCAGGCCGATGTGGGTCGACACCAGGTAGTTGAAACCGGCAAAGCGCACCTTCTGGCTGGTGTAGTCCCAAATCACCAGTAGCCAGGCGGAGAGTGCGGCAATTTCCCAGCCCATCAGGAAAGTCACCGCGTGTTCACCGGTGTAGACCATCAAAAATGAGAGCGAAATCATGTTCAGCAGTGCAAAGTGCACACCCACATGGCGTGGGCCGTCAAAGTATTTGCGCAGGTAACCCACGGCGTAGACCGCGCCCAGCAGCGTCATCGGTAACGACCAGCTCAAAAAGAAAGCCCCCAGTGCATCCAGCCGAAAATGCAGCGCGCCAATTGGGTAACCCCAGGGCAGTTCCACATACGGCTCTTTGCCGCCAGCAAGAACCGGTACCACCGCCACCCAGGTCAAGACAGTGGCGACAGACTGTGACACGATGCCACAGGCGGCACGCCAGGTGTTTTTTAACGGCAGCAAGGCCAGGCCAGCGCCCACAATCAGAAGTAAAGCCGCAGCCAGTAACTGGTTCATGCGGCCTGCCTGCTGCGGTGACGAAGGGGAAAAAAGAAAAGGGCAAGGACAGTCATGGGTTCACCACAAAAATAAAGAACAAGAAATGCTCAATATATGTGTGGCGGCTCAACGTGGCGCAGACGCATGTCAAAGCGCCGTCGCTTGGAGGGCATCGACATTTGTTCGTGAGTGGGGGGGCGTGCAAGCCGATTCATAGAGCGGCAGATTTTACGCTTGCGAGCGGTAGGTCGGGTTGGGGTGAGGCTTCACCATTTCAATAGCTTGGTCTGCCAGCAAGCCCCCCGATTGAACGGCTCTAGCTGCTGCGCTACTGCGCAACTGCGCTACTGCGCCCGCCCACCCTTTGCCATGGATCGCCTTCGCAAAGAAGGGGGCTGCTCTGGTGTACCGCTGTGCCAAGCAACGCAGCGCGCCCACCAGTGACAAGCCAGGTGCGAAGGTAGACGAACTGCACCTCACACTGCTGGAGTTGATCGACCGCATTGCCGCACTGATGCCACCGCCACGCACGCACCGGCATCGCTATTTTGGCGTGCTGGCATCGAACTCGCCACTGCGCGATGCTGTGACGGCGCCGGCTGCACCGGCGCAAGCGTTGCCATT
>MNXW01000228.1 GCA_001871515.1 Comamonadaceae bacterium CG2_30_57_122
GCACACAGCGCCGGATTCATCCGGCGTGAAATGGAATGCTATTTCAGAATGGAGCGAACTTGGCCCAGTCCTGACTAACCTGCTTGAAAGCCTGGTGTTTGACATTTACACAGCTCTCGATGCCGAATGGGGATGTCAGTATTTTCAGGCGATGCGACCAATGCCGCTGTTCTTATGGGTAGCGCCACGCATCAATGAAGATTGGGATATCAACGGTGGTTCAAAACCATCCAAAAACCTGATTCACCGACCGATCCGCCGCTTGCTGGAGCTTTCCCATGCTTTGGTGCATGTTCATTATCAAAAATGCTGGCCGTCAGTCCCGACGGGCCGAAGCCAACTCGGGAACGCAATTGACCTCTCGGATACGCTCATTGGAAACTATTTTGACGGCACTAAAAAATTGACGTTGCGCGACTATTTCAATGTTTGGCAAGCCTTGTGCCGTCATTTTTCTCCGGCCAATCGAGATCCGGTGGATTTTCCGAGTTGTCCAGTACCGCTCGGCATCATGGCCATCACTTGGCAGGAAACACTGATTCGGAATTCAAGCGAAAGCAAATTGAACTCCTTCGTCCTGATCGACGAGGGTGACTACAAAAGTCGATGGCAGAGACACCGGATCAATGGCGCTGGCCAGCCCTCATCGGGCGATGTGGACTGGCCAGACTGGCTACTCAATCAATCCGTTTCATCTGATTCCGTTCGGTCTTCCCAGTCGTCAGGCCGTTCATCTTCCCCGCGCGAGTGCCAATACTCATCGTGATTTGGGTTCATTTGATTGGCGTGGTTGTCGTCATCTGATTGCTTTGACATGATCAGCTCCTGAAGTCGATGGGTTCGATTCACTTGGCTTTCTTAGGTGCGACCGGAGCTGCGGCTGCGCGTTGCATGCGGCCAACATAGTTACCTTTGGGAATCTGGCCCCCAAGTGGATTGGCAACAGCGCCTTGGATACGGGCTACGTCGCTGAATAGAATGGCATGTTTGGGTTGAGAAGTGGTTTTGGTCATCGCTAAGCTCCTAAGTTGATAAAAAGTGACTGAAGCGTCAGCCACAGGGGGACTTTCGGTCAATCCGAGCTTTCAGTTCATCCAAAAATCTTCACTTTGGCAGTTCCAGTCCAACGAAAGCGACTACCTAGCGGTACGGACCCACAAATGGCATTTCCCAGTCCGATAAGATAACTAGCCACAGGGAATATTCACCGCCATGGCCATCAAAAAATCTGAACTCTATTCATCCCTCTGGAAATCTTGCGACGAACTGCGTGGTGGCATGGATGCCAGCCAGTACAAGGATTACGTCCTCATCCTACTGTTCGTCAAATACGTCTCTGACAAATATGCTGGCGACCCCAGCGCCCTGATTGACGTGCCGTTACCGCAGGGCAGCACACCGGGCGGCAGCTTTGCCGACATGGTGGCGGCCAAGGGCGACAAGGAAATTGGCGACAAACTCAACAAAATCATCGCCAGGCTGGCCGTGGCCAATGACAGCCTGCAAGGTGCCATCAACGTAGCTGACTTCAATGATGAAGAAAAGCTCGGTAAAGGCAAAGACATGGTGGACCGCCTCACCAAGCTCGTGGCCATCTTTGAAGGGCTGAACTTTGGCGGCAACCGGGCAGAAGGTGATGATCTGCTGGGCGATGCCTACGAGTTTTTGATGCGCCACTTTGCCACCGAGTCAGGCAAAAGCAAAGGCCAGTTTTACACCCCGGCTGAGGTGTCACGCATCATGGCCATGGTCATCGACTTGGCCAAAACCACCAGCGCCAATCAGACCATTCACGACCCGACCTGTGGCTCAGGTTCGCTGCTGCTCAAAGCGCATGACGAGGCCAAAAGCCGCACCGGGCTGGACCTGGCCCTGTACGGGCAAGAAATGGACAACGCCACCAGTGCGCTAGCCCGCATGAACATGGTGCTGCACGACTGCCCCACCGCTGAAATTTGGCAAGACAACGTGCTCTCCAGCCCGCACTTCAAGCAGGCGGGCGGTGGCCTCAAGACGTTTGACTTTGTGGTGGCCAATTTTCCGTTCTCCAACAAGAACTGGACCAGTGGCCTAGACCCGCTCAACGATCTTTATGGCCGCTTTGAGTATGGTGTGCCACCTGAGAAAAATGGCGATTACGCCTTCATGCTGCACATCCTGGCCACACTCAAAAGCACGGGCAAGGGAGCCGTCATTCACCCGCATGGCGTGTTGTTTCGCGGTGGTGCAGAGGGCAGCATCCGCAAACGCATCGTGCGCCAGGGCTTTATCAAAGGCATCATTGGCCTGCCTGCCAACCTGTTTTATGGCACCGGCATACCCGCTTGTATTTTGGTGCTGGACAAAGAGGGTGCTGCCGGTCGCAAAGGCATTTTCATGGTGGATGCCAGCAAAGGCTTCATCAAGGACGGCAACAAAAACCGCCTGCGCGCCCAGGACATTCACAAAATTGTCGACACCTTCACCCGGCAACTGGAAACCCCCAAGTATTCGCGCCTGGTGCCGCTGGCAGAGATTGAGGCCAATGATTACAACCTGAACCTGCCGCGCTACATCGACAGTACCGAGCCAGAAGACCTGCAAGACATTGCCGCGCACCTGATGGGCGGCATTCCCAACGCCGACCTTGATGGCCTGGCCGCGTACTGGCAGGTGTTCCCCAGCCTGCGCCAAGACCTGTTCACGCCAGCCAACCGCACCGGCTACAGCCAGCCCCTGGTGGAAGCCGCGCAAGTCAAAGCCGCCATATTCGCCCACCCCGAGTTCACAGCCTTCAATACCCAGGTCACAGCACTGTTTGCCACCTGGACAGCAGCCAATATGCCGCTGCTTACCGGCATCCAACAAGGACAGCGGCCCCATGTGCTGATTGATGCCCTGTCTGAGAGCCTGCTCGACACCTTTCGCGCCAACGCCCCCATCGCGTCACTGATTGACCCCTACGGTGTGTACCAGCACCTGATGGACTATTGGGCCGACACCCTGCAGGACGATGTGTGGATGATCTCCAGCGACGGCTGGCAGGCCGTGCAAGCAGGCAAACCCAACACCGACCTGATTCCGCCTGCGCTGGTCATTGCCCGTTACTTCGCGGCTGATCAAAAGGCCATGGCGCAACTGGAAGCCGAACGCGATGGCATCACCCGCCTGATGGAAGAGCTTGACGAAGAGCATGGCAGTGAAGACGGCCTGCTGGCTGACGCCAAAAACGACAAGGGCAAACTGACCAAAGTCAGCGCAAAGGCCCAGTTGGCCAAGGTCAAACACAACAAAGCCGCGCTTGAAGAACGCAAGCTGCTGGTCACCTATATTGACCTGACCGAGCAGGAAGCCACTGCCAGCAAAAAGGTGAAAGACGCCGCCAAGGCACTTGACGCCAAAGTGGCAGCCCAATACGGCAAGCTCAACCCCGCTGACATCAAGACGTTGGTGGTGAATGACAAATGGCTGACCGCGCTTTCAGCCAGCGTGCAAGGTGAGCTGGATCGTGTCAGCCAAACCCTCACCGGGCGCATCAAGCAACTGACCGAGCGCTATGTCACGCCCATCCCGCAATTGACCGCTGAAGTAGAAACCCTGGCGGACAAGGTGGACGCGCACCTGAAGAAAATGGGCTTTGTATGGAACTGACGACCGACCAGGGTTACATCAACCTGCTCCAGCAGATATCCGACACCTACACGCAGGGCCGCATGCAGGCGGTGCAGGCCGTCAACACCCACATCACCCAAACCTACTGGCAGGTGGGGCGCCAGATTGTGGCGTTTGAACAAGGCGGCAAAGCTCGGGCCGAATACGGCAAGGCACTTATCAACAAGCTGGCCAGCGACCTGAGCCTGCGCCACGGCAAGGGGTTTAGCCGCAGCAACTTAATCCGATTCCGCCAGTTTTACCTGGCCTGGCCAATTGGTGCGACGCTGTCGCACCAATTGAGCTGGTCGGTGATTGTGGATCTACTGAAAATAGACGATCCACTAGAACGCAGCTTTTATGAGCAGCAAACCTTACGCGAGCGCTGGTCAGTGCGCGAACTGATCCGGCAAAAAGACAGCGCGCTGTTCCCGCGCCTGGCCGCCAGCAAAGACAAAACCGGTGTCTTGAAGCTGGCCGCCCAGGGCCAACTGATTGTGCAGAAATACCAGCTTTATCTGCCTGAGCGTGAAGAACTGCGCCGCGAGCTGGCGCTGACGCTGCGAGAAGCGGGTGCAGGCAAACAGGATTCAATATAAATTCAGTAGCTATTAGCGCAATGGATACAAGGGATAGCGGTCAATTTTGCATAAATTCAGTCACCTCAACTTCAACCGGAATATGACACCATGACCACCACCGCACCCCGCGTTCCCGCAGCCATGCGCGAGACCTTTGAAGCCATCGCCCACCATACCGATGCCTTTTGTGACAAGCACCTGAACGACGAGTACAAACAGCTCATTCGCCAGGCGCTGGCCGCCTTGTGCCGCAAGCGCCCGTCGCCCCTGCTCAAAGGGCAAGCCAGCTCATGGGCCGCTGGTGCGGTGCATGCTGCAGGCATGGTCAACTTTTTATTTGACGCCGCACAAACCCCCCATTGCCAGGCCACCGACATCTGGGCGCACTTCTGTGTGGCGGCTAGCACCGGCCAAAACCACTCCAAAAAAATCCGCGACGCCCTCGGCATGAGCCAGATGGACCCCGCCTGGACCCTGCCCAGCCGCATGGATGCCAACCCGCTGATCTGGATGCTGGAGGTCAACGGCTACACGGTCGATGCGCGGCACCTGCCGCTGGAGGTGCAAGACATCGCCTTTGCCAAAGGGCTGATTCCCTATGTACCGGGGCGCAAGGTGGCACCAGCATGAAGCAATATCTTTGTGCCACTATGAATAGTAGAGCTGCTTGCGCTTATTGGATAAGGGCTAGAGGCCGATTTGTTATATATTTTCTGGCCAAGGCAAAGGCATGACGACAGACATTCCGGCGGGATACAAGCTGACGGAGGTGGGGGTGATTCCAGGTGATTGGGATGTTGTCGCGCTCGGTGATTTAGGGCTGTGTTTGATCGGTTTAAATTACAAGCCCAGCAACGTCAAGCAACATGGGACTCTCGTACTGCGGTCCTCGAATGTTCAGGATGGCGTGATCGCCTTGGACGACTGTGTGTACGTTGATGCTGAAATCCCTGAGCGAATTCGGGTCCAAGACGGCGACATTCTGATCTGCGTAAGGAATGGAAGTCGAGCGCTAATCGGAAAGTGTACTGTTTTGGACCAAAGAGTAGTAGGGCAAACATTCGGTGCGTTTATGTCCGTTTTCCGCACCTCCGACTCCGCTTTTATTTTTCAGCAGTTCAACTCAAATCTGATCAAACGTCAGATAAATGAAAACATCGGCGCAACAATTAATCAGATAACAAACGCGAATCTCAACGCCTTTCTGGTTCCACTTCCCAGAGACCAAGGCGATAGAAATGCCATCGCTACCGCGCTATCGGATGTGGATGCGCTGCTGGCCAGGCTGGATGCACTGATTGCCAAAAAGCGCGACCTCAAACAGGCCGCCATGCAGCAACTCCTCACCGGCCAGACCCGCCTGCCGGGGTTTAGTAGTGCATGGGAAATGAAACAGTTTTCTGAAATTTGCCACATGAAAAGCGGCGAGGGAATAACTAGTGCAGACATAGATGACCATTCAAAGTTCCCGTGCTACGGTGGAAACGGTCTTCGTGGCTACACAGCTCGTTACACCCATGCGGGCAGCTATGCCTTGATCGGAAGACAGGGAGCCTTATGTGGCAACGTGCAAAGCGTCAATGGTGAATTTTTCGCGTCTGAGCACGCTATCGTTGTGACGCCACTCAATGAAACTGATATCCATTGGTTGGCTGCAATTCTTAAAAGGATGAATCTGAACCAGTATTCAGAATCATCTGCCCAGCCAGGGCTATCCGTCTCTAGATTGCTTGCCTTTTCGTTAGACGTTCCGCCATTTGAAGAGCAAACCGCCATCGCCACCATCCTCAGCGACATGGACGCCGAACTCGCCGCCCTGCAAACCCGCCGCGACAAGACCCACGCGCTCAAGCAGGGCATGATGCAAGCGCTGCTGACCGGAAGGATTCGACTAGTCCCCACGACACCGCAACCCTAGGGAGATGGCCTTGGCACTGCAAATTGTTGAAATTCTGGGACCAAGCGATCAAGGCAAGTCGCGGCCCTACAAGTGCCGTGGTGAAGATGGTGTCGTTTACTACGTCAAAGGTCGCCAGACCAACCGGGCCAGCCTGTGGCATGAATGGATTTGCGGCCATCTGGCTCTGCGGTTCGGTCTGCGTCTGCCGCCTTTCGAGATTGTAGAAATTGGGGATGACCTGCTGCGGGAGACACCGGCCGAGTGGCAAGACCTGGGGGCAGGTCCCGCTTTTGGTTCGCGCCTGCACCCAAGCGCCCTGTGGATGGAAGTTGGCTGGGTCAGCAAAGTGCCGGTGAATGTGCAGCGTGATGTGCTGGTCTTCGACTGGTGGATTCGCAATGGTGACCGACTCACGGGCAACACCAACTTGCTCTTTGATGCCGCTGCCAAGGAACTGGTGGTCATTGACCACAACCTGGCGTTTGATCGGGACTTTAACGCGGCAGATTTCCTTGCGCACCATGTCTTTGCTGCCCAGTGGTCGGGCATTTGTTCAGATTTGGTGGCTCAGGTTGACTATGCCCAACGCCTGTCGGGGGCTTTGGAGGCGCTACCCCTGGCCTGCCATAATGTTCCCGAAGAGTGGCATTGGGCCAATGCCGAAATGGATGTCCCAGCCAAGTTTGACCTGGCAGACATCAAAAACACTTTGAGCCGCTGCGCAACCCCTGAACTATGGAGAACGGTATGAAAAACTTTGCTTGCCGGTATGCCGTCGTCCAGTTTGCGCCATACACCGAGACCGGGGAATTTGCCAATGTGGGCATTGTCATCACTTGCCCTGAAACCGGCTATTTCAATTTCAAACTTCAAAACCGGCGCTATGCGCGCATCACCGCGTTTTTTGATCAACTGAGCGCGGACGTTTATCGCACGGCACTCAAGGCCATAGAAACCGAGTTGGAGCGAATTCAGCGCCTGGTTGTCGCATTGCCTGCCGTGCCGGAGCGTGCTGACCGGATTCGTGACCTGCTGACCGCTTTGACCCACCCGCGTGAGGCCATGGTGCGCTTTGGCCAGGTGCGCCCGATCTTGACGCAAGACCCTGCGGTGCAACTTGTCAAGCTGTTTGACCACTATGTGGACCATGCCTTCGTGACGCCAGAGTATGTTGAACACACCATCACCAAACGGATTCAGACCCTGCTGGAGGGTCTGACCCTGCCTGC
Organism: Comamonadaceae bacterium CG2_30_57_122; assembly: GCA_001871515.1. GTDB lineage: Bacteria > Pseudomonadota > Gammaproteobacteria > Burkholderiales > Burkholderiaceae_C > Rhodoferax. The sequence continues at coordinate 7,341 of MNXW01000228.1, forward strand.
ACCGTTCAAGAGCGAGCGCATTGGTGACGATCAGATTCACGCCAGTTTCCCGCTGGTACAGCGTCTGGATGGTCAGTTGACCAAAATCATCAAGCCGTTCAACTTGACCCAAGACGAGCCAAACGGCATTTTTGATCATGGTGATAAATGGTTGCAAAAGGTTCGGCGTTTGCGCAAACGCAATTTGCTCCCGCGTGACGTTCTCTTTGCCGTAGCCGCACCACCCGAGAGCGATGCCAAGCGGTTTGGTGCCTGCCGCGAAATTTGTGCTGAACTGGCACAGGCGGATGTGCAGCTGGTCGAGCAGCGGCAAGAAACCGAAATTTTGACGTTTGCAACCACGTGACAGGTCGTTGAGGGCTGCTGGTCTCGACCAGCACGGATGACGGCGCTGATGCCGATGGCCAACAGAAAGTTCGTAGATACAGCGGCGATCAGGCAAGCCGCAGCCAGGGAGTTAAAAAAATGAGCACCGTCGGCCAGATCGAAAAGCGCACGCAGGCCCGCATCGTCGCCCTGTTCCAACAGCGTTTGGGGTATGACTACCTGGAAAACCAGATTGACAGCGACAACCGAAACATAGAACCCAAACTTCTATCGTCTTGGCTGACTAGGCAGGGCGTGAGCGACACGCTGATCAGTCGCGCACTCCACGAGCTGAACAAGGTCGCCACCGACACCAGCAAAAGCATCTTTGAGCGCAACCGTGAGGTGTATGAGCTGCTGCGTTACGGCATCAAGGTGTTGCCCGCCATGGGTAAAAATAAGGTGACGGTCTGGCTGATCGACTGGAAGCAGCCGCAAAACAACCATTTTGCGGTGGCTGAAGAAGTGACCGTCAAAGGCTTTGCCCTGTTGGCTTCGGCCAAAGCCAACAGCAAGCGCCCGGATGTGGTCATCTATATCAACGGTTTGGCGCTGGGCGTGCTTGAGCTGAAACGCTCGACTGTGTCGGTGGCGGAGGGCATTCGCCAGAACCTGGACAACCAGAAGAAGGAATTCATCCAGCCATTTTTTTCCACCATGCAGTGGGTGATGGCTGGCAACGACACCGAAGGGCTGCGTTACGCCACCATCGAAACCCCAGAAAAGTATGTCCTGCGCTGGGTGGAAGCCACCGGCCCCTATGCCGATGAGCCCAACCTGCTGGACCGTCAGCTCCTGCAGGTCTGCGACAAAACACGCTTTCTGGAACTGATGCACGACTATGTGGTGTTTGACGCAGGCACCAAAAAACTGTGCCGCCAGAACCAATACTTTGGCGTCAAGGCTGCGCAAGAGTTCATCTACCGCCGCGAGGGCGGCATCATCTGGCATACCCAGGGCAGCGGCAAATCGCTCACCATGGTTTGGCTGGCCAAGTGGATTCGTGAAAACGTGGTCGGCGCCAGGGTGCTGATCATCACCGACCGCACCGAACTGGATGAGCAGATTGAGAAGGTTTTTCTGGGTGTGAATGAAGCCATTTGCCGCACAGCCAGTGGCGCTGACCTGATCAACACGCTGAACGGCACAACCGAGTCGTTGATCTGCTCGCTGGTCCACAAGTTTGGCGGTAAGGGTGATGATGACGACGACGCTGATGGCGCGGGCACCCAAGCGTTCATCGCCGCCATTCAGAAGCTGCCGCCCGACTTCAAAGCCAAGGGCGACATCTACGTGTTTGTCGATGAATGCCACCGCACTCAAAGTGGAGACCTGCACAAAGCCATGACGGCGCTGCTGCCCAATGCGGTTTTTATTGGCTTTACCGGCACACCCCTGCTGAAAGCCGACAAGCAAAAGAGCATTGAGGTGTTTGGCCGCTACATCCACACCTACAAGTTTGACCAGGCCGTGCGGGAAGGTGTGGTGCTGGACTTGCGTTACGAGGCGCGTGACATTGACCAGTCCATCACCTCACAGGCCAGCATCGACAAGTGGTTTGAGGCCAAAACCCAGGGGCTGAATGACCTGGCCAAGGCCCAGCTCAAGCAAAAGTGGGGCACCATGCAGCGTGTGCTGTCCAGCCAGGACCGGTTG
>MNXW01000180.1 GCA_001871515.1 Comamonadaceae bacterium CG2_30_57_122
GGTGGCGGCTACGGTGGTGGCGCTGGCGGCGGTCGCTCAGGTGGCGGCGGCTACGGCGGTGGCGCTGGTGGTGGCGGCAGCCGTTCAGGTGGTGGTGGTTACGGCGGTGGCCGTAGCAGCTACTAAGCTGATCAAAATACTGTCAGACGTTCAGTCTGGCTATGTAAAAGAGTCCTTCGGGGCTCTTTTTTTTTGTGATTCACGCCGCCTACAGGTTCTTAATCAGGCGCACGTGGCTTGCGTGGCCTACCTGCAAAAACGCGGTCAAACAGGGCGTTGGGCAACAGCCGCAACAATTTGGCCACCAGCCCCATTTGCCAGGGAATCACCCGGTAACTGCACCCCGCATCAATGGCCTGCACCGCTTGCTCGGCAAAGGCTTGCGGCTGCATCAAAAAGGGCATGTGGTAACGGTTGTTTTGTGTCAACGGGGTGGCAATGTAACCTGGGCAAATCGTGACCACTTTGACCCCACTGCCTCGCAGCTCGCCACGCAGGCTCTCGCAATAGCTGATCACCGCCGCCTTGCTGGCGCAATACCCCCCGTGGCCGGGCAGGCCACGTATGCCTGCCACACTGCCCATGCCTACCAACGAGCCCGAGCCACGTGCTGTCATCGGGGCAATGAAGGGGCCGAACGTAGCGGCTACGCCCATCACGTTGGTAGCCAAAATACGCGCCATCACCTCCAAGTCAGCACGCACGGATGAGTCCACGCCCAGGCTGATACCGGCGTTGGCAATCACCACATCAGGCACTCCCTGGCGCGTCAAACAGGTCTGCGCCATGGCCGCCATACTGTCTGCGCAGGCTACATCTGCACTATATATTTCATAGCTGTCAGCGCTTGTTTCATAAGTGCCAAGCCACGAATGAATTACATCTGTACGGCGTGCTACCAAAGCCAGATGCCAGCCTCTTTGCATGTAGTGCAGAGCCAGAGCCTGACCTATGCCGCTGGAGGCTCCTGTGATCAAAACCAGTGGTGTCTTGGACTGTAACTTCATGGGGCTACGCCAGGCTGCAGCATGCCACGCACCCGACCCTTGAGCAGCATGACACGGTCGAGGTTGTCAAATTCCATGCTGTCAGCGGTAAAACGATCTTTGCCACGGGTTAACTCCACTGGCAAATGGGACTTGATTCGCTCCGAATTCATGAAGGCATGAAGAAACTCGCCTGTGAAAGTCATGCTGGGCTGCAGCTGCCCAGCACTGTCTGTAACTGCATCTCGGGTCACTTTGGCTGCACCGATGAGTTGCACCTCAGAACCATCGCCATTGGAGATAGCCTGGCGGGCGGTGGCCTTGGTCAAATGCCCCTCAGCATTGAAAGAACGTATGTGAACCTGGTCTATCTCAAGTGTGTTGGTATCTGGGAAGTGTCGCGCCTGAACACCCTTCACCTCGCTTTTAAGGTGTCCCTTGTCATCGAAAGTTCTCACAGCAAATTGATGCATGAAGTAGTCAGGCTCGTGCCTTGCCACGGGCGCAGTTGCTTCTGGGCCGACTATAGGCGTGTTGCGTACCAGCCAGTAAGTGCCCATGGCCATCACGCCCATGAGCATCACCGGCACGTACAGAGCCAGCCGATCCCACAACAAACGCAGCGTATTCAACCTAGATTCCTCAGTAGGACGTGCCCGAGTGGGCTACTGGCGGCGCGGCTGGATAGGCGAGACAACGCGGCGCGCTACTGCCCGCAAGGTGGAGCAACGACCCCAGGCGCGTTGCCGGTGGTTTAATCGGGTGCGTAGTGCCATCACCCAAATATTGAACTGAACCGAAGCTGAAAAGGTCAATGTTCATAGGGACTTAGTAAAGAAATAAAGCGGTCAACTGAAGAATCCAGGTTCAAGCCAGTGCCTCTTGCAGCAATTGGGCATATCGGCCGCTGGCCACCAGCAACAAATCACACAACTCACGCACCGCACCGGCCCCGCCAGCCAGTCGGGTGACATGGTGCACCCGCGCCAGCACTTCCGATTGCGCGTTGGCAGGTGCGCAGGCAAATGCACTGCGGGTAAGCACTGGCAAATCGGGCCAATCGTCGCCCATGGCGGCCGCTGCAGTCCAGTCCAGCCCCAGTGTTTTCAGGCTGAGCTCTGCAGCGGGGCACTTGTCTTCGATCCCAAAATGGGCGTGCTCGATGCCCAGTGCTGACAGGCGCAAGCGTAGCGCTTTGGAATCGCGCCCGGTGATCACAACCGGGGTGATGCCCGCGCGCTGTAATAACTTCAAGCCATGGCCGTCCAGGGTGTTGAAGCGCTTGAGGCTTTCACCGGTTTCAGAAAAATACAAGCCACCGTCGGTGAGTACGCCATCGACATCCAAAAACACCACGCGGATGCCCTGAGCCTTGAGCAAGAGCTCGGGCGAAAAATTGAGTGCTGGCGTCATCAGATCACCTTGGCCCGCATCAGGTCATTGCTGTTGAGCGCACCACACAATTGCCCCGCAGCATCCACCACCAGCACGCTGGTGATGCAGCGCTGCTCCATCAGATCTACGGCTTCGACCGCCAGGGCATCGCGGCCAATGGTGCTGGGCTTGTCGTGCATCACTTGTGCAGCGGTGCAGCTGCGCAGATCAACGCCCTTTTCAATCAGGCGGCGCAAATCGCCATCGGTAAAAATGCCTTGCACCGCACCTGTGGCATCGACCACTGCTGCGGCCCCCAAGCCCTTGGCACTCATCTCGCGCATGAGTTCACTGAACGTGGCCTGCAAACCCACGCGCGGCACCTGATCGCCGCTGCGCATGATGTCGGACACCAGGGTCAGCAGCTTGCGCCCGAGCGCACCGCCCGGGTGTGAGCGGGCAAAGTCTTCGGCCTTGAAGCCACGCGCATCCAGCAAGGCAACGGCCAAGGCATCCCCCAAAGCCAGTTGCGCGGTGGTGCTGGCGGTGGGTGCCAGGTTGAGCGGACAGGCTTCTTTTTCAACGCCACTGTTCAGAAACACGTCAGCGTAACGCGCCAGGGTGGATTCGGCATAGGCTGTCATGGCCACCAAGGGCGCACCCAGGCGTTTGATCATCGGCAAAATGGCGATGAGCTCTTCAGACTCGCCACTGTTGGAGATGGCCAGCACCACGTCCACCGGTTTGATCATGCCCAAGTCACCGTGGCTGGCTTCGGCCGGATGCACAAACATGGCTGCAGTACCAGTGGAGGCAAGGGTGGCCACAATCTTGCGGCCAATGTGGCCACTTTTACCCATACCCATCACCACCACCCGGCCTTGCACCGCCAGCATCAAACCCACCACCTGAATAAAACCAGAGCCCAGATGCCGTTTAAGACCCAACACGGCGGCGGCTTCAATGTCCAGGGTTTCATAGGCCAAAGCCAGCGCACGGTCAACATCAAAACGCAACGCGGGGGTAGGCTGAAATTTCATGCTTGCCATTCTATCGAGCACGACTATGTGCCGCAGTCAGACTTGGTAGTATCAGGGGGTGAATCCACTTGACTTGACCCTGCTGTATTTGTTGGCCGCCGTGCTCGGTGTGGTGGCCTGCCGGTATCTGAAACTGCCGCCTATGCTAGGTTATCTGGCAGTTGGGGTGGTCATTGGGCCGAACGCCCTGGCCTTGGCTAAAAATGCCGACGGTGTTCGTCACCTAGGTGAGTTTGGCGTGGTATTTTTAATGTTTGTGATTGGGTTGGAGTTCAATCTGCCCAAGTTGCGCACCATGCGCAACCACGTATTTGGGTTGGGACTTTTTCAGGTGGTGTTGACCATGCTGGTCACCACCGCAGCCAGCATGGCTTTTGCCTTGATGGCTCCGACCCATTGGGGCATGGATTGGCGCACGGCGTTGGCTCTGTCGAGTGCCATGGCCATGAGCAGCACCGCCATTGTGGTTAAGCTCATGAGTGAACGACTGGAAATGGAGAGCGAACACGGCAAGCGCGTGATGGGCGTGCTGCTGTTTCAGGATTTGGCGGTGGTACCGCTGCTGGTGTTGATTCCAGCGCTAAGCGCCTCGCCCGAGCAAATGGCAGAAACGCTGGTGTGGGCGCTGTTCAAAGCCGTGGCGCTGATCTCTGTGCTGCTGGTGGGCGGCCCACGCATCATGCGCGCCTGGCTAAACCTGGTGGCACGGCGCAAGAGTGAAGAGCTGTTTGTGCTAAACCTGTTGCTGGTTACGCTGGGGCTGGCCTGGCTAACCGAACTGGCGGGCTTGAGCCTGGCACTGGGGTCGTTCATTGCCGGCATGCTGATTTCAGAGACGCAATACAAGCACCAGGTGGAAACCGACATCCGGCCGTTTCATGATGTGCTGCTGGGACTATTCTTCATCAGTATCGGCATGATGCTGGACTGGCGGCTGGTGCTGGAGCGCTGGCCATTGGTGCTGTTGCTGGTGACCTTGCCAGTGTTGTACAAGGCACTGGTGGTCACCTTTTTGACCCGGGCTTTGGGCTCCACCACCGGTGTCGCCCTGCGCACAGGGCTGTACCTGGCGCAGGCGGGCGAGTTCGGCTTTGTGCTGCTGACGCTGGCGCAAGCCAACAAGCTGGTGCCGCCAGAATTACTGAACCCCATTCTGGCAGCCATGGTGCTGTCGATGCTGGCCACCCCGTTCATCGTGATGCACAGCGGGACTCTGGTAATGCGGCTAGTGAGCAATGAGTGGCTGATGGAGTCGGTGCAAATGACAACTATTGCACGTAAGGCCATTAAGGCCAACAAGCACGTCATCATTTGCGGCTATGGTCGTTGCGGTCAAAACCTGGCACGCATGCTCGACAAGGAAAATATTCCCTACATGGCGCTTGACTTGGACCCCGATCGGGTGCGCCAGGCGGCAGCGGCTGGCGACTCGGTGGTGTTTGGCGATGCTGCCCGCTTGCAGGCATTGATGGCCGCCGGCTTGGCGCGTGCCAGTGCGGTCGTGGTCACCTACCTGGAAACCCACAGCGCCATGAAGGTGCTAGCGCATATTCATGAACACGCACCGCAAGTGCCAGTGGTGGTGCGCACCCAGGACGACCATGACCTCGAGGCCTTGCGCAGCGCCGGAGCCACCGAGGTGGTGCCCGAAGCCATTGAAGGTTCTTTGATGCTTGCCAGCCATGCGCTTGCATTGGTGGGGGTACCGATGCGACGGGTGATCCGCAGCGTGCAGGAGCAGCGCGATGCCCGCTACAAATTGTTGCGTGGTTTTTTCCGCGGTGCCGATGATGGTTCGGTGGACGAATTGCAGCAAGAGCGCCTGAGTTCATTGACCTTGCCACTGGGCGCACGCGCCGTAGGGCATCACATCCAGGAGTCGATGTTTGCTTCCCTGCAAGTGCGGCTGGTCAGCCTGCGGCGCAAATCGGGTCAAGTGATGGTGCTGTCAGACGAGTTGGTGTTCATGGAGGGTGACATGCTGGTGCTGTCCGGCATGGCCGACAAACTGGAACTAGCTGAATTGCGCTTGATCAAGGGCTCGCTTTAATGCTGCCCTGCCTTGGGCGGCATCAAGGCACAATCACTCCTTTTAGTTTTCTCAAGCTTATTCCGTTTCCAAATCATTTGTATCTAGGCGCGAAGCCGCAGACAGTGCAAATGCGCGGCATGGCGTTGCAGCAACGATACGGATGATTTAGAAATGGAATTACAGGTGCAAAGTCTCAGCGTGAACCACTACCTTCGCAGCCATATTCGTACCGTGCTCGATTGGCCCGCACCAGGGGTGCAGTTTCGCGACATCACGCCTTTGCTTCAGGACGCCAAGGTGTTCCGGGTGCTGATTGATGCCTTTGTGCACCGCTACATGGACCTTGCGCTGCGCCCCAGTGTGGTAGCCGGGCTGGATGCACGCGGCTTTATTTTGGGTTCGGTGGTGGCTTACGAGCTTGGGGTCGGGTTTGTACCGATCCGCAAAAAAGGCAAGCTGCCTTTTACCACCGTCGAAGAAACCTACGAACTGGAATACGGCAGTGCCACCGTGGAGTTGCACACCGATGCGGTCAAACCGGGTGATCGGGTGCTGCTGATTGACGACCTGATCGCCACCGGTGGCACCATGATGGCGGGCAAAAAATTGCTTGAAAAGCTGGGGGCACAGGTTATGGAAGGAGCCGCCATCGTGGACTTGCCCGAACTGGGAGGCTCCGACAAAATCCGCGCCAGTGGTTTGCCACTGTTCACACTGGTGGATTTTGTCGGCCACTGAAGACTCGGTTTAGCTACTGCAATTCGCCAAACTGGGTACGGCTCAGCGGCGAGGCTGCATCGTCAGAGGTATCCAATATCTGGGTGTCTTCAAACCCGGTCAGCACATGGCGCGAACCCGAGGTATGCACTTGCCCAGGCGTCTTGGCGGCGGGCGTGCTGGGAATAGCACCGATGGCTTTTTTGAACGCCAGTACTTCGGCTTGATCAATCGGATCAAACGCCGGTTTACGCGCCACCACATGCGCTGACACTGGTTTGACCACGACCGCAGGCGATGCAACCGTGGGCATGGCTGCCACGGGCGCAACGGCCGGGGCAGGCGCTGGTGCAGCTACCGGTGACTTGGCAAGCGCGGCCAGCGTCAGGGATTCCATCGCCCGCCAATACACCGACTTGACATAAATCCCATGCTGCTGGGCGGCATTGCCCATGATCAGCTGCTCTATGGAAGCAAACCGATCTGGAGAAACCGCGCTGGCATCCAGCAGGTCGACCATGATCAGAAATTGCCGTCCGTGGGTGTCCAGCGACAACACCTTGAACTTGTAGCGTGAGGCCAGCACCTCGCTGCGCAACATGGCTTCACGAACCACCGTATAGAGGCGTTCACGCCGCTCTTGGCGACGAGCCTTCAAGTCGGTGTCCACCACGGGGGGGCGAGCCGAGATCAGGTGGGTTGGTGCTTGCCCAACAAGGGGCGAGGCGGCCGAAGCATCCAACGGCTTGGATCGTGGCAACAACCAATCAAAAAGGGACATATTTAACGCTCCGGTCACTTGGGCATCCAGTGCAGTGTTGGGCGCTATCCGGCACTTAAAACCATGCTTTTTTGCCTTTGGTTGGGTGCAAAACACAGCGACACCCGCAGGTATCGCGCGAATTTGCAACAACGCCAGGGAAAAAAACCTATCGGTTTAAATGTGCCGTTAAGCATGCAACACTGCATTGGCTACTTGCCAATACAAAAGTTGGAGAATATCACTCCAAGTAAGTCATCTGACGAAAATTCACCTGTAATTTGATTCAAATTGTGTTGTGACAGCCGCAACTCCTCGGCCAGCAAGTCAAGCGCTGGCGAGACGGCATCAAGCTGTTGTGTGGCGTTGTGGATGTGCTGTTGAACCTGTTGCAAGGCCTGCACATGCCGCTCACGGGCTATAAAAACGCCCTCGGCCACCGATTGCCAGCCGGCCACCGCGAGCAAGCGTTGGCGCAGTGCATCCAAGCCCAAACCGGTTTTTGCCGACAGCGCCAAACCATCAGACGGCACTGCCTGCGCCATGGCATCGGCCTTGTTCCAGAGATCGATGACCGGTACATTCTTAGGTAGTTTTTGGCACATAGCCCTTGCTATTGCTTCGTCTGCAGCTATGTATTCAGGAGCGTTTTGGCGAGTCAGATCATGCAGAAACAACACCGCATCAGCCTGTGCGATGGCATCCCATGCACGTGCAATGCCAATGCGCTCCACCTCGTCGGCACTGTCACGCAGGCCAGCGGTGTCAATCACATGCACTGGCACGCCTTCAATCTGAATCGTTTGCTGGACTTTGTCGCGGGTGGTGCCTGGCACGGCAGTCACGATAGCCAGTTCAGCCCCAGCCAGCGCATTGAGCAGCGAGGACTTGCCCGCATTGGGCTGGCCAGCAATCACCACCTTGATGCCTTCACGCAACAAGGCGCCTTGTTTGGCACGTCCCAGTACCTCGGCCACAGACTGCAGCAGTCGGGTCAACTGGCCGTGGGCATCGGCCTGGCGCAAAAAATCAATGTCTTCTTCTGGAAAATCCAGGGTGGCTTCGACCAGCATGCGCAGGTGGATCAGCGCATCGCGCAGGCGGTGAATTTCTTGCGAGAACGCACCCGACAAAGACCGCGTGGCACTGCGCGCCGCCGCTGCGGTTGACGCATCAATCAGATCGGCAATAGCCTCAGCCTGAGCCAGATCAATCTTGTGGTTGAGGAAAGCACGCTCGGAGAATTCGCCCGGCTGGGCCACACGCAAATGCGGCAACAGCACCGTACTCTCGGCGGCGCTCTGAGCCAGCTCCAGGCAACGCGCCAGTAGCAGCTGCAACACCACCGGCCCGCCATGCGCCTGCAACTCCAGCACGTCTTCGCCGGTGAAGGAATGGGGCGCAGGGAAGAAAATCGCCAACCCTTGGTCGATGGGCGTGCCATCGGCATCCAGGAACGGGGTGTAGGTGGCCTCTCGGGGCTTCAAGGTGCGCGCACACAAGACCTGGCTGATGGCCGACAAGGACCGTCCACTGAGCCGGACAATGCCTACCGCCCCCCGGCCGGGTGCGGTGGCAATTGCCACAATCGGATCCTGATGGCGCGGCAAGCTCACGAAACCACAGCCCAGCTTGATGCGGACATTCCAGAACCGGTTAACGCGAAACAACACCCGCAGCCGCCACGAATGGCTTGTCGCAGGACTGACTTCAGTCGGCCATGGCGGGTTAAAACCCGCCCTACGCAGGCCATGCATGTTTCAAGTTTTGGGGTGTTCTTGTTAAACGTGGACGTTGGGGACAGGGCACGCTCACTGCGTGTGGCTTTGGTCTGTCCCACAAAGTGAACTTCCAACATCCGACAAAGTGTTGGGGACAGAGCACGCCCACTGCGTGTGGCTTTGGTCTGTCCCACAAAGTCAACATCCAACATCCGACAAAGTGTTGGGGACAGAGCACGCCCACTGCGTGTGGCTTTGGTCTGTCCCACAAAATTTCAGAATTTGGGCAAGTGAAACTTCGGCGGCACGCCCATGCGGGTGTTGATGACCCACTGCTGGGCAATCGACAACACGTTGTTGGTGATCCAGTACAGCACCAAGCCAGCCGGGAAGAAGAAGAACATCACACTGAACGCCAGCGGCATGAACCACATCATCTTGGCCTGCATCGGGTCAGGCGGTGCCGGGTTGAGTGAAGTTTGCAGCACCGTTGTCAAGGTCATGACAATTGGCA
>MNXW01000108.1 GCA_001871515.1 Comamonadaceae bacterium CG2_30_57_122
AAGTTGGACATTTTGACGGACAGATTTGGGCTGCAGTGCTAGGCGCAAAACGCGCCGTTTAGTTCTGCTAAACAAGCGATTTGCAACGACGCAGTGCGCCCAAAGTTGGCGCGTCAAATGTGCATGTTATTTGTGAACAAGCGCTAAGCTCTCCCGCTTAAAACCAACCCGCCGGATGGCAACATCGGCGGGTTTTTTTCTGCGGCAACATAGCGCGGCAACCTGGCAACTGGCCGTTTAAAATCAGCCCCTTATCAAGGAACCACCATGGGACGCACCCTTTACGACAAACTCTGGGACGAACACATCGTCCACACCGAAGACGACGGTACCGCCCTGCTCTACATTGATCGCCATCTGGTACATGAGGTCACCAGCCCGCAGGCGTTTGAAGGACTGCGCCAAACCCATCGCCAAATCTGGCGAATCAGTTCTATCGTGGCCACCGCAGACCACAACACCCCCACTACAGGCTGGGAACTGGGCTACGACGGCATCACTGACCCCACCAGTAAAGAGCAAGTGCTTACCCTGGATGCCAACATCAAGGAATACGGCGCAGCGGCTTACTTCCCTTTCATGTCACATCGCCAGGGCATCGTGCACGTAATTGGTCCTGAAAACGGTGCCACCCTGCCCGGCATGACCGTGGTCTGCGGCGACTCCCACACCTCTACCCACGGCGCTTTTGGCGCGCTGGCCCACGGCATTGGCACCAGCGAGGTGGAACACGTCATGGCCACGCAGACCCTGCTGGCGAAAAAAGCCAAAAACATGCTGATCCGGGTCAACGGCCTGTTGCCACGCGGTTGCACAGGCAAGGACATGGTGCTGGCCATCATTGGCAAGATTGGCACCGCCGGCGGTACCGGCTACACGATTGAATTTGGCGGTGCGGCCATTCGCGCGCTGAGCATGGAAGGCCGCATGACCGTGTGCAACATGGCCATTGAAGCCGGTGCACGTGCGGGGTTGGTAGCGGTGGACGACAAGACCATTCAATATGTCAAGAACCGCCCCTTGTCGCCAGGTTTTAACGCACCCAATGCGGCGGCCGCTGCCGTCGAATGGGATCAAGCTGTGGCCTACTGGAACACCCTGCACTCCGATGCCGACGCGGTTTTTGACGCCGTAATCGACCTGGATGCTTCCCAACTGGTGCCCCAAGTCACCTGGGGTACTTCACCAGAAATGGTACTGGGCATCAACGACCGCGTGCCCGACCCAGACTACGAAAAAGAGGCCAACAAACGCGGCGCCATTGAGCGGGCGCTAACCTACATGGGGCTGGAGCCCGGCAAAGCCCTAAACGACCTGTATGTAGACAAGGTCTTTATTGGCTCTTGCACCAACAGCCGCATTGAAGACATGCGTGAAGCCGCTGCCGTGGTCAAAACCCTGGGTCGCAAAGTGGCATCCAACATCCGTTTGGCCATGGTGGTACCTGGCTCGGGCTTGGTCAAGGAACAGGCAGAGCGAGAAGGTTTACATGAGATTTTTCGTGCCGCCGGTTTTGAGTGGCGCGAACCTGGGTGCTCCATGTGCCTGGCCATGAATGCTGATCGACTGGAACCGGGTGAGCGCTGTGCTTCCACCAGCAACCGCAACTTTGAAGGCCGCCAAGGCGCGGGCGGGCGCACCCACCTGGTGAGTCCGGCCATGGCTGCTGCTGCAGCCATTCATGGGCATTTTGTTGATGTTCGCAAGTTTGTTTAAAACCACGAAAGGCTCTAACATGAAATCACTTCTCATCGGCTTATTAAGCATCGCCGTGATCGCGCTGACCGGTTGCAATACCGTCAAAGGTATGGGGCAGGACATCCAAAAAGCAGGCTCGGCCATCGAAGGCGCGGGCAAGAAAAATTAGGCATCTTCCATGCAAAAATTCACCTTGCACAAGGGTCTGGTGGCCCCGATGGATCGCGAAAATGTCGACACCGATGCCATCATTCCCAAGCAATTCCTCAAATCCATTCGCAAAACCGGATTTGGTCAAAACCTGTTTGACGAGTGGCGCTACCTGGACGCAGGCTACCCCGGCCAAGACCCGGCAAGCCGCAAACCCAATCCTGATTTCGTGCTGAACCAGCCGCGCTTTCAGGGCGCATCCATTCTGTTGGCGCGCAAGAACTTTGGTTGTGGCTCCTCACGTGAGCACGCGCCCTGGGCAATCGACCAGTATGGCTTTCGGGCCATCATTGCCCCCAGCTATGCCGACATTTTTTTCAACAACAGTTTCAAAAATGGCTTGCTGCCGATTGTGCTGACCGAATCCCGAGTAGCGCAGCTGTTTGACGATGTGGCGGCGTTCCCTGGCTATGCACTGACCATTGACCTGGAACGCCAGGTCATCCTCAAACCCAACGGGGACGAACTGCCTTTTGAGGTGCAGGCCTTTCGTAAATACTGCTTGCTCAACGGGCTCGATGACATTGGTTTAACCCTGCGTCATGCCGACAAAATCAAAGCGTTTGAGACTGAACGTCTTGCACAAAAACCGTGGCTAGCCCACACCATGCTTGCGTAAGCAGCTACATATTTAATAGCAAAATAATGAAAATTGCAGTTTTACCCGGCGACGGCATTGGCACCGAAATTGTGGCCGAGGCAGTCAAGGTGCTTCACGCCCTGGATTTAAAGTTCGAGATGGAATCGGCCTTGGTTGGCGGTGCCGCTTATGAGGCCTACGGTCATCCCCTGCCAGACGCGACCCTGAAGCTGGCAAAAGAAGCCGATGCCGTTCTTTTTGGTGCCGTGGGCGACTGGAAATACGACAAGCTCGATCGCCCGCTGCGCCCTGAGCAAGCCATTTTGGGGCTGCGCAAACACCTGGGGCTGTTTGCCAACTTTCGCCCTGCAATTTGTTATGAAGAACTGGTGGGCGCGTCCAGCCTGAAACCTGAACTGATCGCAGGCTTGGACATTTTGATTGTGCGTGAGTTGACTGGCGACATTTATTTTGGCCAGCCGCGTGGCCGACGCACCGCCGTAGACGGTCACTTTCCAGGCACTGAAGAAGCCTTTGACACCATGCGCTACAGCCGTCCGGAAATCGAGCGCATTGCGCACGTGGCTTTTCAGGCTGCGCGCAAACGCAAAGCAGCTGGCTCAGAAGGCCGCGTCACCAGCGTCGACAAAGCCAACGTGTTGGAAACCTTTCAATTCTGGAAAGACGTGGTCACTGAAGTGGGGCAGCAATACCCTGACATCGCGCTAGACCACATGTATGTGGACAACGCCGCAATGCAGCTGGTGCGTGCCCCCAAGAAGTTTGACGTGGTGGTCACAGGCAACCTGTTTGGTGACATTTTGAGCGACGAGGCTTCCATGCTCACCGGCTCTATCGGCATGCTGCCTTCAGCGTCCATGAACGCCAACCACCAGGGCTTGTTCGAACCCAGCCATGGCAGCGCGCCTGACATTGCGGGCAAAGGTATCGCCAACCCATTGGCCACTATTTTGAGTGCAGCCATGATGCTGCGCTTTAGCCTGAACCAGCCGCAAGCGGCCGAACGCATCGAGGCGGCCGTCAAAAAGGTGTTGGCACAAGGCTTGCGCACGGCCGACATTCACAGTGCAGGCTGCACCCGTGTCAGCACCCGAGACATGGGCGATGCGGTCGTCAAGGCATTGGCCTAAGCAGCGCACGGTACAGTTCAAAAACAAGCAACATCTGTTTCAATATTCTGAAAGGCTAAAGCGATGAAAGTGGGCAATCTGGTAGGTTTGGTCGGTTGGCGTGGCATGGTCGGCTCGGTCCTGATGGATCGCATGCAAAGCGAAGGCGACTTTGCCCTGATCGAGCCGGTATTTTTCTCCACCTCCAACGCGGGTGGCCAAGCGCCCGCCTGGGCCAAGAATGAAACCAAGCTCAAAGACGCGTTCGACATCGAAGCCCTGAAAAAATGCGCCATCATCATCAGCGCCCAGGGCGGCGACTACACCACTGAAGTGTTTCCCAAACTGCGCAGTGCAGGCTGGACGGGGCACTGGATTGACGCCGCCTCCACCCTGCGCATGAAAGACGATGCCATCATCATCCTTGACCCGGTGAACCTGCCGGTCATCCAGACGGCGCTGGCCAAGGGCGGCAACAACTGGATTGGCGGCAACTGCACCGTGAGCTGCATGCTGATGGGCGTGGGCGCGCTCTACAAAGCCGGCCTGGTCGAATGGATGAGCACCCAAACCTACCAGGCAGCCAGCGGTGGCGGTGCGCAGCACATGCGTGAACTGCTCACCCAATACGGCACTCTCAACGCCGAGGTCAAGGCGCTGCTGGACGACCCCAAATCGGCCATCCTCGAGATTGACCGCAAAGTAATCGCCAAACAGCGTGCTTTGATCGCTGCTGAAACCGCCAACTTTGGCGTGCCCCTGGGGGGCTCGCTGATTCCCTGGATCGACAAAGACCTTGGCATTGGCAAACACCACGACGAAGAAGGCTGGGGCACATCGCGCGAAGAATGGAAAGGCATGGCCGAAACCAACAAAATCATGGGTCAAGGCGCCCTGTTTGGTAGCGCTGAGACCCCGGTGGACGGCTTTTGCGTGCGCGTCGGCGCGATGCGCTGCCACAGCCAGGCGCTGACTTTCAAGCTTAAGAAGAACGTGCCCAGTGCCGACATTGAAGCCATGATCGCCGCCGACAACGCCTGGGTCAAAGTGGTGCCCAACAACCGTGAAGCCACGGTGAAAGACCTGACCCCTGTGGCCGTCACCGGCACGCTGAGTATTCCTGTGGGGCGCATCCGCAAACTTGCCATGGGCCCAGAGTATGTGGGAGCCTTCACCGTGGGTGACCAACTGCTGTGGGGTGCGGCCGAGCCACTGCGCCGCATGCTGCGGATTTTGCTGGCTGCATGACCCGTTTGAAGCATCGCGTCATAGCCTTGATGCATGTTCGACGACGTTGTCGGGCTACAACATAAAATCCGCTAATTGGTGTTGGATGGAACACTGTACCAAGTTCATCGGCTGAATGAACTTGTCAGGCTAAGCCATTGATGCTAAGGTACTTTTAATTGTTTAAAGTTATCGGTCTTTTGGAGCCGTGCAGTCTGTTTGTCGCAGTCTGCCAAACCGGAGTTGACAAATTGATTGCAAAGTCTTATCAGTGGCAATTCACCGCCATAGCAACAGCTGTGGTGCTGGGTTTGGGGGCGACCAACGCCAATGCCCTTTCATTGGGGCGCGTGAATGTCCTGTCCGCTTTGGGTGACCCCCTGAGGGCGGAAATCGAAATTCTAGACATCAATGCGGACGAAGCCAGCAGCTTGGTCACCAAGGTGGCTACGCCCGATGCCTTCAAGGCCGCTGGGCTTGACTACAACGTGGTCATGACCAACTTGCAGACCACGTTACAACGACGACCTGATGGCCGCGCCTACATCAAGCTCAGCAGTGACCGCGTCATCCAGGAACCCTTTGTGGACCTGATCATTGAGGCTCGCTGGAACACGGGTCGCATCGTGCGTGACTACACCATGCTGTTCGACCCCTCCAGTCTACGCAACAGTACCCCTGCGATCACGCCCGCGCAAGTGCCACTGTCGCCACTGTCGCCACTAGCCAAGCCCGCCGCCACACCGCAACGCCCAGCCGTCGCCGCCAGCCCACAAGCCTCCGCGCCGCGCGCAACTTCGGCCACAGCAGCCAAACCAGCATCCAAACCGCAACCTCATGCGGATGAGGCAGAGTCCAACCAAATCATCGTCAGAGCCGGTGACACAGCTGGGCGTATTGCGGCAGCCCACCAACCCGCCAATGTGTCCTTAGATCAAATGCTGGTGGCTCTGTTGCGCAGCAACCCCGATGCCTTTATTAACAGCAACGTCAACCGCATCAAGGCCGGTTCACTGGTGACCCTGCCCACACAGGCACAAGCCGCTGAAACACCAGCGGCGCAGGCCAAGCAAATCATCATGGCACAAAGCCAGGATTTCAACAATTTCAGGCGTAACCTGGCCAGAAGCACCCCCACCGCACCAGTGACCCCCAATGGACGTGAAGTCAGCGGCAAACTACAAGCCAACGTTCAAGACAAGAAACCAGGTGCAGCCACACCCGACAAGCTAACGCTGTCCAAAGGAGCGGTCAGCACCAAAAACAGCGTAGACCAGATGGCTCAGGCACAAAACGCCAAGGCCGCTGCCAGTCGTGCGGCTGAGGTTACAAAAAACATTCAAGACCTGAGTCAAATAGCCGCTGCATCCAGTGCGGTGGCTGCTGCCTCTGCGGCCAAACCAGCGCCTGCAATGGCGGCATCAGTCGCTAGCCCTGCTGTTAGCGCTGCTGTTAGCGCTGCCGTCGAGATGCCGGCCGTTGCTGCCGCGTCGATGCCTGTTAAACCGGCTTCAAAAGCTGCTCCAATCGCATTGGTTCCTGTGGCAGAACCCAGTTTCATGGACAACTTGCTGGAAGACCCACTGGTTCCTGCTGGGGCTGCTGGGCTGATTGCCCTGCTGGCCGGACTGGGTTTCTACAAATTCAGGCAACGCAAGCATGCATCGCAAGACAGCACGTTTGGCGACAGCAGGCTGCAGGCTGAATCTTTTTTTGGCAACAGTGGTGGCAAAAACGTCAACACCAGTGACAGCGGTACCACCGGATCTTCCATGATCTATTCGCCCAGCCAGCTTGATGCGGTGGATGATGTCGACCCCGTGGCCGAGGCCGATGTCTATCTGGCCTATGGCCGCGACCTGCAAGCCGAAGAAATCCTGAAAGACGCACTGCGCACACGCCCGGAGCGTCTGGCCATCCACCAAAAATTGCTCGAAATTTACGCCAAGCGCCGCGATGCCAAGGCGTTTGAAGCCATCGCCACCCTGGCTTTCAATTTGACCAACGGACTCGGGCCAGACTGGGAGCAGATTTGCGCAAAAGGTCTGTCGCTGGATCCCGACAATGCCCTGTATTTGCCTGGCGGACAGCCACACTACGACCCCAGCGCCCCCACGCGCCCGGCCGGCATCGACACCGTGTCTCCCGGCTTGAGCGCAGAGACTCCAGCGGCAAGTCCTGCACCCATGGTGTCGGATGCAGGCAATACTGAACTTGATCTGGACCTTGATTTTTCACTCGATGAGCCCGATTTGCCAGACGGTGTTGCCGAATCTGTCAAGCCACCAGAAGCAGCGCAAGCCGAACAACCCATACCGGCCCAAGCCTATACAGCTGATGCCTCATGGTCTGAACCCGAACCCATGGAACTGATGGCGCTTGAAGCGGCCATGAACCAGGCCGGCACCAGCAGCGGCTATGTGCCATTGCCAAAAACCGAACCCCAGTTTGAAGCCCCCGCCCCAACACCAGAGCCAGAGCCAGAGCCAGAGCCAGAACAAGCCCCAGTCGGCTCCATGGCGTTCGACAAAACCCAGGTGCTTTCGATACCAGCACGGGTTGAAGAACCCACCCCAGCCTCTGAATCCGGCATGATGGAATTCGACCTGGGTTCCTTGTCGTTGGACTTTGCCGGCACTAAACCAGGTGAATTGACCAAGTCTGGCACCTCTGCTGAACCTCTCCAAGCCGAATACGATGAAGAGTCCGAAACCCAGTCGGGCAGCTTCCCAGAGGTGACGGGTGACCCACTTGAAACCAAGTTGGCTCTGGCCCAAGAATTCAAAGCCATCGGTGACGACGACGGTGCCCGCGCCCTGATTGAAGAAGTCATCGGCGAGGCCAGCGGTGACATGAAGGCCAAGGCGCAGCTCGCACTCAGTCGGCTGTGACCCGGTAGCGGATGACTGCGAACCAGCAAGACCGGGTGCGGCTGGCGCTGGGCATCAGCTACCAAGGCGGCCATTACCAGGGTTGGCAAAGCCAGCCGTCCGGGCAAACGGTGCAAGACCAGCTTGAAAAAGCGCTGGGGCAGTTTGCCAACCACCGCATCTCCACCCTGTGCGCCGGGCGCACCGATGCTGGTGTGCACGCAATGATGCAGGTGGTCCACTTTGACACCCCTTTGGACCGACCCGAATCCTCCTGGGTGCGCGGCCCCAACGCCCTGCTGCCGCGTGACATTGCCGTGCAATGGGCCAAACAAATGCCGCTGGCGTTCCATTGCCGCGCCAGTGCCGTGTCGCGCCGCTATGCCTACAGCCTGCTGGCGTCGCCGGTGCGCCCCAGCGTGGAGCTGGGCCGGGTCGGCTGGGTACACCGCCCTTTGAACCAGGAGCGCATGCAGCAGGCTGCTGCACTGCTGATCGGCGAACACGACTTCACCTCGTTTCGCGCCAGCGCCTGCCAGGCCTTGTCGCCCATCAAGCAGCTGATGCGCATCGACATCAGCCGCCGTGGCGCCTACTGGCGTTTTGAATTTGAGGCCAACGCGTTTTTGCACCACATGATTCGCAACCTCATGGGCTGCCTGCTGATGGTGGGTGACGGTCGCAAGCCGCCAGAGTGGATCAGCGAGGTGCTGGCCGCACGCGACCGCGATGCCGCCGCGCCCACGTTTTCACCCGATGGCTTGTACTTTTTGGGCCCCCGCTACGACCCACCATGGGGTTTGCCGCAACAAACACCGCTTTTTGACCTGCTGCCATGACCGACACCGCCCTCCCTGAATCGACCCAACCACAGCAACGCACCCGCATCAAAATTTGTGGTCTGACCCGCGAGCAGGACGTGGATGCTGCCGTTGAAGCAGGTGCGGATGCCATCGGTTTTGTGCTTTATGACAAAAGCCCTCGCCATGTGTCGCCCCAACGCGCCGCCGAGCTGGCCCGCCGACTGCCACCGTTTGTTGCCCCAGTGCTGCTGTTTGTCAACCAAGAATATTCAAAAGTAATAGCTGCTTGCGCAGGTGTGACGGGGGCTATAGCCCAATTTCATGGTGATGAAACACCTGCAGACTGCTGGGCGGCCAGCCAGCAAGGGCAGCGCCCTTATCTGCGCGCAGCACGCATTCCACTGGGCGAAGCCGGGCGCGGCTTTGATCTCTTAAAATTCATCCAAGATTTTTCACAAGCTCAAGCCATTTTGCTGGACGCGCAGGTTGACGGGTACGGCGGTGGCGGGCACACATTCAATTGGTCACTGCTGCCTCCAAACGTCAACGCTCACCTCGTTTTGAGTGGTGGGTTAAATGCTGCCAACGTAGCCGATGGCATGGCGCAGCTGCGCCCGCGTTGTAAAACGCTGGCCGTGGATGTCAGCTCGGGCGTTGAAATGCCAGGGCACAAAGGCATCAAAGACCCCGAAAGGGTTCGGAAATTTGTTGCGGCTGTGCGCATGGCAGACAGAATGATGTGCAGTTGAGCCATACCCTGCGAACTCGTGAACCCGCAGGGCCGACTTCAGTCGGCCAGGTTGACTGAAGTCAATCCTACAGAATTCAGGTTGCTGCAGACCAACCCCACAAAGCCAAGATACCGGACTTGTCTGATCCAGATAATTTCATTTTTTAAAGAAAATAAGCCTCTAGCCCTTATCCAATAAGCACCGGCAGCTATCAATTAAATAACACCATGTTCAATTACCAACAACCCGACCCACGTGGTCACTTTGGCATTTACGGCGGCAGTTTCGCCTCCGAGACCTTGACCCACGCCATCAATGAGCTTAAAGACGCGTACGCCAAGTACCAGCATGACCCGGCCTTCATGGCCGAGTTTGACTACGAGATGGCGCACTATGTGGGCCGCCCCAGCCCGGTGTACCACGCCGCACGCATGAGCCGCGAGATGGGTGGCGCGCAAATCTTTTTAAAGCGCGAGGATTTGAACCACACCGGCGCGCACAAGATCAACAACACCATCGGCCAGGCCATGCTGGCCAAGCGCATGGGCAAGCCGCGCATCATTGCCGAAACCGGCGCTGGCCAGCACGGCGTGGCCACCGCCACCATCTGCGCCCGCTACGCTCTGGAATGCGTGGTCTACATGGGCAGCGAGGATGTCAAACGCCAAAGCCCCAACGTCTACCGCATGAAGCTGCTGGGTGCCACCGTGGTACCGGTCACCAGCGGCAGCCGCACGCTCAAAGACGCACTGAACGAAGCCATGCGCGACTGGGTCGCCAACGTGGACAACACCTTCTACATCATCGGCACCGTAGCCGGGCCGCACCCCTACCCGATGATGGTGCGCGATTTTCAAAGCGTCATCGGCAAGGAATGTCTGGTGCAAATGCCCCAGATGCTCAAAGCCGCAGGCTGCAAGAGCGCGCAGCCCAACGTGGTCACCGCCTGCGTCGGCGGCGGCAGCAATGCCATGGGCATCTTTTACCCCTACATCCAGCATGAGGCGACGCAACTGATTGGCGTGGAGGCTGCTGGCGAGGGCATGGACAGCGGCCACCATTCGGCCAGCATCCAGCGTGGCAGCCCCGGCGTGCTGCACGGCAACCGCACCTATGTGCTGCAAGACGACAACGGCCAGGTCACCGAAACCCACAGCATCAGCGCCGGGCTGGACTACCCCGGTGTCGGCCCCGAGCACGCTTACCTGCACGACATTGGCCGCGCCCAATACGTCGGCATCACCGACAAAGAGGCCCTGGATGCCTTCCACTACCTGTGCCGCACCGAAGGCATCATCCCGGCGCTGGAATCCAGCCACGCTATCGCTTACGCCATGAAGCTGGCCAAGACCATGCGCGCGGACCAGTCGATTCTGGTCAACCTGTCGGGCCGGGGCGACAAAGACATCGGCACGGTGGCCGACCTGTCCAAGGCCGACTTCTTCTGCCGCCCCAGCTGCCAGGGCCAGTCAGTTAAAGGTGATGTGCAAAATGTGCC
>MNXW01000200.1 GCA_001871515.1 Comamonadaceae bacterium CG2_30_57_122
CGTATTATAACTTATTCTGAAGGAACTGCAGGTTCATTAAGTTTTTCTTCTACTACAGATCGATCTACCAGTTCAACCACAGCCATGGGCGCATTGTCTCCCACACGAAAACCCATTTTTAAAATGCGGGTGTAGCCACCTGGCCGTGCCTTGAAGCGGGGACCGAGTTCATTGAACAGCTTAACGACGCTGTCGCGATCACGAAGGCGGTCAAACGCCAGACGGCGATTAGCCACTGTGGCTTCTTTGGCCAGAGTGATCATGGGTTCAATCACGCGACGAAGTTCTTTTGCCTTGGGAAGAGTGGTTTTAATCACTTCATGAGCGATCAAAGAATTCATCATGTTACGGAGCATCGCCAGGCGATGGGAAGATGTCCGATTCAGCTTACGCAGACCAAGTCCGTGACGCATATTATTTCCTTAATTTGAATGATGGCAGCCGTACAAGGTACTGCTATTTGCGTGGTTAAAAATTAACGTTTTTCCAAGGCCGCAGGCGGCCAGCTTTCAAGCTTCATACCCAAGGTCAAACCACGGGAAGCAAGAACTTCCTTGATCTCGTTGAGAGACTTACGGCCTAGATTCGGAGTTTTGAGAAGTTCATTTTCAGTGCGCTGAATCAGGTCACCAATGTAGTAAATATTCTCAGCTTTCAAGCAGTTCGCTGAACGAACTGTGAGTTCAAGTTCATCAACTGGGCGCAAAAGTACCGGGTCAAATTGTGAACTGCTGCGAGACGAAGAAGAGACAATTGCATCAACTTCCCCGCCTTCGAGTTGCGCAAAGACAGCCAATTGCTCAACCAAAATTTTTGCAGAAGCACGCACAGCATCTTCAGCAGTAATAGCACCATTGGTTTCAATATCAACAATGAGTTTGTCCAAGTCAGTACGCTGCTCGACGCGAGCACTCTCAACGGTATAGCTGACGCGTCGAACGGGGGAGTACGAAGCATCCAGAACAATACGGCCAATTGATTTGGTGGCTTCGTCACCATGCATGCGCATGGTTCCTGGCACATAACCACGGCCTTTTTCAACCTTGATCTGCATGTCCAGTCGACCACCTTGCGAGAGGTTAGCAATGACATGATCAGGGTTGATGATTTCCACATCATGTGGCGTCTGAATGTCACGAGCGCAGACAACACCTTCGGTGTCTTTGCGCAGACTCAAAGTAACTTCATCACGGTTATGAAGCTTGAACACCACACCTTTGAGATTCAACAAAATATTAACCACATCTTCATGAACGCCATCAATGGATGAATACTCATGCAACACACTCGCAATGGTTACCTCTGTAGGTGCATAGCCTGGCATGGACGACAACAAAACGCGCCGTAAAGCATTTCCAAGTGTATGGCCATAACCGCGCTCAAAGGGTTCTAGGACAACTTTGGCCCGATTTGGACTAAGTTGTTCCACATGAATTGCTTTTGGCTTCAGTAAACTACTTTGCATGAAATAACCCTCTCAATACCCCCGACTCGTTACATCGGTAAGGCTGACAAACGCCAGAAGGCCAACCAAGGCCTTCCCAGCAAGAAAAAAACCAACAGATCCAATTAGCGCGAGTACAACTCAACGATCAAAGATTCATTTACATCGGCAGCAAATTGGTCACGATCTGGTACAGATTTAAAGACACCTTCAGCCTTGTCAGCATTGACTTCCACCCAAGTCGGCATGCCTACTTGTTGAGCCAATTGCAGGGCTTCTGCAATACGGGTCTGCTTGCTGGATTTTTCACGCACAGCAATCACATCACCAGCCTTGACCATAAACGATGGAATGTTGACTGATTTGCCATTAACCAAGAGGGCCTTGTGTGAAACCAACTGACGAGCTTCAGCACGTGTCGAGCCAAAGCCCATACGGTACACGACGTTGTCCAGACGGCTTTCTAGCAGGCCTAGAAGGTTAGCACCTGTGTTGCCCTTGCGACGATCAGCCTCTTCAAAATAGCGACGGAACTGCTTTTCAAGGATGCCGTACATGCGTTTGACTTTTTGCTTCTCACGCAGTTGTGTACCGTAATCAGAGGTGCGAGCACCTGAAGTGCGTCCATGCTGACCAGGTTTAGAGTCAAATTTTGCTTTGTCACCAATAGAACGGCGTGCGCTCTTGAGAAACAAGTCTGTGCCTTCACGGCGTGAAAGTTTGGCCTTCGGGCCTAGATAACGTGCCACTTGAGTTTCCTTTTAGTCATCTGCTGCGCATGGCGCAGGAGCCACAACCCGTTTGGATCATGGCGGTGGGCTTGATAAAAATTAGATACGACGACGCTTTTGTGGGCGGCAACCGTTGTGTGGTACCGGTGTCACATCAGCGATCATGTTGATGCGGATACCCAAGGCAGCTAAAGCGCGAACAGACGATTCACGACCAGGACCTGGGCCTTTAATTTCCACATCAAGGTTTTTGATGCCTTGCTCAATCGCAGCACGTCCAGCCACTTCAGAAGCTACTTGAGCAGCAAAAGGAGTTGATTTACGTGAGCCTTTGAAACCTTGACCACCAGAAGATGCCCATGACAAAGAATTGCCTTGACGATCGGTGATTGTGATGATGGTGTTGTTGAAG
Organism: Comamonadaceae bacterium CG2_30_57_122; assembly: GCA_001871515.1. GTDB lineage: Bacteria > Pseudomonadota > Gammaproteobacteria > Burkholderiales > Burkholderiaceae_C > Rhodoferax. Next base: position 2,588 of record MNXW01000200.1, read on the forward strand.
GATGCATGAACGTGTGCAATACCGTCAGCAACATTTTTTCGTACTTTTTTGCGAACACGCTGAGATGCGTTATTAGCAGGTGCTTTAGCCATAGTGATCTTTCAGAACCGGTTATTTCTTGAGCGAAGCCGCTGCTTTACGAGGGCCTTTTCGCGTACGCGCATTGGTGCGTGTGCGCTGGCCACGCAGAGGGAGACCGCGGCGATGACGGAAACCCCTATAGCAGCCGATATCCATCAATCGTTTGATATTCATCGTTGTTTCACGACGGAGATCACCCTCAATGGTGAATTTGGCGACCTCATCACGAACTTTTTCCAGTTCGTGATCAGAGAGATCCTTGATTTTTTTGGAATATTCAATGCCGCACGATTCACAAATTTTGCGAGCGCGACTACGACCAACACCAAAAATTGCTGTCAAGCCAATTTCAGCGTGCTGCTGCGGGGGGATATTAATACCAGCGATACGTGCCATTTTGGTCCTCTATAACTCTTGCGCTTAACCCTGACGCTGTTTGTGACGAGGATCTGTACAGATCACACGAACCACGCCCTTGCGTCGAATAATTTTGCAATTACGGCAAATCTTTTTCACCGAAGCAGAAACTTTCATTGCGTTCTCCTAATTCCTGATAAATAAAAACTACTTAGCCCGAAACACAATACGTGCCCGACTCAAGTCGTAGGGTGTCAACTCGACTGTTACCTTGTCTCCTGGCAAAATTCGAATGTAGTGCATCCTCATTTTTCCGGAAATGTGACCCAGCACCACATGCCCGTTTTCAAGTTTGACCCGAAAGGTAGCGTTTGGGAGATTTTCAACAATCTCTCCCTGCATTTGAATCACATCATCTTTTGCCATAGTTAACCTCAAGTAGCCTTAAAGTTAGCTTTTTTAAGCAAGGATTCATATTGCTGAGACATCAAATAATTTTGTACTTGCGCCATGAAATCCATGGTCACTACAACAATAATCAGCAATGATGTACCACCAAAGTAAAACGGTACGTTGTACTTAAGGATCAAAAATTCAGGCAATAGACAAACTAGAGTAATGTAAATTGCACCCACAAACGTTAATCTCAATAAAATTTTGTCGATGTATTTGGCTGTGTTGTCACCTGGCCGTATACCGGGAACAAAAGCACCACTTTTTTTCAAGTTATCCGCTGTTTCACGACTATTAAAAACCAGTGCTGTATAAAAAAAGCAAAAGAAAATAATAGCAGCTGCATACAACATCACATAAATCGGTTGTCCAGGGGTCAATGATCCTGCCATGTCCTTCAACCATCGCATGGAGTCACCAGCACTAAACCAACCCACCACTGTCGCAGGAAGCAGAATAATTGATGATGCAAAAATTGGCGGGATCACACCAGCCATGTTGAGTTTCAAAGGTAAATGCGAGGATTGGCCACCATAAACCTTGTTACCGACTTGACGACGTGCATAGTTCACGAGAATCTTTCGTTGCCCACGTTCAACAAATACAACAAAGTAAGTTACCAAAGCAACCAAAATAACAATAAACAGCGAAACGATGATGCTCATAGCTCCAGTGCGAACCAACTCAAGCAGTCCACCAATCGCATTGGGCAAACCAGCTGCAATACCAGCAAAAATCAGAATCGAGATACCGTTTCCTAATCCACGCTCGGTAATTTGCTCGCCTAGCCACATCAAAAACAAAGTGCCTGCTGTCAGGGTCACCACAGCTGTCATACGAAAACCAAAACCGGGTGAAATTACCAAACCAGCTGAGCTTTCAAGCGCAACAGCTATACCTAAGGACTGGAACAATGCCAAGCCCAGAGTGCCATATCGGGTATATTGTGTAATTTTGCGACGCCCGGCTTCGCCTTCTTTTTTTAGCTGCTCAAACGAAGGCAAAACATAACCCATCAACTGCATGATGATCGATGCCGAGATATAAGGCATGATACCCAGCGCAAAAATAGTGAATCTGGACAAGGCACCACCCGAGAACATGTTGAACATGCCCAAAATGCCACCCTGCTGTCCTTTAAAAAACTGTTGCAGCTGAGCCGCATCTATGCCCGGCACAGGAATATGAGCGCCGACACGATAAACCACGAGTGCCAACAGCAAAAAGACAAGACGGCGACGCAAGTCACCATACTTGTCCGTCTTGGTTGATGATGTTGAACTAGATGTTGCCACTGATGCAAGTCCCAAATCGAGAATTAAGCAACACTGCCACCAGCTGCAACGATAGCCGACTTCGCTGCTGATGTCGCACCTACGCCATTCAGTTTGAATGCTTTGGTCACTACACCGGTCTTAATGATCTTAACCACCTTGGCAAGCTGACCAACCAAACCTGCCTGCTTAAGCACCAAAACGTCAATGTCAGTCGCATCAAGTTGATTTAGCGCTGTCAATGTAACTTCGGCGTTAAATTTCAGTTGTGATGATTTAAAACCACGTTTAGGCAGACGACGTTGCATAGGCATCTGACCGCCTTCAAAGCCAACTTTATGGTATCCGCCTGCACGAGACTTTTGCCCTTTATGACCACGTCCAGCGGTCTTACCCAAACCTGAACCGATACCACGACCAACACGTCGTTTGTAATGTTTTGCGCCGTCAGCCGGCTTGATGCCATTGAGTTCCATCATTTACCTCTTAAAGCACTTTGACCAGATAGCTGATCTTGTTGATCATGCCACGCACTTCAGGCGTATCAACCAATTCGCTGGTGCTATGCACCTTGCGCAGACCTAAACCACGAACTGTTGCACGATGAGACTCTGCACAACCAATCGGGCTACGCACCAGTTTCACGGTAACTTTCTTTTGCGTTGTCATTTTCAGAACTCCAGTTAAGCAAACAGCTCTTCAATTGACTTACCGCGCTTGGCAGCCACAACCGAAGGTGTCGTTGCATGCGACAACGCATCAAGCGTTGCACGCACCATGTTATAGGGGTTCGACGAACCATGGCTTTTGGCCACAATATCCGTGATGCCCAGCACTTCAAACACAGCGCGCATGGGACCACCAGCAATGATGCCTGTACCTTTGGGAGCTGGAGCCATCATGACTGATGCCGCACCATGCTGACCAAAGACTTTGTGGTGAATAGAGCCATTCTTCAAAGCAAACTTGGCCATGTTTCGACGGGCTTCTTCCATTGCTTTTTGCACGGCAGCGGGAACTTCCTTAGATTTTCCCTTACCCATGCCAACGGTACCATCACCATCACCAACCACTGTCAGCGCTGCAAAACCAAGAATCCGACCACCTTTCACCACTTTGGTGACACGATTGATCGCGATCATTTTTTCGCGCAGACCATCCTCAGGCCCTTCAGCCTTACCTTGCATTTTCGCTTGTACTTTAGCCATCTTAATTTCCGATCTGCTTAGAACTGCAACCCAGCTTCACGTGCCGCATCAGCCAACGCTTTGACGCGGCCATGGTACGCAAATCCAGCACGGTCAAACGCCACCTTTTCAATACCGGCGGCTTTGGCTTTTTCAGCCACACGTTTGCCAACCACTTGCGCAGCAGCAACGTTGCCCCCCTTACCCGACCCACCCAATGATTGGCGAACCGCGGCTTCGGATGTAGAGGCTGTGGCTAGCACCTTGGTGCCATCGCCAGAAATAACACTGGCATAAATATGCAAGTTGGTACGGTTTACCGTCAACCGTGCCACACCTTGATTGGCGATACGGATACGAGTTTGACGGGCTCTGCGAAGACGCTGCTCTTTTTTGCTCAACATGATGCAGATCCTTATTTCTTCTTGGTTTCTTTGATTGCAACTTTTTCATCCGCATAGCGAATGCCCTTGCCTTTGTAAGGCTCTGGCGGACGAATTGCACGAATCTCAGCTGCCACCTGACCCACGCGCTGACGATCAGCGCCTTTGATCACAATCTCAGTTGGTGTCGGGGTGGCCACAGAAATACCTTCTGGCATTTCCTTGTCTACCGGGTGCGAATACCCAACCACCAGGTTGAGCTTCTTACCTTGAGCTTGTGCTTTGTAGCCCACACCAATCAAGGTCAGCTTTTTTTCAAAGCCTTTGGTCACACCAATCACCATGTTGTTGACCAACTGGCGCAAGGTACCTGCCATGGCATCAGCTTCACGAGATTCATTGGCTGCATTGAAACTCAACTTGCCAGAATCAGAGGTGATCTTGACCATGGCGTTATTAGCCAAAGTCAACACACCACCTGAACCCTTGACGCTTAAGTTCAGATCATTCATCGTCACATCCACTCCGGCGGGAATGGTGACGGGCATTTTTGCTATACGGGACATCTTATGTTTCTCCTCAATGCCACGCGTTATGCGACGTAGCAGAGCACTTCGCCACCGACACCGGTAGCACGTGCTTTGCGATCTGTCATAACCCCCTTCGGGGTCGTAACAATAGCCACACCCAGGCCATTCTGGACTTGCGGAATGGCATCACTGCCACGATAAACGCGCAAGCCAGGACGACTGACACGCTCAATGCGCTCAATCACAGGGCGGCCTGCGTAATACTTCAAGGCAATTTCAAGTTCAGACTTGCCGTCAACCGTCGTAACCTTGAAGTCGTCAATGTAGCCTTCATCCTTGAGGACTTGGGTAATTGCAATCTTCACTTTTGACGAAGGTACACAGACTGACGTTTTTGCAACCATTTGCGCATTTCGAATGCGTGTCAGCAGGTCGGCGATCGGATCACTCATGCTCATATCTATATCTCCTGCCGATTACCAGCTTGCTTTGACGATGCCAGGTATTTCACCCGCAAACGCCATTTCGCGAATCTTTGCACGTGCCAAACCAAAATGCTGGAATGTGCCACGTGGACGACCGGTGATCGCGCAACGGTTACGTTGACGAGTCGGGTTAGCGTTGCGAGGCAACATTTGCAAACCAAGCCGTGCTGCCGCGCGCTCTTCATCGGTGCGCTTGGCATCGGTTGAAATCGCCTTCAATTCCGCATGTTTTTTTGCGTACTTGGCAACCAGTTTGTCTCTTTTGAGCTCGCGCTCGATTAAAGCCATCTTAGCCACAGATCACCTCAGTTCTTGAAGGGGAAACGGAAGCCAGCAAGGAGTGCCTTGCACTCATCGTCGGTCTTGGCCGTTGTCGTGATGCTGATATTGAGACCACGCAAGGCATCCACCTTGTCGTATTCAATCTCAGGAAAAATAATCTGCTCTTTGACACCGATGTTGTAGTTACCCCGGCCATCAAACGATCGACCGGAAATACCACGGAAGTCACGCACCCGGGGCAGCGCCACGGTTACAAAGCGATCCAGAAATTCAAACATCTGCGCTCCGCGCAAAGTTACCATGCATCCAATGGCCTGGTTTTCACGAATCTTGAAGCCGGCAATGGCTTTCTTGGACATGGTCACCACAGGTTTTTGACCCGCAATTTTGGTCAAATCACCCACCGCATGATCCATCACTTTTTTATCAGCCACTGCTTCACTCACGCCCATGTTCAGCGTGATTTTCGTCAATCGCGGAACTTCCATAGGCGATTTGTAGCCAAATTTGGCCATCAACTCAGGAGCCAGCTTTTCACGGTAGATTTGTTGCAAACGAGCCATGTTTATGCCACCTTGATTTCTTCGCCGCTTGACTTGTAAACGCGAACGCGTTTGCCATCAGCCTGCAACTTGATACCGACGCGATCAGCCTTACCCGATGCAGCATTGAAAATCGCAACATTAGACTGGTGAATCGGCATTGTCTTGTCCACAATACCACCCGACTCGCCTTTCATGGGATTGGGTTTGGTATGTTTTTTAACAACATTCACACCATCAATCACCAGATGGGAGTCATCTTTACGCAACGTGACCTTGCCACGTTTACCCTTGTCGCGCCCAGTGAGCACGATCACATCATCGCCTTTGCGAATTTTGTTCATGTGATGTCCTTACAAAACTTCAGGTGCCAAAGACACGATTTTCATGAACTTTTCAGTGCGCAATTCGCGCGTCACTGGTCCAAAAATACGTGTACCAATAGGCTCAAGTTTGGCATTGAGCAACACTGCTGCATTGCCATCGAACTTCACCAAAGAACCATCATTGCGACGAATTCCCTTGGCAGTACGAACCACCACCGCACTGTAAACATCGCCTTTTTTGACGCGTCCACGTGGTGCAGCTTCTTTAATGCTGACTTTAATGATGTCGCCTACGCTGGCGTAGCGACGCTTGGATCCGCCCAGCACCTTGATGCACAGAACGGACTTGGCACCGGTGTTGTCGGCGACTTCGAGTCGAGATTCGGTTTGGATCATTTGTTTAATTCCCAACTTGCACTGAAATTACAGTCTGCACAATGCAAACTTTGAC
>MNXW01000184.1:0-10171 GCA_001871515.1 Comamonadaceae bacterium CG2_30_57_122
AATTCCTGGACCAGTGGATCGCGCTGGTCATGCGTTCGCGTATCGAGCCGATGAAGAAGGTGGCCAAGACGCTACGCAGCCACCGCGAGTTGATCCTCAACTACTTCCGGGCCAAAAAGCAGTTCTCCAGTGGCGTTGTCGAGGGCTTAAACAACAAGGTCAAAGTGACCATGAGAAAATCCTACGGGTTTCGCACCTTCAGAATCACTGAGCTCGCCTTGTATCACGTGCTTGGCAAGCTTCCTGAGCCGCAACTCGCCCACAGATTTTACTGACGAAGCCAGGAATTAGATCAAATTGGCACTCCCACCGTTCCAATGCATCAAGATCTAAAAAAGATGATCGAAGATGCCATGTTGAAGCAGAAGTCTCCGTTGAAAACTATTCAAAAGTTATAACTTGCACACACCGATCACGCATATTTATCAGCCTCCAAAATTCGCTCACGTAAACAGGTCTGCCGCTCCAATGCCTTTGATCCACGCCTGACTGCCTGTTGTATCACCACCTCATCGCCGATCAACACCAGCCGGTCTGTCGGGCGCGTCACAGCGGTGTAAATCAGTGTCTGGTCAATCATCCGTGACGCTTCTATTGGCAGCATGACAAAACAGGTGTGCCACTGTGAACCTTGTGACTTGTGAATGGTCACTGCGTATCCGAGTTGCAGCTTTTCCAGAATCTCAGGCGTCACAAAGATGGCAACATCATTGACCTCGATTACACCGACAGCACCAGTTCCCTCGTTTGGTTTTCCAAACACTTCAGTGACGATACCAAGATCACCGTTCCTGATATCTGCATCCTCATCGTAGTTATTGGCAACAACCAATATGGGATCGCCTTCAAGCAGTTGTGATCCGGTCGGCGTAATCCAAGGCATCCAACCCCGAGACTCATCGCGGTAATAAAGCGCTGGCCGATCCATTCCAACGGCCAGCTGCAACTGGGTGTTGATATTCTCCACACCCAGCTCACCCCTCCTGACAGGGGACAAGACGATATTTCCGATGCCCCCCGCGTCACGCCACAATTCGATCAGTCTTGCAATGCTGGCATTGGACTCAATTGAACAGTCATCACTTTCCAGAAGCATTTTTTTCGTGCGATTGGGCAACTCAAGTGCCGATTTCCTGATCGAAGTCGCAAATCTGTGTATTCCACTCTGTTCGCTCTGGCGCTTAACTTGAGACAGATTGAAGAATGGTATCGGCGTGTCAGCAAGTGCGTGAAAAACAAGACCATCGCCAACAGGGGGAAGCTGATAGATGTCGCCAACGAACAGCAGTCGCGTGGCCTGGGGCAGCATCCCAATCAGTTTGTACATCGACAACAAATCCACCATAGAAGCCTCATCGATGACCAACAACAGGTGTGGCGGCAGGTCTGGTTTTTTGTCGCCAAGATGCATGGCAATGAGTTTGGCAATAGTCTGAGCAGGATCACCGGTGCTATCAGCCATTCGCCGAGCCGCCCGGCCAGACAACGCCACCTGGTAACAGGGAATACCGTCCGCGATTGCTTTGTACACACCCAAGATTGCTCTCAAAATCGTGGTCTTGCCCGTTCCGGCTCCACCCGCTATGCAACAAACAGGAGCACTCACGGCCCCGACAACAGCCGCCCGTTGTTCAACTGTTAATGCGAAATCAAGTGACGATTCGTAGTTCGAAAGTGCGGCTGCAACAACTTCCTTGGACAGTGCTTTTTCCCACGCTGCCAAAAGCGCGTTGTCACCAGGCCTTCTTTTGTGCATATCGACAAGGAATTGCGCAACAGCGGCTTCCATAAGCGCCTTGCCGTAAACCTGATAGCCATTTTTCACACGAACCAACAATCCTTCCTCAACGGCAATGTCACCCACCCTGGCAGGAGATGGGGCCGTCATCACCTGAGTACAGACGTTTGCGAGAGTTTTACTATCGATCACTGTCGAACCGGTTTCCGCTCCGTGTTTAACGGTAACGTGCAGCGCCACACCTGCCGCCACACAGTTGTCAGACATGCACAGGTGCAGCTCACGTGCAACTTGCATGGTTTTTTCAAAAGAAACGCCCATCGCCATCAACAAAAATGGATGCGATTTCACCTTGTCGATGGCCTCCGCGCCGAATACCGCAACCAACTTGTCCCCGAGATTGAGGGGCAACCGCTGCACTTCAAGCCATTCGATAGTCTTATACAAACTGGCATCTGGCCACTGTTCGAACAAGCGCCGAACACGTTCTTGCGACATGCCCGCCACTTCAAGCAAGGTCACGCGGTCTTGGTTTTCGATCAGGGAATTCAGGTTTTTTATGCGCACCAAGCGATTTGCAATGACGCTGCCGATACCACTAATGTTGCTGCTGAGCCACCGTGCAAGGATTCGTCCCGAGGGCCGCAGGAAATTGATGCTTTCCGCTTCAATGGTGTATTCTGAGACGACGATGTCATTGATGACAAACTGATTGACGTACTCCTTACCAGAGACTTCCCATAGCGAACCATCAGTGGCTACCTCGCGGCAATGTTCTGGAAATTTCACTACCAGCGTCTTGTCGCGCTTTTTGACTGAGCCGTCTTTGTTGACCAAATCCACAGTGGCGTAGCCTCTTGCCCGGCACCTTCTGACTTGCACTACCTGCCGGACATGAACAATGTTGGTCACAGCCTTGGCTGGCTGTGATATGCGACCGTACGCGTTAATACCGGTCATACCCTGAATCCAGCTGCCCCGCCTTCTACCAAGGCTTGCTGCTTTTTGTAGGCATTTACCTCTCGTCGGAGTTGGCGATTCTCCGCCTCCAGTTCGGCAACCCGCTTTTGAAGCTCGCTGTTATCGGCGGTGATTCGACTAGACTGAACTTGTGCCCGCTCACGAGCCGCTTCATGCGCAGCTTTTTCAACCGTCTCGTACTTAAACCAAAGCGCGTCGGCAGCATCCAGCAGTGCTCTGACGGTACTGTTTTGTGTGCAGACAGACTTTGCGAAGTCAAGTTCATCTGCAAGCACGCTTCGGTTGATTCGGTTGTTGTAAGCATATTCATGCCAATCGCGACGTTGATTTCTTTCTGCGATCCACACGGTTACCGCCGCAACGTTTTCACTCGCGATTTGCTGGCCGTTCTTGCCCTTTGTCATCGCCGGTTCACCGCCACCATTGGCTTGTCTACCGCCGCGTTGAGCTTTTCCATGTCAACGCCGGGCATCATGTACAAGTTGTGTTGCCAGCGTACAAACTGCTGACGCAGAAGATCGTTTTGTCGTTCAAGCCGCGCCACCTTGGCTTCAAGGGTAGCGATCTCTTGCTTGGCAAAATCAAGAGTAACGTTGGATTCCTTGCCCTCAGAATTCTTGGATGACGCTTTGAGGGCATCTTTCTTGGCGTTAAACGCTTCAACCAAGACCGGGTAGGACAGTAAAGTATGACGACTGATCCGCGTCTGACCAAGAGCTTTTGCCAGACGTTCCGCGTACAGCTCCCAGGTCAGTTTCCCTGCCCATTTGTCTATATGGTGCAGGGCGATGGGTACGGTGCCCTCCGTAATGATCTTCTTAGGCACCGGACGCCCCAAGCAGTGCAATCACTTCCGAGAAGTCAACGAGCCGATTCTCATTGGGTTTTGACTTGAGGTGTCTCTGTTCCAGTGAACGCTTTATCGGACTGGGGTCATGTTCAGGTGGTATCCATAGGATTGCACCCTCCGGCGTGTCGCTTGACTCCAACCTCACGCGTTGAGTTCGAATGTGAGCCAGTTTCCAACCCAGGTGTGTCACCCACCTGTCAGCACCAAACACGCCAACAGAGGCATCCGTTTTCGCCTTTTCGAATTGGGTAGCAACAAGCTCTTCAAGTCGTTTGATTCGCTCCAGCGTATTTGGCATCCCCTTTATGCAGACATGTTCTTTGCAGATCATGCACTCTCCGCCTTTGACACAAGGCGACATGGCGTAATCATGGGTACACATGCCGTATTCGGTTACGTCGGCAATTCCCATTCGATTCAGCCCGAGGTCTTCATACGAGACTGGCAAGTTCAATTTGATGGCCTGCAGTGCCGTGGGCCGCTCATCGAGGAACATGATTTCCCGAGCCTGATTTTCGCGCTCCGTTGGTGTGCGCAAGTCGTAGTGACGGTTGTCTTGAATCCGCGCACGCCCTGCCCATTTTGCGAGCTGCCAACTATCCATACCACCGCGCTCGGCAGTGGTAGAAAGCCAGACTCTCAATTGGTGAGACGTGAGCGCGATTTCTGATCCATCTTCATTGACGATGTCAAAGCGTTGAAACAACGTCTTCGGCGGATATCTGATCCCAGTCCGCGGAGCCAGTTGCCAGTTGATCTGATTTACCGAGGGCTGCACCCAACTGAACGCTCGGGGGCCAAAACTTTTGTGGAATTCACGATCGCGTACCAATAACAGAGCTTCCCAGATCGGTCTATTGGAACCGGCCAAATTAGGCCAGTCATTATTTCGGTATTCACCCAGCGTGTATTTGGCAAGTTGCTGATATGTTGGGTTGCCATCTTTCCTAATTTTATGAACCCAGTTCGTTGAACTCAAAATTTTCCAGGCAACTTCATCGTCACAAACTTTTGACCTTGCTTCGATCAATTCAAGAGTTGACGCTCCAAAGCTCATGGCACAACCAAATTCCAGTGCACTCAATGCCTTGTTTTCCGCAAAGTCAGGGGGCGTAACGCACCCCTCATGACGGAAAAAAAGGTTGGGATTGTCATGGGCGAATTTAGCTGCTGCCCGCGCTGGTGCACCGATATCAACTAAACGACGATGCGCTTCAATAACGGTCTCACGCATCACCTCCGGCACCCACTTTATAGTGTCGCCGAACCCCTTTTCACCACACCAACGAACGCCCAGACTACCTGTCGCGCCCACGTGCAAACAATCGACTGTCAGGGAGGGCAATTCACCCGCCCGTGATGGAGCGAACATCAACATGGTCACGACACTTGACCAATATTCTTCTTCGGATGTTTCGGCTCTGGAAAAACAATCTGCAATCGAAGTCATTTGATGCAAGCTTGGGCATCTCTCTTCCTGCCACTTTCTTGATGCCTTGTCAGTTTGTTCAGCTTTTGACCTCCCACGGGACCAGGGGTTAACCCACTGCGGCAGCGTTGGCACAAGATATTTTTTTCGCAAGAACTCATAAAGCAATTCCAGCAATTGCCCAAGACGGTAGCGAAGTCCAGACACCGGATACCGCGAATCGGCAAGCTCCCTGACTTTTTGAATTACCAATCCATCAGCCTTCAGAACATCAGCCGCACCATGAACAAATATCAGAGCGTCGTGCAGTAACCGTAAGATGATCATGTTTTGCCCAACGCTCTTTACTTGTCGGTGACTCTGGGTGTATCGCACACGCGCTTTGGCAAAAGTCAAAAATGGCTCATCAAGAGTCTCAAAGTTGTAGGGGTCATTCTTTTCGTTGTATTTTGAAAACGCCATTGAGAAAGACCTGTTACCGGACTTGAACTGCCACTTGTTTACTGAAAAACCTCCTTGATCTTCATAAAGAGTCAGGTTGCTTCGGCAATGATTTATGAAGGCCGCCAAATTCTGGCGAGCATCAAGCTCAGAACGCGATTGAAAGTAAATGATCTCAGCCAATCTGAACCTCATTTCGAGCTTCTGACTTGGCTTGCTGACATATTAAAATAACCTGCTGAACTGCCAGCAACAGACGATCTGTTGACTGAATGACATTCGGTGAAACTTGTAATTCTTCCTGACGCTTTCTTTCACTGAGAATCTCATTCAGGACTTCTTCGTGTGGTGCATCGCGCCAAGGCTGAAAATTCACGCATGTGTAGCAGGCCCGATAGCCAGAGGCACAAAATGCAAATGTGCCGCAATTGCCTACAGTTTTTGATATCCCATTTTTAACGCGACTGTGAGGATCATTCGCTCTCAGTGCATCTCGTTCAGAATTAATGAGTTTTCCAGCAAAAGCTTGCGCCAGTGGAGCCAAAATCGGTGCCATGATGGCACTAATTTGTTGCCCCATTTCCTCGGTATTTTCGGTATAAACATCAATATTCTGGGTGTCAGTGTGGTCTAACGCAGCCGCAAGCGCAACCCCTGTGATGCCTCGCCGTGCCAAGTTTGTGCCTTTGGTGTACCGGAACCGACGCGAAGTGAAATTGATAAATTCCCCGGTCCTCTCTGAGCGGGCCATATTTTTAATGGCAACAACCCTTAAGACCGCTGCTGCTTGCTGCTTGGTCATGTGTAGAAAGTCTGGAGTTTCATCCAGACATTTAGCCAAATGTTCCAGATCACGAAGTCCCTCAATTCGTTCCTCTGCCAGAAATATGGGGATTTGCCGCAACATCGCTGGGGGCAATTTCTTGCCAAGCACGCGTTCCACACGGGCCTGAGAGTCTGCGGACTGATTCTCCAATAGAAGATAAAGATCATCGTTGACGGACAAAGACCTGAATGCTTTTCGAAATCCACCTCCAGGTTGCTTTGCGCGTGGAAACTTGACGATGTAATCACATCCCTTTGGGTCGTCTCTAAAGGTCAAATCGCATGCTCGCAATGCCTGTATCTGAACCGACCTGCGCCCAGTAAATAACAGTGTCAGAAAGTAGGCGAACTGGGTTAAGGTAATCGCTTTTATTAAAAATGCATTCGATGCCCAATCCACCAAGGCACCCTGCTCAATCTGCGTTAGTGGCCCTGAATAAGGGCATGCGCGCTTAACGGCCTTGCCCTTTACATTCCCTTTCAAAGTCAACTCGTCAAGATATTCGACAACATCGTCGGTAACACCAGGGTATCCCCACTCATTCCATGCAATCAGAAAGCCTTTTAAAGCGCCTAACCACCACTCATTCTCGGGAGGCAATGACGCCCGCCACTTTGTTAACCCCAGCACACTAATACTTTCCTCTCCAGTTTGATCGCAGTACATGTTGAGTTTTGTGAAATTATTGTCGGTGCTATCTGCAGAAAGTTCCTCTGCATACCGACAAAGCGTCTGCTTCAATCCCTCCTGAGTATTGCTATCCAGCTTCCTCAGACGACCAAGATTAATGACTTTTGATCCATCAAGCTGCCAGAAATCATCATAAAAATCAAATTTGTACCCCATCTTCGATGTTCGCCAATCTCTCTTTCTCAGCTGATTGGCGGGTACTTTCTGGGCCGAACTGGCAATGGGCTGCATACTATTTCCCGCTCTTGGATATGTACTTTGACTGTTCATTCATGTCATCCCGCATCAATACGTTCGAAATCTCTTGGATATGCCGTAAGTTGTAGGTTTTTGCAGTTCCCTCAGAAGCCCACCCATTCAAATACATACGAATCTGGATTTCTTTTTTTTCGTTTATAGGCTCTATAGTTTTATCTAACTTGGCTCGTCGATTGTGTTCATCTATTTTCTTGGAAAGACGATAGTTAAAGTTGTGACGAAAGCCATGCCTACAGATTTCGTTAAATAGTTCAGAGTCAGTGGAGATGGCCGGGCCTAAAACCCTATTTCTAAATGAGCTGTCGGAAAGGGGATGTCCTTGATCTTTCCCACTTTTTAACCTCACAAATAAAAAGGGCCTTTGATTTGCGTTCGGCACTTTTGAGCGTACGTCCATCACGTATGCGCGAAGTTGTCTCACAAATTCCTGACTGATTGGGATGTCGCGCTCACAGGTTTTTACAACTGGCTGTCTTCTACGTGGATCATCTGGATCATCGTGACGGCGAACAACACATATCTTTCCAGAATGCCAATCAATGTCTTCAATTTTCAGTGCAAGAATCTCGCCTGACCGCATACCCGTCTCATACATCACATTGAACATCAATGCGTTCCTCGTGCGAACACCAGGACTTTTGTATGGGTTGTCGGGTGAGTCTTCTTTGACCACCTTCATCAGCCTATCGAACACTTCAGGTGGTGGCGCTTTTTCATTTGGATCGTTAGCCAGACCTTTATCTCCCAGACCTTTCGGCTTCTGTTTGATGATGTCTCCCTTCATCTTCTCAATACCTGTTGTCAGAGAAACGAAGTCGGCTCGTGCCCTTAGCATCGCCATGGCAGTGAAATAAAGAAACTCGGCAATGTGCACCAGACGATTGGCCGCATGGTTCTTTGAAACGCCCCGTAGATGATGAACGCCTACAGGATGACTTGCCAACAACCGGGTCACGTTCTTTCTGGATGTGGACTCCTGCCACTCACGAAGGGTTCTTGTGTTGAGCAAACAATGGTCGCGCATCGCGACGATATCAGCACCAGACAGAAATTTGGCCCGGCTAATCTCTGATATCAGGTCACGACCATTGATTTCCTCCCACAACTTTAGGTGAATAAGATCCCGAATTGTGTTTTCTATGGTTGTCTGCATTAGCGACGGCCTCAGATTTTCAGTGACAAAAAGAGTGACCCAAAAGTCAGGCACCCCATCACGGTCAACCAGCATGGGGTAACGCTCACCTTCAGAAAAAACCAAGTGCATCAGTCGTCCCATACCCTCAGCTACCTATCTTTTATCAACAAAGTGTAAGTATGCATCCTAGAAAATATTTAATCAACAATTTTTCCACTAAAAATAGAAAAAGCCCTGATAAATCAGGGCTTTTTGGGGTTTTTATCAACGTTTTACAAAAACGTGTCGTTTAAAACGGGATGTCGTCATCCATGTCATCAAACCCACTGGCTGGGCGGGCGGCGGGCGCGGGCGCGGGCGCGGCGCTGGGCTGGCGTGCCGGTGCCGGCGCCAGGCGCGGTGCTGGGGCCTGCCGGCTGTAACCACCGTCGTCTTCACCCTGACTGGGCTCCCCCCGGCCTTCACGGTCACCGAGCAATTGCATCTCGCTGGCAATCACGTCGGTAGAGTAGCGTTCCACACCGTTTTTGTCGGTGTACTTGTTGGTTTTGATGCGCCCTTCCACATACACCGGGCGGCCTTTTCTCAGGTACTGGCTGGCAATTTCAGCCAGGCGGCCAAAAAACGTCACACGGTGCCATTCGGTTTCATCGACCATTTCACCGGCTTTGTTTTTGTAGCGGCTGCTGGTGGCAATGGTGATGTTGGCCACCGGGTCGCCGCTGGGCAGGTAGCGCACTTCGGGGTCGCGCCCCAGGTTGCCGAGCAAAATCACTTTATTTACAGATGCCATGGTTCGTCTTTCTATTTGATCAGTGCCTTGATAAGCCGCATTTGGCGCGGCTGTTCACAGCGTTTCAGTTTATCCCGCTTTTGCCACAGCAGACCCGCGCCCGGATGACTGCATGGGCCAAGCCACCAGCAGCCAAAGCAGCATCAGCCCCGCACAAGTGGCAAACAAACCACTTGCACCAAAATGTTTAACCAACCAGCCACCGCCCATGCCACCGGCAAAAAACCCCAGCGACTGCAGCGTGTTGTAGACCCCAATGGCAGCCCCCCGGCTTTGCGCCGGGGCGAGCCGCGACACGATGCTGGGCTGGCTGGCTTCAAGCACATTAAAGCCGTAAAAAAACACAAACAGCAGGCCGCCCAACAAGGCAACGCTGGGTGCAGCACCTACCTGTGACCACAACGCCGCCTGCACCGCAGTGGTCAAACCAATCGAAGTCAAAAACACAGCGCGCAAATAACCGCGCTTTTCCAGCTGAAACAAGCTGCCCCCCATCACCACAAACGAGCCCAGCACCGCAGGCAAATACACCTGCCAGTGGTGGTCACGGCTCAAACCCGCTTGCACCAGCATGGCGGGCAGCGCCAGCCACATCGCCAGCTGCACCGCATGCAACACAAACACACCAAAATTGAGCCGCAGCAAAGCCGGGGAACGCAGCACATCCACCACCCGGCCTTTGGGCGCGTCCTTGTGCTTGCCGGGTTCTGGCGGTACCCACCAGATGACCCCGACCACACCCAACAAAGCCAGCACACCGGTCAAGGCAAAAATACCCACCAGACCAATCCAGCCCGCCAACACCGGCGCAGCCACCAGCGACACGGCAAACATCAGGCCGATGCTGGCACCCACCATGGCCATCGATTTGGTGCGCACCTCGTCACGCGTCTGGTCGGCCAGCAAGGCCGTCACGGCGGCAGACACCGCCCCTGCGCCCTGCACCGCCCGCCCAATGGCCAGCCAGGTCAGGCTGGGGGCCAGCGCCGCCACCAGGCTACCTGCGGCAAACACCAGCAAGCCAAACACA
>MNXW01000184.1:10179-44959 GCA_001871515.1 Comamonadaceae bacterium CG2_30_57_122
ACACAATCACCCGCTTGCGGCCAAAGCGGTCAGAAGCCAGGCCATACAAAAACTGTAAACAGGCTTGCGTCAGCCCGTAAATGCCCATGGTGAAGCCGACCATGGCGGCATCGTCGCCACCGGGATAACGCGTGGCCTCGATGGCGAACACCGGCAAAATCAAAAACAATCCCAGCATGCGCAAGGCAAAAATGGAGGCCAACGAGAAACTAGTCCGCAACTCCAACGCCGTCATGGCGGTGGTGGCAACGGGCGGCGGCGCACTGGCTGAGGCCACAGAAACATTCACATCTGACAAGGGCTTCTCCGAAAAAACGCGATTGCAGTCCAACCGGGCTGTAAAAAGCAGATTGTCCCTGATTCTTTTCCTGGCCACGATTGACTATCATGGCGGGTTACCAATTGCACTGTGAAGCACTGTGAAGACATGTTGAGCGCCTACCCTTTGACCCCTTTGTCCACCGCCCCACAAGCTGACGCGCTTGAGGGGCGCTACCTGGGCGCAGCCCTGGCAGCGCAAACCATCAGCATTCGCGGCGCGCGTACGCACAACCTGAAAAACATCGACCTCGACATTCCACGCAACCAGCTGGTGGTGATCACTGGCTTGAGCGGGTCGGGCAAATCCAGTCTGGCGTTTGACACGCTGTACGCCGAAGGCCAACGCCGCTACGTGGAAAGCCTGTCCACCTACGCGCGCCAGTTTTTGCAGCTGATGGACAAGCCAGATGTTGACATGATTGAGGGCTTGTCGCCCGCCATCTCCATTGAGCAAAAGGCCACCAGCCACAACCCGCGCTCCACCGTGGGCACTGTCACAGAAATCCACGACTACCTGCGCCTGCTGTTTGCCCGCGCCGGCACGCCCTACTGCCCACAGCACAACTTGCCACTGCAAATGCAGACCGTCAGCCAAATGGTGGATGCCACGCTGGCGCTGCCCGAGGGCACCCGGCTGATGGTGCTGGCCCCGGTGGCGCGCGAGAAAAAAGGTGAATTTGCCGAGCTGTTTGCCGACATGCAGGCACAGGGCTACGTGCGCTTTCGCGTCAACCGCCAGACCTTTGAGTTTGACCAATTGCCCGCGCTGAAGAAAACCGAAAAGCACGACATCGACGTGGTGATTGACCGCATCAAGGTGCGCCACGCCCCACTTGAACCCGACACCGACCGCAGCGACTTTGACAACCTCAAGCAACGCCTGGCCGAGAGCTTTGAGGCGGCCCTGCGGGTCGCCAGCGGGCGCGCCATTGTTAATGAAATTGATAGCACCTTGCACAGTAATGACGAGGGCTACAGGCCAAAAGAGCACTTATTTAATGCCAAATTTGCCTGCCCGGTGTGCAGCTACTCGATCTCAGAGCTGGAGCCGCGCCTGTTCTCCTTCAACTCGCCTATCGGAGCCTGCCCGAGTTGCGACGGCCTGGGTGCCACCGAGGTGTTTGACGCGGCACGCGTCGTCGCTTTTCCCAGTTTGAGCCTGGCCAGCGGTGCCATCAAAGGCTGGGATCGGCGCAACGCCTACTACTTTGCCATGCTGGAGAGCCTGGCGGCACACTATAAATTTGATATTGAACAGCCGTTTGAATCCCTGCCCGAGCCGGTCCAACACGCCGTGTTGTATGGCTCTGGCGAGGTGGACATCAAGTTCAGCTACGAGCTGGGCTCCGGTGCATCGGCAGGCAAAAAGCTCAGCAAGAAGCACCCGTTTGAAGGCATCTTGCCCAACATGCAGCGGCGCTACCGCGAGACCGACTCTGCCGTGGTGCGCGAAGACCTGGCACGCCTGCGCAGCGTGCAGCCCTGCCCAGACTGCCAAGGCAGCCGCCTCAAGCGCGAGGCGCGCCACGTGAAGATTGGCGAAGGGGCGCAGTCACGCGCCATTTTCGAGCTCAGCCACTACACCCTGGCCGAATGCTTTGCCTATTTCAACAGCCTGCAAATGCACGGCGCCAAGGGCGACATTGCCGCCAAAGTGGTGCGTGAGATCAGCCTGCGGCTGAAGTTTTTGAACGACGTAGGCCTGACCTACCTGAGCCTGGACCGCAGCGCCGAAACCTTGAGCGGTGGCGAGTCGCAGCGCATCCGCCTGGCCAGCCAGATTGGCAGCGGCCTGACTGGCGTGATGTATGTGCTGGACGAACCCAGCATTGGCCTGCACCAGCGCGACAACGACCGCCTGATCGACACCCTGAAGCACCTGCGCAACATTGGCAACAGCGTGCTGGTGGTTGAGCATGACGAGGACATGATGCGCGCTGCTGACCAAATCATCGACATGGGGCCGGGTGCCGGCGTGCACGGCGGGCGCGTCATGGCGCAAGGCACATTTGATGCGGTCAAAGCCAACCCCGACTCGCTCACCGGCCAATACCTCAGCGGACGCAAAAGCATTGCAGTGCCGACCCTGCGCACCGCCTGGCTGCCCACGCAAGCGCCAAAACCCTTCAACGGCGGCAAACCCAGCCGTTTTGCCCCCAGCCCAGCTGCGGTGCGTCGTGCCGAGCGCGAGGCGCAGCACAACGCCACGCTCGGCGAGTTGCAGGCTTTGAGAGTCATCGGTGCCAGCGGTCACAACCTCAAGGGGGTCGACGTGGCTTTTCCGGTGGGCTTGTTCACCTGCGTCACCGGCGTGTCGGGCTCGGGCAAGTCCACGCTGGTGAACGACACACTTTACAAGGCCGTGGCGCGCACCCTTTACCGCGCCCATGACGAACCCTCTGAGCACGCCGCCATCGAAGGCATTGAGTACTTTGACAAAGTCATCAACGTGGACCAATCGCCGATTGGCCGCACACCGCGCTCCAACCCGGCCACTTACACCGGTTTGTTCACCCCGATTCGTGACCTGATGAGTGAGGTGCCCACCGCCCGTGAGCGCGGCTACGGCCCCGGGCGCTTCAGCTTCAACGTGGCTGGCGGCCGCTGCGAGGCCTGCGAGGGCGACGGCATGGTCAAGGTCGAAATGCACTTTTTGCCCGACGTGTATGTGCCCTGCGACGTGTGTGCCGGCAAGCGCTACAACCGCGAAACGCTGGAAGTGCTCTACAAGGGCAAAAACATCGCGCAGATTCTGGACTTGACGGTAGAAGCCGCACACGAGTTTTTCAAAGCCGTGCCGACCATTGAGCGCAAGCTGCACACGCTGCTGGACGTGGGTCTGAGTTACATCCGTCTGGGCCAAGCCGCCACCACCTTGTCTGGCGGCGAAGCCCAGCGCGTCAAGCTGGCCCTGGAACTGAGCAAACGCGACACCGGCCGCACGCTCTACATCCTGGACGAGCCCACCACCGGACTGCACTTTGCCGACATTGATTTGCTGCTCAAAGTGCTGCACCAGTTGCGCGACGCGGGCAACACCATTGTGGTGATCGAACACAACCTGGACGTGATCAAAACCGCCGACTGGCTGATCGACATGGGGCCTGAGGGCGGCAGCGGCGGCGGCACGGTGGTGGGGGTCGGCACGCCTGAAACCCTGGCCACCAACCCGGCCAGCCACACTGGGCGCTATTTGGCGCGGCTGCTGTAGTCTGCACCCTGGAACTGGCTAGCCGACTAGGAGGCTGTCGGACTTTCGGCATCGAAGCGTTCTCGAAGAGCGGCGTAGCCAAATTCGACCCCAGCGAGGGCAGTTTTTGCCGGATTTGCTGGCTCATAGCCGTAGCTATGGGCCAAAAAGACGGGAAAAAAAATGAACCGCTGCGGTCGGATTACAGCCGATGTACCGAAAGTCCGACAGACTCCTAGCGTCAGCCAAGGGGTTTAGACTGCTGCGCACCTGCAGCGGCGGTTGTCCTGCACGCAAAGATGGGGTTCCAAGGAGAAAACAGTGCACACCCAGTTCAATGACCTGCAGGCCACCGGTGCTAAACCCAACAAAGTGGTCAGCGCATTTGATGCGGTTCGCCTGATTCATGACGGTGACACCGTGGCCACCGGGGGCTTTGTCGGCATTGGTTTTGCCGAAGAAATTGCCGTGGCGCTGGAGGCGCGCTTTGTGCAGACCCAAGCGGAAACCGGCCAGGGTGCGCCGCGTAACCTGACGCTGGTGTACGCCGCGGGTCAGGGCGATGGCGAAAACCGGGGTCTGAACCACTTTGGCCACACCGGGTTGGTCAAGCGAGTGGTCGGAGGCCACTGGGGCCTGGTGCCCAGGCTGCAACAATTGGCCGTGGCCAACCAGATTGAGGCCTACAACCTGCCCCAAGGCGTGATCACCCACCTGTTTCGTGACATTGCCGCAGGCAAACCCGGGACGCTGACCCATGTCGGACTCGACACCTTTGTTGACCCGCTGTTTGGCGGCGGCAAGATCAATGCTTGCACCACCGAAGACCTGGTTCGCCGCATGACGATAGACGGCCGTGATTTTCTGTTTTACAAAGCCTTCCCCATCCATGTGGGCATCATCCGCGCAACCACCGCCGACCCTGACGGCAACCTGAGCATGGAGCGCGAAGCCCTCACGTTGGAGGCGCTGGCCATTGCCATGGCCGCACGCAACAGCGGCGGCATTGTGATTGCCCAGGTGGAGCGTTTGGCCGAGCGCGGCACCCTGCACCCGCGCAGCGTCAAGGTGCCCGGTGTGCTGGTGGATGCGGTGGTGGTGGCCACCAACCCGGCGCACCACATGCAAACCTTTTGCGAGGCCTACAACCCGGCCTATTCGGGCGAAATTCGCGTGCCGATGGACTTGATCGAACCCATGGCATTGAGCCAGCGCAAGGTGATTGCCCGCCGCGCCGCGCTGGAACTCAAAGCCAACAACGTGGTCAACCTGGGTATTGGCATGCCTGAAGGCGTGGCCACTGTAGCGGCCGAAGAAAAAGTGTTTGACCTGCTGACCCTGACCGCCGAGCCTGGCGTGATTGGCGGCATACCCGCCGGCGGCTTGAGCTTTGGCGCGGCAGTGAACGCGCAGGCGGTGATCGACCAGCCGAACCAATTTGACTTTTACGACGGTGGCGGGCTGGACGTGGCCGTGCTTGGTCTGGCCCAGGCCGATGCCCAGGGCAACCTGAACGTGAGCAAATTTGGCGACCGTCTGGCCGGGGCTGGCGGTTTCATCAACATCAGCCAGAATGCCAAAAAAGTGGTCTTTGTCGGCACGTTCACGGCCGGTGATTTGCAATGCAGCGTGCAAGCTGGGCGTCTGCGCATCCAAAGCGAGGGCACGCAGCGCAAATTTGTGCAGCAGGTGGAACACCGCACCTTCAGCGCGCGTGAATCGCGCCGCCGTGACCAACAGGTGCTGTATGTGACCGAGCGCTGCGTGTTCCGGCTGACTGGCACACCTGATGCCCCGGCGCTGGAGCTGATTGAAATTGCCCCCGGTGTGGACTTGCAACGCGATGTGCTGGCGCTGATGGACTTTCAGCCCCTGATCAGCCCGCAGCTCAGCGCCATGGATGCGACCCTGTTTGCGCCACAGCCGATGGGCCTGCGTGAACGCCTGCTGGCCACGCCGCTGGCGCAGCGGCTTGAACTTGACGCGGCGCACCGCCTGCTGTTCATCAATTTTGAAGGTCTGGCGGTGGACACCCTGGACGACGTGGTGGCCATTGAACAGCAGGTGACGGCGCTGCTGGAGCCACTTCTTGAGCGCGTGGCAGTGGTGGTCAATTACGACCGCTTCACGATTGCGCCAACACTGTTTGAGGCCTACAGCCAAATGGTGCAGCAGCTCAAACAGCGCTTTTACAGCCGCGTGACCCGCTACGGCACCGGCAGCTTTTTGAAAGCGCGGCTGGATTTGGTTAGCGCTTTGCCGCCTGAAGCATAGCCCGGGTTTTGAGTGCTTCCTGGCGTGCCGCGCTTGCAAAGTCAGCACCGCTTGAGGCATACAACACCGCCCGTGATGAGTTGACGATGATTGGCCCTGCCTCACGCCAGCCAGCCCTGACGGTCGCCAGTGCGTCGCCACCTTGCGCCCCCACACCCGGAATCAACAACGGCAGCGTGGGAGCCAGCGCGCGCACCCGCTCAATTTCTGCCGGGTAAGTAGCCCCCACCACCAGGCCTAGCTGGCCATTCAGGTTCCAAGGGCCTTGCGCCAGTTGCGCAATGTGCTCGTACAAACGCGGCTCACCCGCCACACCGGCCAGGCGCTGGTTCTGAAAATCATCCCCCCCCGGGTTGGAGGTGCGGCACAGCAAAAACGCGCCCTTGCCGTGGTACTTCAAATACGGCTGGATGGTATCGAACCCCATGAACGGTGACAGGGTGACCGCATCAGCGCCATAACGCTCAAACGCTTCATGCGCGTATTGTTCGGCGGTGCTGCCAATGTCGCCACGCTTGGCATCCAGAATAATCGGCACGCCGGGCGCGGCACGGCGCATGTGGGCCATCAGGCGCTCCAGCTGGTCTTCGGCGCGGTGCGCGGCAAAGTAGGCAATTTGCGGCTTGAAAGCACTTACCAGGTCGGCTGTGGCGTCGACAATGGCCGCGCAAAAATCATAAATTTTGCTGGCATCGCCTTTAAAAGCAAGCGGGAATTTAGCGGGCTCGGGGTCTAACCCGACGCACAGCATGGAAGCATTTTGGCGCTCTGCCTGGCGCAACAGGTTTAAGAAATTCATGACTGAATTGTATGAAGCCAAACTGCGGTAAATTACCTTCATGTTTGACATCAGCGCAAGAACGGGAGTTTCCATGAAAGTTGTGATCATTGATGACCTGCAAATGAATGTGGTGCTGATCAAGGCTTTGGTGAAAAAACTACCCGATGCCGAGCCGGTGTGCTTTACTGACCCCAACGCTGCGCTGGACTGGTGTCTGGCCAACGACCCCGATCTGGTGGTGGTTGACTACATGATGCCAGGCTTGAGTGGTACCGAATTGACGCAACGTTTTCGCACCCGCTACCCCGACACCCCGGTGCTGATGGTCACCGCCAACCACGAGATGGAACTGCGCCACCAAGCGCTAGAAATTGGGGTAACCGATTTTTTGAACAAACCCATCAACAACACCGAATTTTTGGCACGCGCCAAAAACATGCTGGCCTTGAACAAAAGCCACAAACACCTGGCTGACGAGGTACGTAAAGCCACTGCCAAACTGGTGGAGCAAGCACGTGAAACCATTTTTTGCCTAGCCAAAGCCGCCGAATACCGCGACCCCGAAACCGGCGCGCATATTTTGCGCATGGCGCATTACTCCAAACACATTGCCCGTGTGCTGGGCTTGCCACCCGAGCAGCAAGACCTGCTGCTGCAAGCCGCCCCCATGCACGACATTGGTAAGGTGGGCACGCCCGACATGATCTTGCTCAAGCCCGGCAGACTCACCCCGGAAGAATTTGCGATCATGAAGCTGCACGCTGTGATCGGCTACGAAGTGCTTAACGCCAACAGCTCGCCGTTGTTGAAAGTAGCCGCTGAAATTGCCCATAACCATCACGAAAAATTTGATGGCAGCGGCTATCCGTGTGGTCTCAAGGGCGAAGCCATCCCGCTGTTTGGGCGGATTGTGGCGGTGGCTGATGTGTTTGATGCACTGACCAGTGAACGACCCTACAAGAAAGCCTGGAGCATTGAAGATGCCTGCAAGTTACTCAAGGAAGGCAGCGGTAGCCACTTTGACCCGGCGTGCGTAGCCGCTTTCTTCACTGATTTTGATGAGATTCTGACCATCAAGAACCAATTTGTGGATGACAAAAATGAACAACGTGATGACCCGTTTTAAACCTAAACCCGGGCGTGCCCTGCCCATGGCAGCGGCGGTGGCGGTGCTGGCAACCCTGCTGCTGGGCGGACTGTGGCTTAAATCGCTCAACAGTCCAGAAAATGCAGTCCCCCTCACGGCCCTGAAGGCCCCGGTTAGTTTTGCCTTTACCCAAGCACTACCGCAAACCGTGCCCTTGGATGGCCGCAAAGTGCGCCTGGGGCAGCAGCTGTTTCACGACCCACGCCTGTCCAGAGATGACACCATCAGCTGTGCGAGTTGCCACGGCTTGAACACCGGCGGGGTTGACAACCGTGCCCGCTCGATTGGCGTAGCCGGTGGCGTGAGCAGTGTCAACGCTCCCAGCGTGTTCAACAGCGGGTTGAACTTTGTGCAGTTCTGGGATGGCCGATCCCCCACGCTTGAAGCCCAGATTGAAGGCCCGGTGAACCACCCGCTTGAGATGGCTTCCAACTGGCTCCTGATAAACCAAAAACTTGCGGCCGATGCGCACTACCCTGAATTATTTACGGCGCTGTATGCAGACGGCATCAGTGTCGTCAACATCAAGGATGCCCTTGCCACCTTTGAGCGCTCGCTGATCACCCCCAATTCGCGCTTTGACAAATTCTTGAATGGCGACACCGCCGCCCTGAATGACAAGGAAAAGCAAGGCTATGAATTGTTTCAATCGTACGGTTGCGCCAGTTGTCACCAGGGTCAAAACCTGGGCGGCAACATGTTTGAAAAAATGGGGCTGATGGGCGACTATTTTGCCGAACGAGGCAACCTGACCGAAGCCGACAAAGGCCGCTTCAATGTCACCCAGGATGCAGATAACTTGTATGAGTTCAGGGTACCGAGCCTGCGTAACGTGGCACTGACTGCCCCCTACTTTCACGACGGCTACGCGGCCACGCTTGAGCAGGCGGTGGCCATCATGGCCAAGTACCAACTGGGCCGCCCCATGCCTGAAGAACATCTGAACGCCATCACTGCTTTCTTACGTAGCCTGACCGGGCAATACCAGGGACAACCACTTTGAACCTAGATTCCTCAGTTGGACGCACCCGTGTGGGCTGCTGGCGGCGCGGCTGGTTGACGTGACGACGTAGCGGGCTACTGCCCGCAAGGAGGACCAACGACCCCAGGCGCGTTGCCAGCGGCTCAAGCGGGTGCGTAGCGCTCGCACCCAAAAGGTGAATCTGACTGAGACTGAAATATTTAATGTTCATATGCACTTATTGAAGAAAACAAGCGGTCAACTGAGGAATCTAGGTTGAAAGGCCTGCCTTTCAAAACCCTGGGTGGTTTGGCAGCGCTGCTGCTGCTCGGTTGGCTGTACCAACAATCTGCCCAGGTCAACCCCAGCCTGCATGTGCGTACCGTCACCCACTTTGAACAGTTGCGCCAGCAGGACGCCCAGCTGAACCAATACGTGCTGCAGTCGCGCTACAACCTGCTGCGCAACTACGACCCGGTGGTGAGCAGCCAACAACGCATCCACGAGCTGTTAAATACCCTGCAACAGGACAAACCAGATGACTTCAGCCCGGGCGAAACCCCCATTCAGCAAGAATTTACCCGCTACCGCAAGCTGTTTGAGACCAAGTTTGCAGTGGTGGAAGCTTTCAAGTCACACAATGCGGTGCTGCGCAATTCCTTGCGCTACTTTCCGCTGGCCGTGCAGCACTTGATTGATTTGCCAGGTAGCGATCCAAAACGCAATGCCTTGCTGCATAACCTGCTTGAAAGCGTGCTCTTGTTCGACAACGCCCCCAGCGACGGACACCAACTGCATATTGAACAAGTCATGGGGCAATTGCTGCAACTTGACCCCAAAAACACCGAAGCCATGGGCATGCTGGCGCGCCATGTTGGCATCATTCTGGAATTCCAGCGGGACGTCAATCAATACACCCGTGACATCACGCAGGCTCAAAGTACAGCTGCAGGTGACACGTTGTTTGCCATGTATAGCCAACGTTACACCGAGCGCCAGCAAAAGGCAGATCGGTTCCGGCTGGCTTTGGCGCTGCTGGCCGTGGCCATGCTGGCGTACCTGGCCTGGATGCTGACCGCGCTGCAACGTGCCCGGCGCAGCTTGCAGGGCTCGCTGCGCGAGTTAAAGTTTCAGAAGTTCGCGCTCGACACCCATTCCATCGTCAGCGTGGCAGACCGCAGCGGCAAAATTTTGGAAATCAACGACAAGTTCACCGAGATCAGCCAATACAGCCGAGAAGAATTGATCGGACAAGACCACCGTGTGCTCAATTCGGGCTACCACCCGCACGACTTTTTTAAAACCATGTGGACCACCATTGGCCACGGCCAGGTGTGGCACAACGAGGTGAAAAACCGGCGCAAAGACGGCACGTTTTATTGGGTGGACTCCACCATCGTACCGTTCATGGACGAAGCCGGTAAAGTGCTGCGCTACGTCTCCATCCGCACCGATATCACCAAGCGCAAGGCCGCAGATGAACTATTGACGCAGCAGGGCAGGTTTTACGAGCGCATCAGCGAAACACTGGGTGAAGGTATTTACGTGCAGGATGTGGACGGGCGTTGTATCTACATGAACTCTGAGGCGGAACGACTGCTTGGCTGGAGCCGCGAAGAATTCCTGGGGCGACCAGTCCACAACACCATCCACACCCAAACCGCTGACGGAACCAAGCTGCATGGTCGCGACTGCGCCATCATGCAGGCCATTCAGCAAACTGGTTCGGCGATGCTTGAAGACCAGGTTTTTGTCCGCAAAGACGGTACGGTATTCCCGGTGGCACTGACCTCCAGAGCCAGCACCAATGCACAAGGCAAAATGGAAACGCTGGTGGTGGCGTTCTCAGACATCACCGAGCGCAAGCAAACCGAGCTGGCCATGCGCCAAGCCAAAGAAGCCGCTGAACAGGCTGCGCGTGTCAAAGGCGACTTTTTAGCCAACATGAGCCACGAAATCCGCACCCCCATGAACGGCATCATCGGCATGACCCATCTGGCACTGGATACCGATCTCAACAGCGAGCAACGCGAGTACATTGGCATGGTCAAAACCTCGGCAGATGCCTTGCTGACCATCATCAACGACATTCTTGATTTTTCCAAAATCGATTCCGGCAAGATGACAGTGGAAGTGATCGAGTTCTCGCTTGAAGCCATGCTGCGCGACACCATGAAAGCCCTGGCTGTACGCGCCCACCAAAAAGGGCTGGAGCTGCTGCTGCATGTGGCATCCAACGTGCCAGACCGGGTGCAGGGTGACCCTGGGCGCATCCGCCAGGTGCTGCTCAACCTGGTGGGCAACGCCATCAAATTCACCGAACATGGCGAGATTGAAGTGGAGGTGACACGACTAGCCGATGCAACTGCAGCACATGCACGCTTGAGCTTTAGCGTACGCGACACTGGCATTGGCATACCGTCGGACAAGTTCGATGCCATCTTTAACTCGTTCTCGCAAGCTGATACCAGCACCACACGCAAATACGGTGGTACCGGCCTGGGCCTGACCATTTCAGCCCAGTTGGTGGCCTTGATGGGTGGACAGATTCAACTGCAAAGTGCAGTCGGCGCAGGCAGCACTTTTTATTTCACGCTGGACATGCCCGCCATTTCTGACAACGCACTGGCTCACTACCAAGCCACCGGACGCATCAAAGACCTGCCCGTGCTGGTGGTGGACGACAACCAGACCAACCGGCGTTTGCTGTGTGACATGCTGGCCAACTGGCACATGCGCCCAACCGCTGTGGCTGACGGCCCAGCCGCGCTGGCCGAGTTGGCGCGCGCCGCCGCAACTGGCACGCCGTATGCGCTGGCGGTGCTGGACGTGCAAATGCCCGGCATGGATGGCTTCGAGCTGGCCGCACAAATGCGCCTTCAAACCAACCCCAAGGCAGCTACGGTGATGATGCTGACCTCGCAAGGTCAACGCGGTGACGGCGAACGTTGCCGCCAATTGGGGGTGAGCAGTTACCTGAGCAAACCCGTGTCGCAGTCAGACTTGTTGGATGCCCTGATGACCGCGCTGGGCGCCCCCTTGCCAGCCCATGCACCACTGATCACCCGCCACTCGTTGCGCGAAACGCGCCGCAAACTGAGCTTGCTGCTGGCCGAAGACAACCTGGTCAACCAAAAACTGGCCACTGTTTTGCTGACGCAACAAGGGCACAAGGTGACCCTGGCCAATAATGGCCTTGAGGCGCTGGAACACTGGCAAACCGGCAGTTTTGATGCCCTTTTGATGGATGTGGACATGCCCGAGATGAATGGCTACACCGCCACCGAGCGCATCCGCGCGGCAGAACTTGCCAGCGGCGCGCACATTCCAATCATCGCCATGACGGCGCACGCCATGCAGGGCGCGCGTGAAGAATGTCTGAGCCACGGCATGGACGGCTACCTGTCCAAGCCGATCCACATTGAAAACTTGTGGCTTGAACTAGACCGTCTGATGCCGGAGCCGTCTGCCGAGGCTACAGCGCTGCGTGCCGCTTCCACCCCCGCACCGGCGAATGATGTCTACCAAACCCTGGAAATTGCGGATTTTTCCCAGTTGCGCGTCACCGTGGACAACAACCGGGCGCTGTTTGAAGAATTGGTAGCGCTGTACCTGGCGGATGCTCCGGTGCAACGCCAAAAACTGCAACAGGGATTGCAGGCTGGGGATGCACCAGCCATCCAGCACGCAGCACATGCACTCAAGGGCATGCTCGGCGTCTTTGCGGCCGAGCGATCCATGGCGGCCGCTCAAGCAGTTGAAACCCAGGCAAAACATCCAGAATGCGCTCGCAGCGTGGCATGCTTGGAGCTGGCACTGGACGAATTTGATGCCACGCTACATGCCCATGTGTGGTGAACCGCGTGGCCAGTGCAGCTAAGAAAACCTTAATCGTTGGCTAAGGGCTTGTTCATGAACAAGCCCTAAGCTGGGCTTAAGGCCGGGGCGCGATGATTCACCCCATCGAAACATCCCCGTACCCAAGCAGTTCACCATGAATACACATTTGAAACAATTTCTCGTCAAGTACCTGTCCGTCGTTTTCGGCACGCTGATGTCAGTGAGCTTTTTTGCCTTTGTGGCCATTCCCTACAGCTTTGGCGGCCACCCTGGTGAAGACAAGGTGGCACAAACCACGCTGCAAGCCCCGGCTAAAAGCCACAGCGAGGTGGCTCACACCTAACGTCCATGTTCAACAAGGACACCCCAAAGCATGAAACACGCGTGTTTTGCGTAGGGCGGGTTTCAACCCGCCATGGCCGACTGAAGTCGGCCCTACGACACGCCATTCTTGTCAGCTGTGGGCGTTGTTTCACGCTAAGGTCGGGTAAACCCTTGCTGCTTTGGTTTTGCCGCTAGACTCCAAGGCATCCCCGTTACTTGCTTTGGATGACCATGAACCGCAACGATTTTCAAGAAGACCCTGAAGACAGCTCGTTCACCCCCGCCCAGCGCTCAGCGGCAGCCGCGCGCAGCACCTGGGTCAGCGTGGGGGTGAACCTGGTCTTGACGGTGGCGCAAATCGCAGCCGGTGTGCTGTCTAAATCGCAGGGTTTGATTGCCGACGGTATCCATTCGCTGTCTGACCTGGTGGCCGACTTTGTGGTGCTCACCGCCAACCACCTGAGCCAAAAAGATGCCGATGAAGACCACCCCTATGGTCACCAGCGCTTTGAGACTGCCGCCTCGTTGGTTCTTGGCGCGCTGTTGCTGGCGGTGGGCCTGGGCATGCTGTGGTCTGCCGCTGCCAAGCTGCAAAACCCAGAGTCGATTGCCACGGTACACATCACCGCGTTATGGGTCGCAGCGGGCGCACTGGTGGCCAAAGAGCTGCTGTTTCGCTACATGCTGGCGGTGGCCAAACGGGTCAAAAGCAGCATGTTGGTGGCCAACGCCTGGCACGCCAGATCTGATGCCGCGTCTTCCCTGGTGGTGAGCGTGGGCATCATCGGCAACCTGTTGGGCTACCCGATTCTTGACCCGATTGCCGCCGCCCTGGTGGGCTTTATGGTGACGCGCATGGGCTGGAGCTTTGGCTGGGACGCGCTGCATGACCTGATGGATCGTGCGGTGGACGAGGCCGAGGTGCAATCCATTCGCAGCACCCTGCTGGGCACCCCGGGCATCAGCAATGTGCATGACGTGCGCACGCGCAAGATGGGCGACATGATTGTGCTGGACGCGCATCTGGAAGTGGATGCCACGCTGAGCGTGGAGCAAGGCCACGACATTGCGGTGGCGGCACGTGCCCGTGTCATGCAGCACCACCGCGTGCTCAACATGATGACCCATGTGGACCCCTACAAACGCCCCGACCTGGACCACGCCGCGCCGGTGAAAACAACGTTATCGGTCTAACTTTCATGGCCGAGACGGCCACCCCGCATCATGAAAAACGTCTTCGTTCAAAATTATTGAACATAAATTTGTTGATTGCACGTTGTTTCACGTTAAATTCAGGTCACTGACTTGCCCTGCACCACGTCCAGCGCCAGGCACAAATCGGCCCAGGCCTTGCCCTTGTCCTGGCCGCTGCGCAGCAAATAGGCAGGCGGGTAAGTCACCACCACCGGCACCCCGGCAAAACGCCATACCTGGCCGCGCAGCTTGCCCAGCGGCTGTTTGGCTTGCTCGGGCGGGGTTTCGCTCAGCAGCAGGTGCATGGCGAAACGGCCCATGGCCAGAATCACTTTGGGTTGGGTGAGCGCAATTTCCCGGCGCAGGTAATGGCTGCAGGTGGCCAGTTCATCAACGCTGGGGGCACGCGCCAGCGCTGGGCGGCACTTGAGCACAGGGGTCAGGTAAGCGCGCTTGGGCGCAGCATCTGCTGCACCGGCATCGACCCCTGACACCGTGCCAGGCTGCAGCCGCTGCACCCCGACGGCGCGCAGCATGTTGTCCAGCAACTTGCCTGGCGCATCGACAAACGGCTGCCCCAGGCGTTCCTCTGTCTCATCCGGCGGATCGCCCACCACCAACCAGTCGCAGGGCACCAGCATGGACGGCGCATCCAGCACACTGGCGCGCCGCCCCAGACACATGGCGCAGGCCTGGCAAGCGGCCAGCGTTGCCTGCAGCTGCGGCCAGTCCATGTGGTCAATGCCCGGCGGCAAAGCGGTGACCCGGCTGGGCACAGCCCCACGCGGCGAGTCCGCCCGAACCGGCCGGTGCTCAACAACCGGTGGCACCTGTGGGGGAACTGCAGAAGCCGATGCCTCTGGCGCAGCTGCCACTGACACACCCAGCGGCGGCGCAACCGGCAAGGCCGACGGGCTTGCTTTGGCTTCTGGTTCTTGTGAACGATTTATGCCTCTAGCCCTTGTATTGTCTGTGCTAGTAGCTTCACTATCTGTAGCATCTGGCAGCCAGACGTGCACCCCCATCTCGTGCAGCATGGCGCGTTGGCGGGTGTCAAGGTCGAGGCTCATGGCTGCATTGTCCGTTCAAACCGGGGCGTCCAGCTTGCGGCTCATCACCACCGCATCTTCGCGCTGGCCATCGGCTGCCGGGTAGTAAGCCCGGCGTGTGCCCACGGTACGAAAGCCCTGCGCTTTGTAAACGTGGATCGCTCGGGTGTTGCCGGTGCGCGCTTCCAGCCAGAGCCACTGCACGCCTTGAGTGCGCGCCCAGGTGGCCAGCGCGTCCAGCATGACCCGCGCCCAGCCTTGGCGCTGGTAGCTGGGGGCCACGGTGATGTTGAGCAAATGCACTTCTTCAAAGCCTTTCATGCCCACAAAGTAACCCAGCAAGGCATCGCCCGCCAGCAGCATCTGGCATGGGTAAGCACTTTCCAGACAGTCGGTGAAGTGGCGGCGCTGCCAGGGGTGCGGGTGAGCCTGGCGCTCCACGGCTACCACCGCCTCCAGGCTGGCCTCGGTCATGGGTTCGAAGCGGACTTCGATCGGGTTGGGCGGTCTCGTCATGGTGTCAAATTCAAGCCGATCTGCCCAGCACGGCTGGCGTGCCAACCGCCAGCGCAGCTTTGGCAGCCGCACGCTCCAGCGTGGTTTGTGCTACTTTGTCGCGAATGTAAATCGGCAGGGCCTGATCCGCTGGCAGCGCCGAGCCGTTAGCCAGCAAGCCAGGCGCCAGCCGCAACAGCGCCGCCGCCGTGGGCAGGGCATCCACACGCTGTGCACCGGGCGTGTGCAGGCGTTCGCCATAAGCTGCAAACACATTGCCGGCCAGCACATCGGCTCCATTCCAGTTCAAATCTTCTGGATGAATCAGGCTGTAACCCTTGTTTTTAATCCACAAGTCACTATTAAATGTATAGCTTGCTGTGTACAGCTCGTCCATCCGCGCATCGAGCAGGGCGGTCACCTGCAGGTTGGGCGCTGCGCCCAGTTGCAGGCGTGCGTCTTCGGCCACCGCCAGCAAGGTGTCTACCGGCAGCACCGGCAAGGCCGCGCCAAAGGCCAAGCCTTGCGCTACCGAGCAGGCGGTGCGCAAGCCGGTGAACGAACCCGGCCCGGCCCCGAAAACAATCGCCGTCAAGTCACCAAACTGCAGCCCGGCCTGCGCCATCAGACGCTGAATTTCTGGAATCAGGTGGGTAGAAGTCAAGGCGCCACCAGCGGCGTTGTGCTGCCAGAGTTGCGCGCTGCTTCCCACGCCACGCTGCAACGCAATCGACATGCGGTCAGTGCTGGTGTCAAAGGCCAATAGGTTCATAGGTTTCGATTTTAAAAAAGCCCCAACTTTCAAGTTGGAAAACTTAAAGTGAGGACGATGCAGCTTGAATTTGACAGACAAGCCATACTATTTACAATGTTGAGTAAATTTACTCAGTATGTTTTTTTATGGTTTTCCAACGACATCAAGTTCAACTTCTGCAAAGCAGAATAGAAGAAGCACCACAGTTCATCACGATTGTGACCGGACCCAGGCAAGTGGGCAAAACCACCCTGGTACGCCAAGCGTTGGAACAATGCGCGCATCTTTTTTTGGCTGTTGACCAGCCCACAGAAGCACGCTCATTTTCCTACAGTAACTCCCGCACACAGAACATCATTGAGAACGAAGATGCACCGCACGATGCCGCCTGGCTGATCCGGTGCTGGAAAGAAGCCCGCCAACGCTACCAAGCGTTTCAGCAAACCCACTCAGGGCAACCGTTTACCTTTGTGCTGGACGAAATTCAGAAACTGCCACGCTGGTCAGATACCGTCAAAGGCCTGTGGGACGCTGACCGCGCCCAAGGCCTGAACATGCACGTGATCCTGCTCGGAAGCTCACCTTTACTGATTCAAAAAGGTCTGACCGAAAGTCTGGCCGGGCGCTACGAGCTGATGCGCGTCATGCACTGGTCGTTTCTGGAAATGCACCAGGCATTTGACTTCACACTCAATGAATACATCTACTTTGGCGGCTATCCCGGTGCGGCTCGCTTGATCCGTGACGAAGCCCGCTGGCGCAACTATGTACTGGGCAGTCTGGTGCAGCCCAGCATCGACACCGACATCCTGCAAATGACCCGCGTGGACAAACCCGCTTTGCTCAAGCAGCTTTTTGAACTGGGGGCCAGCTATTCCGGCCAGTTGCTGGCTTTGGGCAAGGTCAAGGGTCAATTGCAAGACGCGGGCAACGAGACCACCCTGGCCGGATACCTCACCTTGCTGAGCAATGCAGGCCTGCTCACCGGCCTGCAAAAATACCATGTGGGTGCAGCGCGGCGGCGTGCCTCGGCACCCAAGTTCAACGTGCTCAACACCGCCCTGATGTCCAGCGCCACACCCTACACCCTGACCCAGGCACAAGCGGATCGCAGCTACTGGGGGCGGCTGGTGGAAAGTGCGGTGGGCGCGCACTTGTGGAACACCGCCGCCAGTCATGAAGAAGTCAGCTACTGGCGCGAAAGCCCGCACGAGGTGGACTTTGTCATTTCCGATGCAGTACGCCTGACGGCGATTGAGGTAAAAAGCGCGGCCTCTGCGGGCAAGCTCAGCGGCCTGGAAGCATTTGCAAAACAACACCCCCATAGCAAACCCTTGCTGGTGGGCGCAGGCGGCATTGCGCTGACCGAGTTTTTGTCCTACCCCCTGGCCCATTGGCTGGATGGGCAATGCGTGCGGGCATGAATACCCGTTTCAGTCGCGATCAAGACCGCCTGCCGCTGGAGCGCAAAGCCCGAGCACGCAAAAAAGAGGATCGCCTAGGCAAGTCCCATCCCCTGAACCACTACCGAGACGTGCGCGCCTGGGTGCTGCTGGCTGACCCTGGTGCGGGCAAGTCAGATGTGTTCGCCACCCTGGCCTTCAGCGAAGGTGGCATCTACGTCAGCGCACGTGACTTTGTTGATTTGGATTTGCCCGCCAATTGGCAAGAGCCGCTGTTCATCGATGCCCTGGATGAAATCACCTCTGGCCATGCATCTGGGGCGACTCCACTGAGCCTGATACGTCAAAAGCTGCAACGGCTCGGTACACCCAAATTTCGCATCTCCTGCCGCGAAGCTGACTGGCGCGGCAATGCCGATGGGGATGCCCTCAAACGGCTGGCAGGTGACGACAACTTCGCCGAGCTGCACCTGACCCTACTGTCGCACAGGCAATCCGTGGCCCTGATCGCACACTGGCAAACCTGCCCAGAAGCACAAGCCGAAGCCTTCATGCAAGAAGCCCAAAAACGCGACCTTGAAGACCTGCTGGACAACCCGCAAACCCTGCGCTTGCTGGTTAAGGCAGTTGCCGCCCAGGGAGGTGACTGGCCCACCAGCAAAACCAAGACCTATGAAATGGCCTGTGCACAACTGGTGCGCGAGCACAACGACGAGCATCTGGCCAACAACCGTGACAGTACCCCGCCCGATGACCAGACGCTGCTGGCCGCCGGGTATTTGTGCGCTGTCATGTTGTTGTCGGGCAGCGCCGCCATCGCCTGGCAGCGGCAAGGCCAGCCGCCTGCAAGCGTGGTGATCTTGCCCGAGCTGCACAGCACCGCCCCGGCCCCCGACCTGCCCACCTGCCGGGTTGCGCTGCACACCCGCTTGTTCAGAGGCAATGGCACTGGCGATTTCTGGCCGGTGCACCGCACGGTAGCCGAATACTTGGGAGCACATTACCTTGCTGCTCGCATCAACGCTGGTCTGCCCGCCAGCCGCGTGCTGGCGCTGATGCTGGGCGAAGACGGTGGCCTGGTGCCCGAGTTGCGTGGCCTGCATGCCTGGCTGGCCGCTGTGGCCTCAACTGACTTGCGCCGCGAACTGATCGCACAGGATCCTTTGGGTGTGGTGCTGAATGGTGATGTGCGCAACTTCAGCCGCGCGCAAAAATTGCAATTGCTCAACGCCTTGCGTGATGAAGCCACGCGCTACACCTACTTCAGACATCAAAGCTGGGGCAGCCATCCCTTTGGTGCGTTGGCCACGACAGACATGGAAGACGATTTCAAAGTCCTGCTGGCATCAGCCGACCGCAGCCCGCCGCACATGGCTGTGCTCGATTGCACGCTGAATGCCTTGACTCATGGGCTGCCCATGCCCGCATTGGCCCCGGCGCTTGAGCAGATTGTGCGAGACAAAACCTATTGGACTGACTTGCGGCCTGATGCGCTGAATGTCCTTGTGATCTATGCGCAGGTTGAAAATGATGCTTCAACGCTCACTCACCTCCTGGCAAGCGTCTACACCAACGTGGTGGAAGACCCAGAGGACGAGTTGCTGGGGACTCTGTTGCAGGCGCTTTACCCAGACCAAATTTCACCCAACCGGGTCTGGCAGTATTTTTGTGAGCCGAAGGCTAAAAATCTGCGGGGTGTCTACTGGCAGTTTTGGCACGAGTTACCTAAGCAAGCCGCCTCTCAAAACGAGATAGCCGTTCTGTTGGATTCACTGGTTGGCATCGGCTACCAACTCAAAAATGAGTACGACCATTTAGGCTCAGCTGACATCGTTGGTGAATTACTGGTCTATGGCGTGCGCCAGCACGGTGCTCAGATTGAAACGAAGCGTCTGTATGGCTGGCTATCTCTTGGCTTGGGGCCGCATGAGCACTGCCCGCTCAGCGCGGCGTTCAAGTCTGCACTTAAAGAATGGCTCAGTGACCAGCCATCACGCTACAAGGCTTTGTTTGAACATGGCCTGCAGTTACAAACGGCTGAAAGTGACAACGCATACCGCAATTTGTGGCGTGTTCGTGCACGACTCTATGGCGCAGCCGAGCCAGCCGATGCTGCGTCTTGGTATTTGTCCCTGGCAAATGCGAGCTCAAAAGATGCGTTACGACAACAACTCGTTACCGAATCATTTCAACTTACCCGGCAAGAGGAAAGCGCGGATAAAGCACTACAACTGATTGAACAATGGGTTGCAAATTACCCCCTCGACAACGCTTGGGCAGAAGATTTTTTACATTGTCCCTATCCACCCGAAGAATCCGAACAAGCGTACATTGATTCCGAGATCGATCACAAAAAAGACAAGGACGAGCAGAACCGTCAGCGCATCAACTTCTTTCGCAAAACTCTGCCAAACTTTGAGCACGGCCCGGCTCACCAGGGAGCGCTGGCGGAAGTGGCCAACGCCTATCTCAACTTCTTTCGCCAATCACAACAAGAAACCCCGGATACGCGCCTGCTTGAGTTGCTGAATCAAAACAAAGAGTGGGTGCACCTTGCCTTGCGCGGTTTGCGTCAATGCCTGCTGCGCGACGACTTGCCGACTGCTGCTGACATCTTGAAGGTTCACGCGGAAAATCGCCGCTACACCTTGGCCAGCCCGTGCCTGGCGGCCATTGAACTGCGCTACACAAAAAATGCTGCGACAGCGTTTGATCTACCCACAAACACGCTTGAAACAGTTGCCTCTTTTCATCTGACCAACAATTTCTATGAAACTCCCGTGTGGTTCAAGCAACTGCTGACACAACGGCCAGAGGTTTTGATCAAGGTCATGGCCCCCCTGATTAGCCAACAAATTGCTGCCAAGTCTGAACACATAGAAGGCTTGTATAGCCTGGCCCGCAACCCTGACTATGCAACGGTTGCCAAGCAACTAGTGCCCCAATTGATTGCAGACTTTCCCATCAAGGCCAGCCAAAAGCAATTGAAAAACCTACGTTTGCTGATAGTTGCCGCCCTGAACCACCTGGATCAACAGAGCCAACTCACCTTGATTGCCAAAAAACTCAATACCAAGGGCATGGATGTGGCACAACAAGCATATTGGCTGGCTGCGGGCAGTTTGCTGGAACCCGATCTGTACCTTGACCGCTTACAGCAATTCGCCCATAAAACCCAGGCACGCGCCAGCCAGGTTTTCGCGCTGGTTCACGAGCTCAAAGGCACTGTTTTGACCACCGAACTCCCTGCCAAGACACAAACTTTCTTAGTTGGTTT
The DNA here is from genome assembly GCA_001871515.1 of Comamonadaceae bacterium CG2_30_57_122. Lineage (GTDB taxonomy): Bacteria > Pseudomonadota > Gammaproteobacteria > Burkholderiales > Burkholderiaceae_C > Rhodoferax. The sequence goes on from MNXW01000184.1 coordinate 31,190, forward strand.
ATTAGGCCCTCGATGCAGTCGCAAAGAGCCCAGTACTGGGGTGTTTACCGTCACAGCAGAAATGGAAATGGGTGATTACGTGGCGGGTTTGATTTCAAACTTGTCGAACAACCCGGACGAAGCGGCCACACAAGCGCTGACTGACCTCCAGCAACGCCCTGACATGAAGCAATGGCATGACGCACTTAGTCGCGCCCTGTACGACCAACGCATCGCACGGCGCAAGGCGCTGTTCAAACCAGCCACGGTGAGGCAGGTATGCGCCACACTGGCCAATCTGCAGCCGGCCAACGCGGCTGACTTGTGGGCGTTGACCGTCGCTCATCTGACTCACCTCATTCGCCAGATTCGCAACAGTGACAAAGACATCTACGACCAGTATTGGGACGGTGACACGCCAAAGTCTGAGGAGCGCTGCCGCAACGCCTTGTTGACGGCTCTCGAACCTCGCCTTTCACCCTTGGCGATTACTGCCATACCTGAGCGCCAGCTTGCTGACAAAAAACGGGCTGATATTGGCCTTGCCTCCGGGTTGATCCACATTCCGCTGGAAGCCAAGGGTGAGTGGAATCGCGACCTGTGGAAAGCCATTGACAAGCAGCTGGTTGCCCAATACTGCAGAGAGCCAGCGTGTGGCGGGTACGGCATCTACCTGGTCTTCTGGTTCACCGGCGATATGAAAGCAGGAGCCACAGACGGCGGCAGTCCACCCAAAACGCCACAAGAGCTTCAGCAGCGCTTGGCAGCCACCGTACCGGACGCGCTAAAAAACAAAATTGCCGTTCTGGTGGTTGATTGCTCAAAACCGTCATCGACCAATTTCACAAAAGAAATCAGCCTCTAGCCCTTATTTAACCTGAGTAAGCAGCTTCTTTTTTAATAGCAACAGGCAAACTGGCACGCACGCCAAACAAAATCCCCAGCGTCACCAGCACCAGCCCGGCAGCCAGATTCCAGCGCAACGGCTCGCCCAGCAGCGCTACCGCCCCCAGGGCTGACAAACCCGGCACCAGCGCGGTGATCATGGTCGAACGCACCGGGCCATAGTGGCGAATCATCTGGGTAAAAGTAATGCCCGACACCACCACCGAGCCCCAGCCCTGAAATGCAGCCTGAAACAGCAGGTCGCGCCACGGTGCAGTAAACACATGGCCTTTCACCACACCGGTGAGCACCAGCACGCTGTAGCCGGGCAGATACACCACACAAGCCAGTGTGGTGATGGCAATGGTGGCACGCACCGCGTCCAGGCTGTGATGGCGCGCCAGCACGCTGTAGCTGGCCCAGCACATGGCCGCCAGCATGAACAACACGTCGCCCAACCAGACCTGGCCGCCGTCAAAAGCCCGCAGCAGGCTCAAGCCGCCCACCAACAGGTCACCCAGCACAATCAGACCCAAGCCCATGAGCCGTGTCGGCGTGAGGCGCTCGCCTAACAACCACGCGGCCAGCAGCGCCGTCCACAACGGCAGACTCCCCGGCAACAACACCGATGCGTGCAGCGCAGGTGCGTAGGCAAACCCGCTGTAAACCAGCAGGGCATACAGCAAGCCACCAAAAAAACCAGTTTTGACCGTGATCCCCGCCGCCAAAGGTGACACGCCCAACCAGGACGCGCCAACGCCGCCTTGGGCACGATCCCGCCACACCAGGTAAGCACCCCACGGCAGCAGGATCACACCCGCGCCAAGAATGCGGCAAAACGCAATGTCAAACGGGGTCAACACCCCGCCACGCGCCGGGTCGTTGGAGGCACGGGCGATCAGGATGAATGAGGTCCAGATCAGCACCGTAACCACGGCCGCAGCCCAGCCCAGGCTGCGCGGGGAAAAACGATGCAATTTATGAGCGGACATAGGCATGGCGCGATTATCCGTGCGCCGCCCATCGCTTGGCATCGCGATGCGCCGTAGCGCCCATAATTCAAGCATGACCACCACCACTTTCAAACGCTTGTCCACCCTGGTGTTGCTGTGCACCGCCACATGGGTCAGTGCCGCGACACCTGCCCAGGTTCAAGTTTTACCCACTGAAGTCAGCGCCGCCCTGACCCGTGCCCATGTGCCTGCCCAGGCCTTGTCCGTCTGGGTGCAAGCCGCCGATGTCCAAGCCCCGGCTCGCCTGAGCCACCGTGCAGATGCCCCCATGAACCCGGCCTCGGTGATGAAGTTGGTGACCACTTACGCAGCCCTGGATGTGCTCGGCCCAGCGTTTGTCTGGCACACCCCAGTGTGGCTCGATGGCCCGGTGGAAAACGGTGTGCTCAAGGGCAACCTGGTGATTCAGGGCCAGGGCGACCCCAAGCTGGTGCAAGAGCGCCTGTGGCTGCTGCTGCGCCGGGTGCAGGGCTTGGGCGTGCAGCGCATTGCCGGCCACATCGTGCTCGACCGCCAGGCGTTTGCTGTGCCCGCCAGCGACCCCGGTGACTTTGATGGTGAGCCGCTGCGCCCCTACAACGCCGCGCCCGATGCCCTGCTGCTCAACTTCAAATCCATCCTGCTGACCTTCACCCCAGATGCCACAGCAGGCATCGCCCGGGTGCAAATGGACCCGCCTCTGGCCGGGGTGCAGTGGCCCACGCAGATACCGCTGTCAAGCACCCCGTGTGGCAACTACCGCGCCGCGCTGGGGGCTGATTTTGCCGACCCGCAACACATCCGGCTGGCGGGCAGCTATCCGGCGGCGTGTGGTGAAAAAGTCTGGCCGGTGGCCTACGCCGACCCCGCCAGTTACAACGCCCGCGCCCTCGAAGGCCTGTGGCGCAGCATGGGTGGCCAGTTAGACGGCAAGGTGGTGGACGGCACAGCACCCGCCACTGCGCCCAGTTTCGAGATGCTGTCGCCCACGCTGATGGAGTTGGTGCGCGACATCAACAAGTTCAGCAACAACGTGATGGCGCAGCAACTGTTTTTGACGCTTGGCCGACCCGATGCCCCGCCCAACCAGGCTCAGCCAGCCAGCACGGGAGCAGCCACACCCGCAACATCCCGCGCCGCGCTGCACCAGTGGTGGCAGCGCCGCATCAGCGCCAGCAACGTGCCCGCCATCGACAACGGCTCGGGCTTGTCACGCCAGACCCGCATCAGCGCCGCGCAATTGGGGCTGCTGCTGCAAACCGCCTACGCCTCACCATGGATGCCAGAGCTGATGTCTTCGCTGCCGATTGTGGGGGTGGACGGCACGCTCAAGCGCAGCCAGGCGGGCGTGGGCAGTGCGCACCTGAAAACCGGCAGCCTGCGCGAGGTCACGGCCCTGGCCGGCTATGTGCACGCCGCCAGTGGCAAGCGCTATGTGCTGGTGGCCATCGTCAATCACCCCAACGCCGCAGCAGCACGGCCTGCATTGGATGCGCTGGTGAACTGGGTGGTAAGAGACAATCTGCAACATTGATGCCAAAGTTGCACACCGTCCATTTTTATTGCCCACCATGACCCTCACCGACCTGATTGGTACCCTGGCTGCCGTGCTCACCACCATCAGCTTTTTGCCCCAAGCCCTGCACACCTTTCGCACCAAAGATGTCCGAGGCATTTCGCTGGGCATGTACAGCGTTTTTACCGTGGGCGTTGCCATGTGGCTGGTCTACGGCCTGCTGCTGAATGCCTGGCCGGTGGTGATTGCTAACTGCGTCACGCTGGCGCTGGCCAGTGCCATTTTGGCGATGAAGCTGCGCTACAAGTGAGCTGACTCTATAGCTGACGCGGGTTTACCCCACTCATCATTTGCGGTTAAAAACGTTAGCATTGATCTGCGAAAAATAGTACGGTCGTTCTTTTTAACTTTTTGGAGATACTCGATGAGGCAATTTAAATTATTGGGCGCAGCTTTGGTGGCTCCACTGTGGTTAGCAGCATGTGGTGGTGGTGGAGGTGACACATTTGGCACTCAGGTCGCCGCTCCGGCACGCGGGCAATTGATGCAAAGCCCACCCGCAATCATTACCTCGCTGACACCCACTGGTTTTACGGCTTCCCTGAACGCCAGTCCGACTGGGCAAGGTCTGCTGCAACTGACCGGCACACCGGTTTGTGGCGTCGATGTCCAATACATCAAGTATGGCACCGTGGGTGGCAAGAATGAAGCCACAGATGCCTCTGGCGTGCTGATGGTGCCTACCGGCACCGCCCCCCAATGCAGCGGAGCGCGGCCGATTGTGGTGTATGCCCACGGCACCAACATTACCAAACGCTACAACCTGGCAGAAATTGCAGACAGCACCAATCCGGCCAACTCGGAGTCGGTATTGCTGGCGGCCATGTATGCGGCTCAAGGCTATATTGTGGTTGCGCCCAACTATGCAGGGTATGACAGCTCGTCCCTGAGCTACCACCCCTACGTCAATGCAGATCAGCAGTCCAAGGACATGATCGATGCCCTGGCCGCTGCCAAATCTGCGCTGCCTGCAGGCAAAGCCAGCGCCAAGCTGTTTGTCACCGGGTATTCGCAAGGTGGCTTTGTCGCAATGGCAACGCAACGTGCCCTGCAGTTAGCTGGCACACCGGTCACCGCCTCGGCTCCCTTGTCTGGTCCTTATGCCATGGCCGCCTATCTGGATGCCATTTTCTATGGCAACGTGGCGCTGGGTTCAACGGCTTTTGCGCCGCTGACCACCAACAGCTACCAGCAAGCTTATGGCAACATTTACACCACACCTGCAGACTTTTACGAAACCACTTTTGCCACTGGCATCGAGTCATTAGTGCCCGGGAACTTTGATTTCACGACCGTGTTCAGCAACGGCAAATTGCCGCAAACAGCTTTGTTTAGCAGCACGCCGCCCGCTCCACCTTTCGCGGGCATCACGCCACCCACAGGTACCGGTGCCACGGATGCGCTCTTTGCGCTCGGGTTTGGAACAAATAACCTGATCAACAACGCAACCCGCCTTGCCTATTTGTCGGATGCCATTGCCCACCCGGACGGTGCCGTCCCAAGCCCGACAGCGCTGCCTCTGCCTGCCGCGGCTCCAACAAACACGATTCGCATCGCTGCCAAACTCAACGACTTGCGTGCTGGCTGGACTGGACCGACCACGCCGACGTTGCTGTGTGGTGGTAACGCAGACCCCACGGTTTTCTTCCAAGTCAATACCGCATTGATGGCCGGTATCTGGTCTGCCAAAGTAGCTTCGCGTTTGGTGACCGTGCTGGATGTGGACTCTGCTCCTGGCACACCTGGACCGACCAATCCATTTTTTGCTGCCAAGGCAGGTTTTGCACAGCAAAAAGCCGCGCTCTTCGCCTCTGCCGGTGCCAATGCGGTGGTGCAAAGTTACCACGGCAGTCTGGTTCCACCCTTCTGCAATGCAGCTGCGCGCGGTTTCTTTAGTCAGTTTTGATTTTCTAGCCCACTCATCTTTTCATCATTTTGAATAAGGACACCCAATGAACGCCCCCTATTCCATGAAACTGCTCCCGGCGCTGATTCTCAGCTTGCTGGCTGGTAACGCAGCAGCATCAGCTTTTCAGTTGCTTGAACAAACTGGCAGCGGCTTGGGCAATGCCTACGCCGGCTCAGCCGCTGTGGCCGAAAACGCCAGTACCATTTTTTACAACCCAGCCGGCATGACGCAGCTGAAAGAACATGAATTCTCAACTGGCGGTGTATTGGTGGCCGCCAGCTTCAAGTTCAACGACACAGGCTCAAATGTCGGCTTTTTGACAGGCACAGGCTCTGGGGGCAATGCGGGTGTCTTAGGATTCCTGCCAAATGCTTACATGTCGTGGGCGCTCAACAAAGATTTGTATGTAGGGCTTGGGTTTGGCGCGCCGTTTGGCTTGAAAACCAAGTACGACAACCCCTGGGTTGGCGCGGCACAGGCCATCTCTTTTGATGTCAAAACCTACAACATCAACCCCTCGGTGGCGTACAGGGTCAACGATAGCGTGTCGGTGGGTGCGGGCTTGAACTGGCAACGGCTGACCGCCGAATACAAAAGACAGGTTGCTGTCGTCAGCGCAGTAACCGCGGTTTCGCCCCTGGTTCTTGACCTTCAGGATGAAGCGTTAGGATGGAATGTTGGGGCGCTCTTCACGCTTACACCTGCTACCAAAGTGGGGGTGTCGTACCGGTCAGCGATTAAATATAAACTCACCGGTGATATTGGCATCACAGGACCTAGTGCAGCACTTAATGCTTCACGTTCCAGCGATGCAAAAGCAAGTCTGAAGTTACCTGACACGTTTATTCTGAGCGGTACGCATCAACTGTCCGACAAGGTGCAACTGTTGGGCGACATTTCCTGGACGGGATGGAGCACCATTCCCAAACTTGACGTGTTAAGAACATCAGGCCCGTTCTCAGGTCAAATTGCCCAGACGCTTGACACCGCATTTCATGACTCCGTTCGAGTGGCAATCGGTGCCAATTACCAGTATCTTGGCGACTTGAAGTTGAAATTTGGCATCGCGCACGACCAGACACCGGTCAGGAGTGCCGCAACACGGCTGGTGTCCTTGCCAGACAAAAACCGCATCTGGTTGTCGACTGGTGCGCAGTGGGAAATCAACAATGACAGCGTTTTGGACTTTGGCGTCACTTACTTGCTGCTGAAAAAATCGAAAATTGACAACGACCAACTCGCTGATGGGCGTGGTCGGGTGACTGGCAATTTTCAAGCCAATGCCTGGTTGTTTGGTGTGCAGTATTCACGCTCTTTCTAATCCAAGCCGCATCAAAAAAAGCCCCACTTGGGGCTTTTTTTACGCCGGTTGAGTCAAAAACTTCACCCGGCTCATGCTGCTTTGCAATGCCGCAATGCACACAAACATGCCGGGCAAAGTGCTCGCCATGGCGTTGGTTTCAGTGCGCCGCGCGTTGCAACCGATCGCGCACACCATCCCAATCGGGCACTGGCGGCGGCGTTTCGACCCATATCTGCGCCACGCCCTGGTCGTCGAGCGCGCGCAGGGTGGCAAACAGTTGCTGCGCCGCGAGCGCCGCATCCGACGGCATGGTTTGATAAATGGCTTGTGCTGCGGGCGCCGCCAGCGCCGTGCGCGACCAGACGGCAACAGCAGGTGCCGCGCCAACCTTCCCGTGTTGGTTTTGCAGTTTGTTCAGCGCAGTTTGCAATGCAGCAGCATCCAGCAGCCGCACCCGGGCTCGCGGCGCATAGTGAGAATCAAGCGTCCCAGAGGCCTTTGGCTTGGGCAATGTCTGCACAGGTAGCTCTTCATTCAATAGCACTTTGATGCCGCACGCCGCCTGCACCTGCGCCGTCGAGATGCCTCCCGGACGTAACAGCACCGGCACACCGCGTGTGCAGTCGATGATGGTGGACTCGATGCCCACGCGGCACGACCCACCATCGAGCACCAGCAGCGCATCACCAAACTCGTCTTGCACATGCTGCGCCGTGGTCGGGCTGACGCGGCCAAACTGGTTGGCGCTGGGCGCGGCCACGCCGTACAGGTGGGCAGGCATGGATTGCCGCGTCGCCTCGCTCTTCGCCATGGATACCCCCGCCATTGCGAACGAAGTGATGCAATCCAGAACTTCCGACTGCCTGGACTGCAGCGCCTCGCTCGCAGTGACGAAGTCTCTGTTCAACGAATTAATTGGAATCTGACCCCAATTAAGCAGGGCTTGAGCCACCGGGTGGGCGGGGCAACGCAGGCCGATGGTGGGGTTGCCGCCGGCCGCCGCATTGGCGACGCCGGGGCGGCGCGGCAGGATCAGCGTCAGCGGGCCGGGCCAGAAGGCGGCCATCAATGGGGTGGCAAAGTCGGGCACATCGCAAGCGTAGTGCGCCACCGCAGCAGCAGAGGCCACATGCACGATCAGCGGGTGGTCAGCCGGGCGGCCTTTGGCGACAAAAATCTGCGCCACCGCCGCGTCGTTGTCAGCATCGGCCGCTAGCCCGTAGACCGTTTCGGTTGGCAAGCCCAATAATCCGCCAGCCCTTATGAAACGGGCGGCAGTAGCTATTGATTCAGGTGCATCACCCGGCAGGATCATGACAGTTCGCGCCTCAAGGAAAAATCAAAACGGCGCAATGCCCAGCCACGCTGCGGCTTGCAACGCCACCGCGTTAGCCTGGTCGGGCGTGGCAGCGGTGACGGTCAGATGCCCCATCTTGCGCCCCTTGCTGGCCTTGAGCTTGCCGTACAGGTGCAGGTGCACGCCGGGCAACGCCAGCACTTTTTGCCATGGCGGCAAATAATTGGAATAGTTGGTGGAATTATTGGGGTCAGATTCCAATTGTTTTATATCGAGATTTTGATGATTTAAATTAATGGGAATCTGACCCCTATTATTTAGCCAAAGGTCGCCCAACAGGTTGAGCATGACAGCAGCGCTGTGCTGGCGTGGTTGCGTCAAAGGCAGGCCTGCCAGGGTGCGCACTTGCAGCTCAAATTGCGACACATCGCAGGCATCCAGGGTGTAGTGGCCGCTGTTGTGCGGGCGCGGTGCCATCTCGTTGACCACCAGGCCGCCTAGCTGGGCGCGCTCGGGTGAGCCCTCTTGCAACACAAAAAACTCGACGCACAGCACGCCCACGTAATTCAACTCTTTTGCTATTTCTTTAGTAGCTGCTACCGCTTGTTCTGCAAGGGCTAGAGGCATATTTCCTTCATAAGCCTGGGTCACCGCCAAAATACCGTCGCGGTGCAGGTTGAGCTGGGGTGCAAAGTGGACACAGTCGCCGTTCCAGCCGCGCGCCACAAGCACCGAGCATTCCGCGGCCAGGGGCAGCATCTGCTCCAGCACACAGGGCACCCCTTTCAAGGCCTCCCAGGCAGCGGCCAACTCAGCGCGGTTGCGGCAGCGCACCTGACCCTTGCCGTCGTAACCCAGGCGTGCGGTTTTCAAGATGCCAGGCAGCAGGCTGTCTGGCACGGCCAGCAATTGCTCAGGCGTTTCAATCACAGCGTAGGGTGCGACAGACACCCCGGAACGCGCCAAATGGGATTTTTCCAGAATGCGGTCTTGGGCAATGGCCACCGCATCAGCACTCGGTGCCGTGGGGCGCGCCGCACCCAGGGTGACCAGCGCACCGGCGGGCACGTTTTCAAACTCGGTGGTGACGGCGGCGCAGCGCTGCAGCAGTTGCGTCAGGCCAGCCTCGTCCAGGTAATCGGTCTGAATGTGGTAGTGGCTGACCAGACCGGCCGGGCTGATCACGTCGGGGTCTAGCACCGCTGTGAAATAGCCCATGGTCTGAGCCGCCTGGACAAACATGCGCCCAAGCTGACCGCCGCCCATCACCCCCAGCGTGGTTTGCTGGCCACTGCCATTGCCGGTGGCACCGGGCAGCAACACCGAGCCGCTCATGGCTTGGGTGGCAGCGTCATGCCGCGCGCCATTTGGGTTTGTTCGGCGCGAAAGTCTTCCAAGCGGGCGCGCAGCACGATGTCGGAGTTGGCCAGCATGGCCACGGCAAACAGCGCTGCATTGGACGCACCGGCCGCACCAATGGCAAAAGTGGCCACCGGAATGCCCTTGGGCATTTGCACAATGCTGTGCAGCGAATCCACGCCACTCAAATGTTTGCTGGCCACCGGCACGCCCAGAATCGGCACCGTGGTTTTGGCCGCCAGCATGCCCGGCAGGTGCGCTGCACCACCGGCCCCGGCAATGATGGCTTTGAGGCCACGGCCGACCGCCGTTTCGGCATAGGCAAACATGTCATCAGGCATTCTGTGGGCAGACACCACCCGGGCCTCATAAGCAATGCCAAACTGTTGGAGAATGTGGGCTGCGTGTTGCATGGTGTCCCAGTCGGAGCTGGAGCCCATGAGCACACCGATTTGAATTGAGTTCATGGCCGAATTTTACGTTTGGCCCCAACAAGTGCCCACCATGATTGAAGTGACCCTGAAAAATTTTGAAACCGACGTGATTGCCGCGTCCATGAGCCAGCCGATCCTGATCGACTTTTGGGCACCCTGGTGCGGTCCATGCAAGTCACTTGGACCCATTCTGGAACAGCTTGAAGTGGACTACAACGGCCGTTTTACGCTGGTCAAAATCAACTCTGACGAAGAGCAACAACTGGCGCAGGCCTTTGGCATTCGCAGCATTCCCACCTGCATTTTGATGATCGGTGGCAAGCCCGCCGACGGCTTCATGGGTGCACAAACCGCTGGCCAGGTGAAAGCTTTTCTGGACAAGCACCTGCCCACCGAGGGCGAGCTGGTGGCCGAGTCTGAATCCGATGAAGCCGCCGAGCTGCTGGCAGCAGGCGACCCGCAAGCCGCCCTGGAGAAACTGGCCGATGCGCTGGCGCTGGATCCGGGCAACGACGACACCCGTTTTGACTACATCAAGTTGCTGATCGAGCTCGGTGGCCTGGAAGAAGCCGAGGCCGCGCTGGCCCCCAAGCTCACCGAAATCCCACGCCAGCTGCGCTTTGAAGCCCTGTCGCAGTGGATGAATGCTATTAAATACGCAGCTACAAACGCTTATTCTAATTGGGCTATAGAGCAATTTGATGCCAAAATTGCCGAGAACAAACGCGACTTTGAATTGCGCTTTGCCAAGGCCTGCCTGCTGATGGCCGTGAGCCAATGGACTGCCGCCATGGATGAATTGCTGGAGATCATCATGCGCGACAAAAAATGGCACGACGAAGCGCCGCGCAAAGCCATGGTGGCGATTCTGGAACTGCTCACGCCACCCAAGCCCAAAGCTGGCGCGCCGATACCTGGCAAAACCGCTGGAGGCATCGAGGTGCTGGGCAAAGCCGCGGTGCAGGAAGACCCGCAAGCTGCGCTGGTGTCAAGCTACCGGCGCAAACTGAGCATGATGCTCAATTGATCCGCAGACATCGCATCTCGCTCATTCAACCCAAACAGCCCCACAAATGAAAATTCAGTCCTTCCTTTTCGCCTTACTGATGGCCTTTGCGCCGTTGGGTCTTGTCGCAGCTGCTGAACCAGTAGCCACCCAACTCAGCACGGTTGAGGGCATCACCGAATACCGCTTGCCCAACGGCTTGCGGGTCTTGCTGGCGCCAGACACCTCCAAGCCCACCACCACCGTCAACATCACCTACCTGGTAGGCAGCCGCCATGAAAACTATGGCGAAACCGGCATGGCGCATTTGCTGGAGCACATGGTGTTCAAAGGCACGCCCAAGCAGGGCAACATCATGATCGAACTGGGCAAGCGCGGCATGAATTTCAACGGCTCCACCTTCACCGACCGCACCAACTATTTTGAGACCTTTCCCGCATCTGAAGACAACCTGCAATGGGTGCTGGGCATGGAGGCCGACCGCATGGTCAACAGCTTCATTGCCCGCGCTGACCTGGAAAAGGAATTCAGCGTGGTGCGCAATGAAATGGAATCGGGCGAGAACCGACCCACCTCGGTCATGTACAAGCAGCTCACTGCAGCCTCCTTTGACTGGCACAACTACGGCAAAACCACCATTGGTGCGCGCAGCGACGTGGAAAACGTGCGCATCGAAAACCTGCAAGCCTTCTACCGCAAGTATTACCAGCCGGACAACGCGGTGCTAACAGTCACTGGGAAATTTGACGCAGCCAGCACCCTGGCCAGCATCGAAAAGCACTTTGGCGTGATCCCCAAGCCCAGCCGCGTGCTGCAGCCCACCTACACCCGTGAAGCCACGCGAGACGGCGCCCGAGAAATCACCATCAACCGCGTGGCAGACACCTATTTGCTTGCCGCCTTGTACATGACACCGGCAGGCGCACACCCAGACTCGACCGCCCTCGCCGCACTGGGTGAAATATTGGCCAGCCCGCCTGCTGGTCGGCTGCATAAAGCCTTGGTCGAGAAGAAAAAAGCCGCCAGCACCTCGGTCTGGTCGTTTGATTTTGCCGAGCCGGGTTACAGTATTTTTTGGGTTCATCTGGACAAATCGCACTCCATGCCCGAGGCGCGCAAGCTGATGCTGCAAACCTTAGAAGGCGTTAAAACATCGCCTATCACCGCCGACGAGCTCAAGCGCGCCAAAGCCAGCATGCTCAGCGACATTGACAACACCATCAACAACGCCCAAAGCCTGGCCATTGCGCTGTCTGAGTCGATTGCCAAAGGTGACTGGCGCTTGTTCTTTTTGTCACGCGACCGGGTCGAAGCCCTGACGGTGGCCGATGTGCAGCAAGCTGCAGAACATTACCTCAAGGAAACCAACCGCACGCTGGGTCAGTTTGTGCCGACCAAAGTGATTGACCGTGCCGAGATGCCTGCCACCCCCGACCTCACCACGCTGCTGGCCAACTACAAAGGCAAAGCCGCGGTGACCGAAGGGGAAGCCTTTGACGTCACACCCGATGCCATTGAAAAACGCACCCTTCATCAAACCCTGCCCAATGGCATGAAACTGGTGCTGATCCCCAAAAAAACACGCGCGCAGGCGGTTGCTGGCCAGATCATGCTGGAGCTGGGCGACGAGAAGAGTCTTTTTGGCCAGTCCACCAACCTCAACCTGGCAGCGAGCATGTTGTTGCGCGGCGCGGGCAAGCGCAACCGTGCCGACATCAGCACCGAGCTCGATGAGCTCAAAACCAAGCTCAGTGTGTCAGGTCAAGGTCAGTCCATCAACCTGAGTTTTGAGACCGTGCGCGCCAGCTTGCCCGCCTTGATGGCCTTGATTCATGACGTGCTGCGCAAGCCAACTTTCCCCGAATCTGAGTTTGTGCAGTTGCGCGACCAATCCATCACCTTCACCAGCGCCCAGCGCAGCGAGCCCAATGCGATTGCCTCCAACGCGCTCAGCCGTGCGCTCAATCCCTACCCCAAGGGCGACATCCGCTACGTGCCAAGCTTCGACGAGCACATTGCAAACTTCAAGGCCGCCAAGCTGGCCGATGTCAAACGCATTTACAGCACCATGGCCGGCGCCAAGAGCGGACACTTTGCCTTGGTGGGTGATTTTGATGCCCAAGAAATGCAGTCTGCAGCCAATAAACTGTTCGGCGACTGGAACAACAAAGTGGCTTTCAAACGCGCCCCCAAGCCGGCCAGCGCAGCCGTACCAGACACCAAACTGTTTGAAACCCCCGACAAAGCCAATGCCATCTTCCTGGCTGGTTTACCTTTGGCAGTGCAAGACAATGCGCCCGACTTCGACACCCTGGTGGTCATTGACGAAATACTGGGAGGTGGCACGCAGTCGCGCATGATGCAGCGCTTGCGTCAAAAAGACGGCATGAGCTACGGTGCGGGCAGCCAAATTGCTGCTTCATCATTTGAGCCCAATGCACAAATCAAGCTGTATGCCATTTTTGCACCGCAAAACCGCGACAAGGTGGAAAGCGCCATGAAGGAGGAGTTGGCACGTCTGGTCTCCGACGGCATCACAGAAGCTGAACTGGCCGATGCCAAGAAGAGCATTGAACAGCAGCGAAAAACCAACCGATCAGAAGACAGTGCGCTGGCCTGGTTGCAACTCAACAACGGCCGCACCGGTCGCAGCATGGCGTTTAACGCCGAGTCCGACGCACGCATCGCCAAACTCAGCGTGGCCGACGTGAACGCCGCGATCAAAAAATACATAGACCCAGCCAAGTTGCTCAACGTCTATGCCGGTGACTTTGCTGGAGCCGCGAAGAAAGCGACCGCTGGCAAGTGAGTGGAAGGTGGCCATTTCCACCGCGTCAGCGCGGTGGCTGCCAAAAACCTTAACGTGAAACAACGCCCACAGCCGACAAGAATGGCGTGTCGTAGGGCCGACTTCAGTCGGCCATGGCGGGTTGAAACCCGCCCTACGCAGGGCACGCATGTTTCATGCTTTGGGGTGTCCTTGTTGAACATGGACGTTAACGTGAAACAACGCCCACAGCCTACAAGAAT
>MNXW01000053.1 GCA_001871515.1 Comamonadaceae bacterium CG2_30_57_122
CTGCTGGACGCGGTGGTCGCGCCCAATTTGCAGGTTCAGATGGATCTGTACCACTGCCAGGTGCAAGAGGGCGACGTGGCCACCAAGCTGCGCCGCTACCTACCCACCGGACGCGTCGGCCACATCCAGATTGCCAGCGTGCCCGAACGCCAGGAGCCCGACGGTGGCGAGCTGGCTTACCCCTACCTGTTCAACTTGCTCGATGAACTGGGCTACCGAGGCTGGGTGGGGTGCGAATACCGCCCCCGTTTGGGCGCTGTGGCCGGCGGCACCTGCGCTGGGTTGGCCTGGCGCAACACTTGGCAACCGGCACCTTGTGTCTGAATTTTCGGGCACATAATTCATCGCTATGCTGTTTGATTTGGAGAACCCATGAAGTTGAAAAATGCAAACACCCAATCGGTGGCAAGACGCTTGTCGCTGCTGTCCCTGAGCGGTTTGACGCTGGTCTTGGTGCTGGTTGGGATCGCCATTGGCGTGATCGAATGGCGCAGCGTGCACGCTCTGATGGTCAAGTCGGTGGACGAACGCTTGCAAGCCATCGTTGGCGTGGCCGATGCCACCGAGCGCACCAATCGCCAGATGACCGCTGCCAACTACCTCAAGTTCCGCAAAGAGTTCGATCCCGCTCCCAGCTTCAACCCAGACACTGGCGAAGTACTGAGCTTTGGCGTGCCAGTCAACAATGATTTCTCTTCAGTTGACAAGTTCGCCAATGAGACCGGCGGCGTGGCCACGGTGTTTGCTCGCAAGGGTGATGACTTTGTGCGCGTTACCACCTCCCTGAAAAAGCAGGACGGCGAACGGGCCATGGGCACCCTGCTGGACCGCAACCACCCAGCCTACAAGTTGATGCTGGCCGGTCAACCCTACACCGGGCCAGCGCTGCTGTTTGGCAAACCTTACATGACCCATTACGACCCGATCAAACAGCCAGACGGGCAGGTGGTGGGCATCTTCTTCATTGGTCAGAACATCGCCTTGCAGCAAGATGCGCTTGAAAAACAAATCAGCGACACCCGGTTTTTTGAGACCGGCGGCGTCTATTTGCTGGCCACCGCTGACCAAGCTGCCAACGCCCGCTTTCTGGTGCACCCCACAGCCAAGGGCAAAAAGGTGTTGGAAGCGGATGCCAAGGCCAGCGACTTTTTGACCACGCTGATGGGTGGGCGTGAAGCCTATGTGCCCCAGGCCACGCCGCTGCTCAACGGCGCAAAAGGTCAGCGCTGGGCCTTGGCACGCCAGGTGGCTGACAACAAGCAGTGGCTGGTGGCGGAGGTGAGCGAATCTGAGGCCATGGCACAGTTCTGGGTCAACATGGGCATCATTGGTGCGCTTCTGGGTGTCACAGCGGTGCTTTTGGGCGTGGGCTTGTATACCCTGATCCGCCGCGCGGTGAGCCAGCCGCTGGACGAACTCACCGGTGCCATCACCGCTGTGGCGCAAGGTGATTTGACACAAACTTTCCACTCTGATCGACGTGACGAAATTGGCGCGTTAGTCACCGAAACCGAGACCATGCGCAACCGCTATTTGCAAGCCATGCAGCAAGTCAGGCAAGCCGCTGAGAGCATCAGCACCGCCAGCGCCGAAATCGCCGCTGGCAACCAGGACCTGAGCGACCGCACCGAACAAACCGCCAGCAACCTGCAAAGCACGGCATCGAGCATGGCGCAGCTCACCGGCACGGTACAGCAGTCGGCCGACTCGGCGCGCCAGGCCAACCAGCTCGCCGCCAGTGCCGCCGAAGTGGCCGCACGCGGTGGTGTGGTGGTGGGCGAGGTGGTGGCCACCATGAACGACATCAACCAGAGTTCACGCAAGATTGCCGACATCATCCAGGTGATTGACGGCATTGCCTTCCAGACCAACATCCTGGCGCTGAACGCGGCGGTAGAAGCCGCCCGCGCGGGCGAACATGGACGTGGCTTTGCGGTGGTGGCCAGCGAAGTCCGCTTATTGGCCGGGCGCAGTGCCGAGGCCGCGCGCGAGATCAAGGCACTCATCCAGGCCTCGGTGAGCAAGGTCGAAGACGGCTCCCGACTGGTAGAAAACGCCGGCGTGACCATGACCGAGATCGTCAGCTCGGTGCGCCGGGTGAGCGACATCATTGGCGAGATCAGCGCCGCTGCCGCCGAACAATCCTCTGGCATCAGCAACGTCAACCACGCGGTGGGTGAACTCGACCAAATGACCCAGCAAAACGCGGCGCTGGTCGAACAGTCTGCCGCTGCCGCGCAAAGCCTGCGTGAGCAAGCGCAGCGGCTGGAACAAGCGGTGTCAGTGTTTCGCCTGTCGGCCACCGGGATCAGCCACCAAACCCACCAGCAACTGCCAGCACCCCACAGCGTCAAAACGCCTGCGCCGCGCCTGACTGCACGCGCACCTGCACCCCGGCTGGCACAAAAGAAGGTGCAAGCCCTTGGCCACCGCCGCGCCTGATACCTGAAAGCACGCCATGAACGCACGCCTGCCACAAGCCCTTTTGAACACCCACCAAGCCTTGAACCAGGTCAGCCAAGCCTGGGACAGCGACCTGGTTGGGCGCTTGACCGACTACATTGCCATCCCCGCCAAGTCCCCCATGTTTGACGCAGATTGGGCTGCCCATGGCCTGATCGACACCGTGGTGCAACACGCCTTTGACTGGGTACAGGCACAAAAAGTAGACGGTTTGACGCTTGAGATCATTCGCCTGCCCGGACGCACACCAGTGCTGTTTTTTGAGTTGGCGGCCTCGCAAGGCACCTCTGAAACCATAGCATCAAGCGCAGATAAATCAAGGTCTAGCAGCCAAACTGTCTTGATGTACGGGCACTTGGACAAGCAACCCGAGTTCACCGGTTGGCGCGCCGACCTGGGGCCCTGGACACCCAAGTACGAGCAGGGCAAGTTGTATGGCCGGGGCGGTGCTGACGACGGCTATGCCATCTACGCTGCCATCACTGCCATCCAGGCACTCAAAACCCAGGGCGCAGCCCATCCACGCGTGGTCGGCCTGGTGGAAACCTGCGAAGAAAGCGGCTCTTATGACCTGCTGCCCTACATCGACGCGCTGCGCACGCGTTTGGGCGACGTGGGTCTGGTGATTTGCCTGGACTCGGGCGCGGGCAATTACGACCAGCTGTGGCTCACCAACAGCCTGCGCGGCATGGCCAGCGGCACGCTCAAGGTGCAGGTGCTGACCGAAGGCATCCACTCGGGCGATGCCAGCGGCCTGGTGCCCTCTAGCTTTCGTATCCTGCGCCACCTGCTCGACCGCCTGGAAGACAGCGCCACCGGCCGACTGCTGCCGGGCAGCTTCCACTGCGAAGTGCCCGCTGACCGTCTAGCCCAAGCGCAAGCCACGGCCGCCATCCTGGGTGACGAGTTGTACAAACGCTTTCCTTGGGCCAATTCCTCTTGTGTTTCGGACTGCGGCGGCAGCAGCCAAGCCATGCTGCCCACCACCACTGACCCGCTGCAGGCGCTGTTGGCGCGCACCTGGACCCCCACACTGAGCGTGACCGGAGCCGAAGGCCTGCCCGAGATGAAGAATGCCGGCAACGTGCTGCGCCCCTACACCGCCTTCAAACTCTCCTTGCGCCTGCCGCCGCTGATCGATGCCGCCCGCGCTGTAGCCGAACTCAAAACCCTGCTCGAAGACAACGCCCCGTACCAGGCCAAGGTCACATTTGAGAGCGCCGGCGGAGCCACCGGCTGGAACGCCCCCAACACCGCACCCTGGTTTGAACAGGCGCTGAACCAGGCCTCTAAAGACTACTTTGGCGCCCCCTGCGGCTACATCGGCCAGGGCGGCACGATTCCGCTGATGAACATGCTCTCAACCGGCTTCCCCAAAGCGCAAATGATGGTCTGCGGCGTGCTCGGCCCCAAAAGCAACGCCCACGGCCCCAACGAGTTCCTGCATGTGCCCTACGCCAAAAAACTCACCGCAGCGGTGGCGCAGGTGATTGCGGCTGCGGCCTGGGTTTGAGATATCTATCCGACACTTTTTTACCAGCTACCCAG
>MNXW01000051.1 GCA_001871515.1 Comamonadaceae bacterium CG2_30_57_122
TGCAACAACGACACGGATGATTTGGAAATGGAATGACAACCAGGAATTTTCATGACCGATCTATTGCTAGATACCACCGAGCAGGTGCTGACCATCACCTTCAATCGGGTGGACAAAAAGAACTCGTTCACCGCTGACATGTACGCAGCGCTGGCCGATGCGTTCACCCAGGCGCAGCGTGACGACGCGGTGCGTGTGGTGGTGATCCAAGGCCATGAAACCGTGTTCAGCGCGGGCAACGACATAGCCGACTTTTTAAAAGCTCCGCCGGTGTCACCCGACGTGCCGGTGTTTCGCTTCATGCGTGCCATCAGCAGCTTCACCAAGCCGATTGTGGCGGCGGTGTGCGGCCCGGCGGTGGGCATTGGCAGCACCATGCTGTTCCATTGCGACCTGATTTATGCCGGTGACAACGCTGCGTTCTCGATGCCGTTTGTCAATTTGGGCGTTTGCCCTGAGGCGGCATCGAGCCTGCTGGCGCCGCAGCGCATGGGCTATGTGCGTGCCGCAGAGGCGCTGCTGCTGGGCGACCCGTTCAGCGCTGAGGCCGCGCTGGAGATGGGCCTCATCAACCGCATCGTTCCCCCCACCGAAGTGAACGCTTTGGCGCGGCGCCAGGCGCTGCGCCTGGCGGCCAAACCCCAGCAGCCGCTGCTGATTGCCAAACGTTTGATGAAGCAGGCGCAAGCCAGTCTGGTGGCCACGCACATGGCCGAAGAAGCCGACATTTTTGGTCGCCTGCTGGCCGAGCCAGCCGCCCGCGAAGCCTTTGGCGCGTTCCTTGAAAAGCGCAAGCCAAATTTTGAAAATTTATAAGAAATAAGGCTCTAGCCCTTGTATATAAATCGCAAGCAGCTATTAAAAATATAGCTTTTAAAATGATAAGGTGTTCATGAAACTACGCAAACGTGTGGTTGGGGTGTGGCTACTGGGTCTGGCACTGGCGCTTGCAGGCCATGCCAAAACCCCCGGCGAGGTGGAGGTGGGCAACGTGTTGCGCCAGGCCACGCTGCGCGGGCTCAATGGCCCAGACCGCAAGCTGTCAGACTTTCGCGGCAAGCCACTCATCATCAACGTCTGGGCCAGTTGGTGTCCGCCGTGCATTGCCGAGATGGGGTCGCTGGAGCGTCTGGCCTGGAGCGACCTGGGCCAGCAGTTCACGGTGATTGGTATTTCCACCGACGACTACCCTGAGGCTGCCAAAGGCTTGCTGCGCAAAAGCAGCGCCACCCTCAACCACTACATAGACCACAAGCTGGAGCTGGAAAACATGCTTGGGGCTGACCATTTACCGCTGACCTTGCTGGTCGATGCCAAGGGGCGGGTGCTGAGTAAAACTGTGGGTGGGCGCGAATGGGACAGTGCACCCATGCAGGCCATGATCCGCAGCATGCTTCGCTTGAAATAACCCACACGTTTTACCCCATGCCACATCGCACACCCCTGGTTCCTGAAGTTGTTTTTGAAGACGAGTTCATCGACGGTGTCAAAAAAATCTTTGAAGAAATGATTGTCTTCAACCGCATGCTGGGCTTGAAGATCACGGCCATCACCGCCACCCAGGTCAAGGCGCGCATCGAGATGCGCAACGAGTTGGTGGGGCACTATGCCTACAACCGCATCCATGGCGGTGTCATCAGCGCCAGTCTGGACGCGCTGGGAGGTCTGGCGGTGATGGTGGCTCTTGGCGCGCGCCACATGGACGAGTCCCCCCAGCAGCGGCTGCAACGTTTTGCCAAATTGGGCACGATCGACTTGCGGGTGGATTACCTGCGCCCGGGCATTGGCGACTGGTTTGATCTGCGCGCCGAGGTGATGCGCCTGGGCTCACGCGTGGCCTCTACCCGCATGGAGTTTTTTGGGGCCGATGGCAAACTGTTGTCGACCGGCTCCGCCGCTTACATCGTGTCCTGATGCGGGTTTGACCTTGCTTTTTGCCGTGAAAAAGGCGCGCCTGCCGGGTCTACAATTTCATCAATAACGTCGTGGATATTTCTATGCATAAATTGGTCAACGCCCTCATGTCATGGTTCCTCTGGCAACCCCCGGCTCGACTGATGCGACAGGTGACCTTCCCCATCAAAATGGTGATCATTGCCACTGCAGTGGCGGTGTCGCTGGTGTGGTTGTTGTGGGTTATGGTGGGCGGCAAATTGCAAGGCATCGACGCGACCACACAAGAACTCGCTGGAGTGCGTTACGCCAGCGCGATATACCCGGCCATGGATTTGGCCGGTGTCTGGCGTCAGCAGTCGCGCAACGCGGCGTTTGGTGAAGGCGGCGACCAGTTGCCCCAGGCTCGTCAGGCCTTTGATTTGGCCTTTAAAAAGCTCCAAGCCATGGATGCTGAGGTAGGCCAGTCCCTTCAGGTCAGCCGCAGTTTTGCTGCGTTGCGCAGCGCCGTGCAGGCGGCTCAAGCGGTTCAGCCGTCAGCGGGGGTCAAGGCCGACCCTGAAGTGGTGTACCAGGGCATGATTGGTGTCTCGCGCACCTTGGCCGACTTGCTCGATGCCGTGACCGATGGCTCCGGCCTGGTGCTCGACCCAGACCTGGCCAGCTACCACCTGATGAGTGCGGTGCTGTTGCGCGCGCCTGATGTGATTCAAACCACGGTCGAAATCCGTGGCCTGGTGCGCACCGCGCTCAAGGCGGGACAGATCACGCCCGACAACTTGGCACGGCTTGAAGGCTTTCTGGTTAGCTTGGCACGCGACACGGCACAGGCCAAGTTTTCGCTCGACAAGGTACAAAAAGCAGCGCCGTTTTATGGTCAAAAATTGACACGGGGAGCGGTGATTGCGACTGAAGAATTTTTGAAATCGGTTCGGGTGAACGTGCCTGTGGGAGCCAGCACGGTGCAAGGCGATGCAGCGGCTTTTGTCAAGCTGGCCAACCAAACTTTGCAGAGCCAGTTCAAACAGGTAGAAGGAAACCTGAACGTGCTGGAGGCCATGCTGGTAGATCGCCAAAGCGCACTGCGGCAAGACCTTTGGTTGGCCTTGGCCATCACCGCTTTGAGCCAGCTGGTGGCGGCTTATTTCGGCATGGGGTTTTTTGTGGCCATGCAAAATGGTTTCACAACACTGCGCCATCACCTGATTACCATTTCCATGGGAGATTTGCGTGGCATCATTGAAGTGAGTGGGCACGATGAGATGAGCGCCATGCTCAAAGAGTTGGGCAACATGCAGCTGGCCTTGAGCCAAACCGTGCAACAAGTGCAACAAGCCAGTGACGATGTGGTGCAGTCCAGTCAAGAAATTGCGCAGGGCATGACAGACTTGTCTGCACGTACCGAGTCGGCTGCTGCTGCTTTGGAACAATCGTCAGCCGCATTGGAGCAAACCAATGCCACCGTGGCCATGACCGCAGAGTCGGTTGCCAAGGCATCCCAAATTGCCAGCAACAACGCCAACACTGCGAGTCAGGGCGGCGCGGTGATGCAAGACGTGGCCGACACCATGGAGCGTATCCATGCCTCGTCACAAAAAATCAGCGACATCATTGGGGTCATCGACGGCATTGCGTTTCAAACCAACATCCTGGCGCTCAACGCCGCAGTGGAAGCGGCGCGCGCGGGCGAGCAGGGGCGTGGTTTTGCGGTGGTGGCCGCAGAAGTGCGGGCGCTAGCCGGGCGCAGTGCAGCAGCGGCTAGAGAGATCAAGACCCTCATCACCACCAGCACCGATGAAGTGGCCAAGGGCACCGAGATCGTGCGCCACGCTAGCGATCGCATGCATCAGATTGTGGACAACGCCGATCAGGTCAACAATCTGCTCAGTGAGGTGACCAACGGAGCCAAAGAGCAAAGTTTGGGTATTTCCCAGATTGGTGTGGCGGTTCAGGAACTTGACCACAACACCCAAGCCAATGCCTCGTTGGTTGAAGAGACTGCCGCGTTGGCCAACACGCTCCAAGGTGCAGCCGTGCGCATGGCCGCGCAGGTGGACGAGTTCCGTCTGCCTGGCGCGCCGTCGGCCGCGTTGGTCGAAGGCATTGATGTGGACAGCATCATCGACGGCCACCGGCAATGGAAGGTCAAGCTGCGCGATGCCATTGACACCGGTGACAAGGTCGACGTGGCCACCCTGTCGCGTGACGATTGCTGTGGCCTGGGCAAATGGATTTATGGCGATGGTCAACGCCTGCGCGAGCGGGTTAGTTTCACCACGCTGGTGAGCAAGCATGCGAATTTTCACCAGGTGGCAGGCCAAGTGGGTCAGCTGATCAACGACAGTCGCTACAGCCAAGCCGAAGACGCGTTGGCTCCCAACACACCTTTTGCTGTGGCCACCAATGACGTGGTGATGGTGCTGTCGGCCGCCAAGCGGCTGGGTTTTGTTTGATTTTTTATAAAATAGACCTCTAGCCCTTGTATTTGCTGTGCTTTATGCTATTTAAAATATAGCAAATCATTGATTAGTTTTGGGCACCACGCGCGGTTTACCCTGCTCGTCAATGGCCACGTAAGTCAGGGACGCTTCGGTAACCTTGGTGTATTTGCCCTGGTCGCGAAAGCGCTCGGCGTAGACCTCGATCTTGACGGTGATGGAGGTGCGGCCTATGCGCACCAGCTTGCCGTAAAAGCTCAAAATGTCACCCACCCGCACCGGCTGCTTGAAGATGAATTCATTCACCGCCACCGTGGCCATGCGCCCACCCGCGTAGGGCGAGGCGATCACCGCACCGGCCAAGTCCACCTGCGCCATGACCCAGCCGCCAAAAATATCGCCATTGGCGTTCACATCGCGCGGCATCGGGATCACCTTGAGCACCAGTTTTTCGTCGGTGGGCAAAGTCACAGGTTCTGGGGTGTTGGCGTGGGGGCTTGTAGACATGGGCACAATCCTGGTTACAAAGTGTTGAGGACAGAGCTGGTGCGCTTCGCGCCCTGCGGTCTGTCCCGCAAATATTCAGGATTGTCTCCCATGCGCCGTCATTCTTCTTCCCACGGCAGTTCTGCTGCCAGTGTTCCCGCTGTTTCCGGCCCCGCGCTGGCGCCGCGCTCTGACTGGTCTACCTTGCAGCGCCTGTTCCCCTACCTGTGGCAATACAAGTGGCGCGTGATGCTGGCGCTGGCTTTCATGGTGGGCGCCAAGCTGGCCAATGTGGGCGTGCCGATTCTGCTCAAGGATTTGGTCGACACCATGAACCCCAAGGGCGGCATCGGGGCCAACGCCTTGCTGATCGTGCCGCTGGGGCTGCTGCTGGCCTATGGGCTGCTGCGCTTGTCGACCACGTTGTTTGCTGAGCTGCGCGAGCTGATTTTTGCCAAGGCCACCGAGGGCGCGTCGCGCAGTATCAGCCTGCAGGTGTTTCGCCACCTGCACGCCCTGAGCCTGCGCTTTCACCTGGAGCGCCAGACCGGCGGCATGACGCGTGACATTGAGCGCGGTACCCGCGCCGTGCACTCACTCATCAGCTATTCTTTGTATAGCATTTTCCCAACGCTGATTGAGGTCACGCTGGTGCTCAGTGTGCTGGCGGTCAAGTTTGACATGTGGTTTGCCTGGATCACCATTGCGGCGCTGGTGCTCTACATCAGCTTCACGATTTTGGTGACCGAGTGGCGCACCCAGTTCAGAAAGCAAATGAACGAGTTGGACAGCACCGCCCACAGCCGCGCCATCGACTCGCTGCTGAACTACGAGACGGTGAAATACTTCAACAACGAAGAATTTGAAGCCAAACGCTACGACGACAACCTGGAGCGCTACCGCAAGGCGGCACTCAAAAGCCAGACCACCTTGAGCGTGCTCAACACCGGCCAGCAACTCATCATTGCCGCGGGCCTGGTGCTGATGCTGTGGCGCGCCACGCAAGGCGTGGTGGATGGCCGCATGACGCTGGGTGACCTGGTGATGGTCAACGCCTTCATGATCCAGCTCTACATCCCGCTGGGGTTCTTGGGTGTGCTTTACCGTGAGATCAAGCAAGGCCTGACCGACCTGGAAAAAATGTTCACCCTGATGGAGCGCGAGCGTGAGATTGCTGATGTGCCGGGAGCTTTGCCGCTGGCGCTGCTGGGCGACACGCCAGTAACGCATGACGACAACGAGACGCGTCATAGCGAGCAAAGCGCGGCCATCCATGCCCCCTTGGCTGGCAGTGTCACGCAAGCCTCCAGCCGCGCCAGTGTGCGCTTCAGCCATGTCAACTTTGCCTACGACCCGGCACGCCAGATATTGCACGACATCAGTTTTGACATTCCTGCTGGCAAAACCGTGGCCGTGGTCGGCCCCTCAGGCTCGGGCAAGTCGACGCTGGCGCGGCTGTTGTTCCGGTTTTACGACGTGCAAGGCGGCCAGATTCTGATTGCCGGGCAAGACATCAAGCAGGTCACCCAAGCCAGTGTGCGCGCCGCCATTGGCATCGTGCCGCAAGACACGGTGCTGTTTAACGACACGGTGGAATACAACATTGCCTACGGCCAGCCGGGCGCCTCGCGCGAGCAGGTCATTGAGGCGGCCAAGTCAGCCCACATCCACGCTTTCATCGCCGCCACACCCAAGGGTTATGACACCATGGTGGGCGAGCGTGGGCTGAAACTCTCGGGTGGCGAAAAGCAGCGCGTGGCCATTGCCCGCACCCTGCTGAAGAACCCGCCCATTTTGATTTTTGACGAGGCCACCAGTGCGCTGGATTCTGCTAACGAACGCGCCATTCAGGCCGAACTGCAAAGCGTGGCGCAAAACAAGACCACCTTGGTGATTGCCCACCGCTTGTCCACGGTGGTGGATGCGCAGGAGATTCTGGTGATGGAAGCCGGACGCATTCTGGAGCGCGGCTCGCACGCCGAGTTGCTGGCCAAAAACGGCCGTTATGCCGACATGTGGGCACTGCAGCAGTCGGCTGAGTAGTGGAGCAATGTTTGGCCTTTAACGTGAAACAACGCCCACAGTCGACAAGAATGGCGTGTCGTAGAGCCGACTTCAGTCGGCCATGGCGGGTTGAAACCCCGCCCTACGCAGGGCACGCATGTTTCATGCTTTGGGGTGTCCTTGTTGAACATGGACGTTAGCACTGGCAAAAACTGCTTGAGTAGCTGCATAAATGGTAGCCAATTGAGCGCCGCAATGGCGCTATCTTGACCCTGCTGGCTGACTCGCCATGGTATGCCGCCACTACACTTGGGAAGTTGTCAATTTTTTGGTTGTGTTTGATGGATATTTTTGTGGTTGTGGCTCTGCTGGGCGTGGCGTTACACATCTTCAAGTCGCGCGAACAAGCCGAGCGCGTCGCCTTGCTGGGCAGCTTTTTAGGCAAGTTCCAGATTGAGAAACTGATGCAGGAGGTGCTGGGCGGCTACCACCGCGCCCTGGGCGAGTCCGATGCCCAGCGCCAGGCGCAGGTGTGGCACTACCTGGCGCCGCAAGAGCAGAACCTGGCCGATCAGTTCAGCCGCTTTGCACTCGACCTGGCCGAGGTGTACGAAGCCCGGGCGCGGGTCAGCCGCCTGCCGTTGGCACTGCCGTTTTTGTCGCTGACCATGCCGTCGAGCACCTTTGATTTGCGCAAACTCATGAGCGTGCACGGCCACGGCATTAACCAGGCGGTGGCCAACGCGCAGGGCTTAAGTGCCAAACGCCGGGCCTTCACCGTGATGGCCGAGCTGCTGTTGATGCAGCACAGCTGCCACTGGTTTTGCCGCTCCAAACTGGTGGCCAGCGCGCGCTTGCTGGCGCGTCACCAAACCGCGTATGCCCAAGTGCTGGATGCGGTGGCACCGCAGACGCGCCAGGCTTATCTGGCTGTTATTGGGCTGCCTGGTCGCTGACGGGGTATGCTGGAATAATTTATAAGAAATAAGCCTCTAGCCCTTGAATATCAAGGGCTACCAGCTATAAAAAACGTAACAGTCTTGATGCCTGCCAGTGTCAGCAGCAGCGAGCCAAACAGGTGCAGCGCGGCGGTGCCAAAACCCAGCAGGTAGCGCTGCTGGCCGAGCATGCCGACCACTTCGGCCGAGAAGCTGGAAAACGTGGTCAGTGCGCCCAAAAAACCGGTGATGATGGCCAGCCGCCAGGCCGGGTCTAGATGTGGCAGAGCCTGGAACAAGGCCACTGCCACGCCAATCAAATAGCCGCCAATCAGGTTGGCGGCTAATGTGCCCAGCGGCAGCACCGCGCCCGGGTTGAGCCACAGCCCCAAGCCCCAGCGCGCCAGCGCACCCAGGCAGGCTCCGATACAAATGGCGACAACAGACAACATCTTGAATGATGTCCGGATCAGGGCGTTTTTTTGGTCGGCTTGACCGCCTGTGCAGGTTTGAACGTCGAGTGGTTGATGGTCACACCTTCGGCTGAGAACCTGGCCGCTTTGACCACGCCAATACCGTTGACCCGAACGATGAAATCATTCCAGTCCTTGAACGGGGCTTTTTTGCGTTCATCCAGAATTTTGCTGGAGGTGCCCGGACCAATGCCCTTGATGCTGTCGAGCTCGGCCTCCGAGGCCTGGTTGATGTCCAGCGCAGCCAGTGCGTTCAGACTGACCATCAATGCAGCCAAAGACAAAAGTTTTTTGAACATGACAAGGCTCCTGTAAAAGGAAAAAGGGGTGAACGTTATCTGCTATGAGGCCAGCCACTGCACGTACTTTGCCACACCGGTTTGTACATCAGCAAACGAATGGTC
>MNXW01000327.1 GCA_001871515.1 Comamonadaceae bacterium CG2_30_57_122
CCCACCAGCCCAGTCAGCGCAAACATGCCCACACTGGGCTGACCCAGCACCGCCAGCAATTTGTCGTCGGCGTTGATCGTGCGTTTGTCCTTGGGGTCTTGCAGGTTGTGGGCTTTGATGTACTCCCACAACTTCTTGATGGCCTGTGGCCGCGAGACGGGTTCTGCACCAATCACCGCCGCCAAGGCAGCGCTGGGGGTGGTGCCCGCCGTGCCCGCTGCGGGTGCTTTGCGCGGCGCTTTGGACGCAGCTGCCTTGGCCACCCGCTTGACTGGCGCTTTGGCAACTTTTAAGGCTTTTGAGGCTGTAGCCCCCGTGGATGTTGCGCTAGCAGCTCCTGATTTTGTAGCAAATGCGGCTTTGGCCAAGGGCGTAGCAGCGGTCTTGCGTGGCGGAAATTTGCTCGGTGCAAACTCAAAGTTGACCTTGCCCGCCTCGGCATCCCAGGCCAGCATGGCTTTGAAGGCGCGCCGGGTGCGCATCGACACAAACTTGTCCAGCAAGTCGGTCTTGCCGGTGGCCAGCAGCTTGACCATTTGCGCGCGCTCAATCGGTTGCTGCAGGATGATCTGGCCGGTTTTGAAGTCGCAGCTCGGCGTGGGCTGGGCCAGCGTGGGCACGGATTTGTCACACACGTAGTTCTTGCCGTGCTCAAACACCCTGCCGCCTGCGGCAACTGCGGTGCCAGCGCCGCACTTGGGGCAAGCGCCCAAGGATTCCTGAGCCGAGAAGTCGATCAGTTCACCGGTTTCCTCGCCCTTCTTGTCGTCGCCAAAGTCAAATTCGAGCTTGTAGTTGTTGGCTTCCGCGTCAAACTTGATGACCATTTCGGCGCTGAACGGCCAGCCGGCTTTGGAGCGGAAACCGTCGAGTGGGCCAATTTTTTTGTCGCGCAAAAACTGCTCCACTTCGGCCAGCTCAAAGGTGCGGCCAGCAGGTGTTTTGCCAAATGAGAAGCCGCAGCCATCGCTTTTTCCATCCAGGCCAACGCAGGCATAGCGGCGGTAGTTTTCCTTCACCACACCACCGCAATTCGGGCACGGTGCGGCCAGGGTGGCATAGTCACCGGGCACGGTGTCGTGGCTGTATTCCTTGGCTTTTTTCACCATGCGCTCGGTCATGGTGGCAATCTCGGCCATGAAGGCTGCACGTTTGAGCTTGCCGTGCTCCATCTGGTTGAGCTTGTATTCCCACTCGCCGGTGAGCTCCGCTTTGGTGAGCTCCTGTACATCCAGGCCACGCAACAGCGTCATCAGCTGGAATGCCTTGGCGGTGGGGATCAGCTCGCGGCCCTCGCGGTGCATGTATTTCTCGGCGATCAAACCTTCAATGATGGATGCGCGGGTGGCGGGCGTGCCCAGGCCTTTTTCTTGCATGGCTTCGCGCAATTCGTCGTCTTCCACGGTTTTGCCCGCGCCTTCCATGGCCCCGAGCAGGGTGGCTTCTGAATAGCGTGCCGGTGGGCGGGTTTTGAGGCCCTTGGGGTCTACCGACTCGGTCTTGACCTTTTCGCCCGGCTGCACCGGCACCAGGTTTTGCCCTTTGTCGCCGTCTTTGCCGCCCTCGACTTCTTGGGCGGCTTCTTTGCCGTAAATGGCCAGCCAGCCCGGTTTGACCAGCACCTTGCCTTCGGTCTTGAAACTGGCCCCCGCGCTGCCCACTTCGTGTGGTTCGCTGCCCCCCGAGGGAGCCGTGCCTTGCTTGGGGCGGCCCGGCGCTGCTGCGGTGGTGGCTACATGCGTGATACGGGTCGTCACCTGGTATTCGGCGCTGGGGAAAAACACCGCCATGAAGCGGCGCACCACCAGGTCATAAATTTTTTGCTCTGCTTCTGAGAGCCCGCTGGGCGCTTGCAGTGTGGGGATGATGGCAAAGTGGTCACTGATTTTGCTGTTGTCAAAAATGCGCTTGGAGGGGCGAATGTAGTTGCCGTTAAGCGCCGTCAGGGCGTGCGGAGCCAGATGCCTCATGCCAGAGTCGGCCAGCATCTCGAAGGTTTGCTTGACCACCGGCACATAGTCTTCGGGCAGCGCACGCGCGTCAGTACGCGGGTAGGTCAGGGCCTTGTGACGCTCGTACAGGCTTTGCGCAATCGACAACGTGGCCTTGGCGGAAAAGCCGAACTTGCCGTTGGCCTCGCGCTGCAAGCTGGTCAGGTCAAACAACAGCGGGCTGGCTTGAGTGGTGGGTTTGCTTTCTTCGGTGACGGTCGCCAACTGGCCGCGCACGGCATCTGCAATGGCGCGTGCCTCGGACTCGCTCCACACCCGGTCGGCCTTTTTCTCGGCATCGTCTGCGTCTTTTTTGTGCGCCGGGTTGAACCACTTGGCCGGGTAGTCTCCTGCTTGCGCGGCAAAAGTCGCATGAATTTCCCAGTAGTCGCGGCTGACAAACTTGCGGATCATCTCCTCGCGCTCCACCACCACGCTCAAGGTGGGGGTTTGCACCCGGCCCACCGTGGTCAAAAAGAAACCACCGTCACGCGAGTTGAAGGCCGTCATGGCACGCGTGCCGTTGATGCCCACCAGCCAGTCGGCCTCAGAGCGGCAACGCGCAGCATCGGCCAGCGGCAGCATTTGTTCATTGGAGCGCAGCGCGCCAAAGCCATCACGAATGGCCTGCGGGGTCATGCTTTGCAACCACAGGCGCTGCACCGGTTTGCCCAGCGGTTTGGCACCACCGGCGTACTGCTCGATCAGGCGAAAAATCAACTCGCCCTCACGCCCGGCATCGCAGGCGTTGATGAGCTGGCCCACGTCTTTGCGCTTGGCCAGTTTCACCACCGCGTTCAGGCGTGTCTTGGTTTTGTCCACGGGCTTGAGGTCAAAGTGCGGCGGGATCACCGGCAGGTGGGCAAAGCTCCACTTGCCACGCTTGACATCAAAGGCTTCGGGGGCCTGGATTTCCAGCAGGTGACCCACCGCGCTGGTAACCACATGGGTGTCGTTCTCAAAATGCTCGTCGTGTTTGTCGAACTTGCCCGACAGGGGTGTCAGGGCGCGCACGATGTCTTGGGCCACGGAGGGCTTTTCGGCAATGACCAAGGTTTTACCTATAACTGTGTGATTCATCTGACTACAATCCCGGTTCTCGCGCCCGCACACGGGCGCATACATGTGGGTACGCACACGCGCACCCCTACGAGTTCACGATACCAAATTTTTACCGTGCTCATGAATAAGCCCGCCAAATCTGCCCAAACCAAACCCACGCGACGCATTCAGGTGCGCCAATCAGGCATCCACGGCAAGGGGGTCTATGCGCTGCAAGACATTGCTGAGGGCGAGACCATCATTGAGTATGTGGGTGAGGTCATCAGCTGGCAAGAAGCCCAGGCACGGCATCCGCACGACCTGTCCAACCCCAACCACACGTTTTACTTTCACATCGATGAAAGCCGGGTGATTGACGCGCTGCACGGCGGCAATTCGTCGCGCTGGATCAACCATTCGTGCGACGGCAATTGCGCGGCCGAAGAAGACAAGGGCCGGGTGTTCATCAAGGCACGGCGCAACATTTTGGCGGGTGAAGAGCTGCACTACGACTACGGCCTGATGCTCGATGAGCGCTACACCCCCAAGCTCAAGGCCGAGTACCCCTGCTGGTGTGGCTCCCCAAAATGCCGCGGCACGCTGCTGGCTCCTAAACGCAAAAGCCGCTGAATCCCATGCTGAGCCCCGTGCGCTGGCCCTGTGAAGCGATTTGGCAAGCGCTGGAGCCGCTGCTGCCTGGCTTCACCGTCGAGGTGCTGCCAGAAGTCGACTCCACCAACTCCGAGCTGATGCGCCGTGCCCGCGCCGGACAAACCGATCCGGTGCTGCTGGTGACAGAACGCCAAACGGCCGGACGCGGACGCCTGGGCCGCCAATGGGTCAGTGGCAGCGCAGCACACGCAGTGGCAAGCGTGGGGGATCAAGGTTTCACCGCCGGGCCGCCCCAAGGTGAAACAGCCCCCCCGGGGGGCAGCGCAGCACACGCAGTGGCAAGCGTGGGGGCCATCCCTTCATTGACTTTTTCCTTGGGTTTAAACCTGGCGCCCACCGACTGGTCTGGCTTGTCGCTGGCGGTGGGTTTGAGCGTGGCGCAAAGCTTGCACCCAGACCTGGTGCTGAAGTGGCCCAACGACCTGTGGTGGCATGACCGCAAGCTGGCCGGCATTCTGATCGAAACCGCCAACTGCGCCGCGACCAGCGCCAGCCGTTACGTTGTGATTGGCATAGGCATCAACCTGCTGGCTCCGCAATCTACCGGCTTGTCCACCGCCCCGGCAGGTTTGGAAGAGCTAATGCCAGGCGTGGATGCTTCGCAGGCACTCTTGCAAATTGCAGCCCCCTTGGTGCACACGGTTCAAACTTTTGAGGCACGCGGCTTTGCGCCCTTTGTAAGCGCCTTCAATCAGCGTGATGCGCTGGCCCAGGTCGCGGTGACGCTCAGTGATGGGGTGCAGGGCGTGGCCCAAGGTGTGGACGCCACCGGGGCGCTGCTGGTGGCTACCCCCAAGGGCGTGCAGCGCGTGACCAGTGCCGAGGTCAGTGTGCGCCTGCAAGAGGGACCACGTTATGACCAGCTTTAAGCGGGGTTTGTGATGCTGCGCCTGTGGGTACTGCTGTTGTTGCTGCTCAATGGGGTCTACTTCGCCTGGGGGCAAGGCTGGTTGATGGTGTATGGTTTTGGCCCCACCACGCAGCGTGAACCGCAACGCCTGGCGCGGCAAATTCAGCCTGAGGCGGTGCGCACCATCAGCGAACGCGAGGCCGCCCAAACCCTGCATGCTGAACAATCTGCTGCCCCTGCCAAACCCAAGCTGTGCCTGCTGACACCAGTATTGGATGAAAAGCAGGCGCAAGCCGTTCGCGCCGTGCTGCTGCCGTCCTGGCCCACCACGTCGTGGACGCTGGAAGCCGCAACGCAGACTGAACGCTGGCTGGTTTATATGGGCAAGTACACCAACCCGGCAGAGCTTGAAAAAAAACGCAGCCAGCTCGACGACATAAAAATTGCCTATGAGACCTTGCCCAATATCTCTCCCCTGGCTCCAGGCTTGTCGCTTGGTGTTTTTGAGACCCAGGCCAAGGCCACAACGGCCCTGGCCACTTTGGTTCAGCGTGGGGTGCGCACCGCCAAAGTGCTGCAAGAGCGCCCGGCCCTACAGGGCCTGCGCTTGCGCCTGCCCGCACTGGATGACAGCTTGCTGGCGCAGTTACCACCCGTGCGTGCTGCCTTGGGTGAGCAGGCGTTGGCTCCATGCCCTGCTGAGTAATTCCATTCAGGCTGGATCTGGCAGCCCGGCATCGGTGGCGTTGAAACGCACCACAAAGCACGCGCCGGGCGGCACATGACCAGGGCGGTTGTCTTCCAGACTCACTTGGGCATGGTGTTGCTGGGCAATTTCCATCACGATCGGCAGGCCCAGCCCCGAGCCATCGGCTTCGGTGCCCAGAGCCCGGTAAAACGGCTGAAAAATCAGTTCACGCTCGTGCTCGGGTACACCTGGGCCAGAGTCTTCCACCTGCAGCACCAGGGTTCGGCCAAAGGGGTCGGTCAACACCCGTGCGGTGATGATGCCTGGTGCTTCCAGGCTCGACGGGGTGTAGTTGATGGCGTTGTCCACCAGGTTACGCACCATGTCCTTGAGCAAGGTGGCATTGCCCAGCACGGTGCAGCCTGGTGTGCCTGGCTGAGTGCCTTCATAACCCAGATCAATGTGTTTATCCAGCGCCCGGGGTACCGAGTCGCGCACCACGCTCATGGTGAGCTCGGCCAGGTCGCACAAGGTGCGCGGCATGGCCGAGCCACTGCTCTCGGCACGTGCCAGGGCCAGCAGCTGGTTCACGCTGTGGGTGGCACGGATGCTGGCGCGGCCAATCTGACGCAGCGACTGTTTCAGGTCTTCGGCACTGGCCCCTTCGCGTTGGGCCAGGTCAGCCTGCATGCGCAAGCCTGCCAGCGGAGTTTTGAGCTGGTGCGCCGCATCGGCCAGAAAACGTTTTTGCGTAGCAATCGAGTCCGTCAGCCGCAACAGCAAATCATTCACCGACTCCACCAGCGGGGTCACTTCAGTGGGCACGGCACGTGCGTCAATCGGGCTCAGGTCATCGGGCTTGCGGGCGCGGATGCGTTCTTCGAGCTGGTTCAGGGGCTTGATAGCCTGCACCAGCGCCAGCCACACCAGCAGCACGGCCAG
This sequence comes from Comamonadaceae bacterium CG2_30_57_122, assembly GCA_001871515.1. Lineage (GTDB taxonomy): Bacteria > Pseudomonadota > Gammaproteobacteria > Burkholderiales > Burkholderiaceae_C > Rhodoferax. The sequence goes on from MNXW01000327.1 coordinate 6,185, forward strand.
CGGCAAGATCACAAACTGCGGCAGCATCACGCCTTTGACAATTTCGGTGGCCAGCACCGAGCGCTTCTCCAGAGTTTCTGCCACCTGCACCAGCGCCGGCGTGTTGCCGACCTCAGGCAAGCTGACCCACAGGTAGGCGACCTTGACATCAAAGCCCTTGATGACATCGTCCCGAATGCGTACCTCGTCAACCATTAATTTTTCATCCAAAGGGGGCGCAGGCAAGGCGCGCTCACCGCTCAAGAACTCCCCTTTGGGGCCAATTACCTGGTAGTACACCGAGTCGGAATCGTCGGCACGCAAAAGCTCTCGTGCGGGTCGTGGCAGGGAAAAAGTGGCATGGCTTTGGCGCACGGCAATCAGCTGCGCCATGGCGCGCACGTTGTATTCCAGCGCCCGGTCAAACGGCTTGCCGGCAATGCCTTGCGCCACCAACCAGGTCAACACCAGACTCACCGGCCACAGCAACAACAGCGGCGTGAGCATCCAGTCCAGAATTTCGCCAAACAGCGAGCGCTGTTCGCGGTGGAACACGTTCACCCTGGGATCTTCTCCAGGCAATAACCCAGCCCACGCACGGTGGCGATGCGGATCGGGCCTTTTTCAATTTTCTTGCGCAGGCGGTGGATGTAGACCTCAATGGCGTTGTTGCTCACCTCTTCGCCCCACTCACACAGCCGCTCCACCAGCTGGTCTTTGCTGACCAGGCGGCCAGCGCGCTGCAACAGCACTTCCAGCAGGCCCAGTTCGCGCGCTGACAGCTCCACCATCACACCATCAATGGTGGCCACACGGCCGCCCTGGTCATACACCAGCGGGCCGTGCTTGATGGTGCTGCTGGCCGCACCCATGCCACGGCGGCTCAGGGCCCGCACACGCGCCTCAAGCTCTTGCAGGCTAAACGGTTTGGCCATGTAGTCGTCGGCACCGTAGTCCAGACCCTTGACGCGCTCTTCCACGCTGTCGGCCGCAGTGAGGATCATCACCGGCAGGGACGAGCCCCGGGCACGCAGGCGTTTGAGCACCTCAAGACCATGCATTTTGGGTAGCCCCAGATCCAGTATCAGCAAATCGAATTCGCTGTTGGTCATCAAGGCGGCATCGGCCTCGGTGCCACTGGCCACATGATCCACCGCGGCACCGGAACTGCGCAGGGTGCGCAGCAAACCATCGGCCAGCACCTGGTCGTCTTCGGCTATCAATATTCGCATATTTGTCTCCTTTATGGGGTCAGTCGGATGGGTGTCACGCCGCAGGCACTTTTTTTTCAACATTCTAGGCGGCATAGGCCTCCAGCCCGAGAGCCATGACGGTGGCCACTTCAGACCCCACAGCCATCTCCACTTCAAGCTGCGCCTGGGTCACGGCCTCTTGAAAGGCTTGCAACCAGCTCGTGCCCGCCGCCGTGAACACCACGCGGCAGGCGCGGGCATCGCGCGGGTCGGCTTGGCGCTGCACCAAGCCCCAGGCCTCGCATTGGTCCACCAGCTTGCCCATGGCTTGTTTGCTGACACCAGCACACGCAGCCAAATCGGTCAGACGTGAACCCTCCAACGCCAGATGCCGGGTGATGTGAATGTGTGATGCCGTCAGTTTGCCGCGCCCGGCCAGGTTGGCCAAGGCCAACGGCATGCGGTCATTGGCCGCCATCAGAGCCAGCACGCGGGCATCAAACCGGCGGCAAGCCAGATCTAACCAGTGTCCCAGATGTGCTTGCCGCCAGCCGCTTGTCAAAAAAGGGGAAGTCATGCGCTAAATAGTAAATCAAATTGACTAAAAATCATCACTTTTTGCTTCAAGCTTGTGATTAAACTACTGTTCAAGCATCCAGTCTGTTGTTAAAAACAGAGCATGCAAGCATCAAGTTAAGCCCATCAACCTCAGGAGAAGCCCCATGGACGCACCCGTTAAAGCCCCCACCCCGATCAACGCCGAAAAAGCCAAAGCCCTGCAAGTGGCGCTGGCGCAAATTGAAAAACAATTTGGCAAAGGCACCATCATGCGCCTGGGCGAAGGCGAAGTCATTGAAGACATCCAGGTGGTCTCCACCGGCTCGCTCGGGCTGGACATTGCCCTGGGCGTGGGTGGCCTGCCGCGCGGTCGGGTGGTTGAAATCTACGGCCCGGAGTCAAGCGGCAAAACCACGCTGACGCTGCAAGTGATCGCCGAAATGCAAAAAACCGGCGGCCAATGCGCCTTTGTCGATGCCGAACATGCGCTGGACATCCAGTATGCGCAAAACCTGGGGGTCAATTTGCAAGACCTGCTGATCAGCCAGCCCGACACCGGCGAGCAGGCGCTGGAAATTGTCGACAGCCTGGTGCGCTCCGGCGCGGTCGATCTGATTGTGGTCGACTCGGTGGCGGCACTGACCCCCAAAGCCGAGTTGGAAGGCGAAATGGGCGACAGCCTGCCGGGCTTGCAAGCCCGCCTGATGAGCCAGGCGCTGCGCAA
>MNXW01000255.1 GCA_001871515.1 Comamonadaceae bacterium CG2_30_57_122
ACAGAAAACGAAGCCTGGTTTTCAGCGACGTTTTGCAACGGCACATAAGTACCCACGTCCCACTTCTCACGGCTTTGGTCGTGAATGACGGCATGGCGGTGGGTAAAGGTGCCACGACCGCAGTCTTCGCCACTCAGGCGCACCGGGTAGCCGCTGGCCACCAGCGAGGCAAACGCCATGTGCTCGCCCATGCCCCAGTCGACGGGAATGTCGCCGCGGCCCATGGCGGCACGGTCGTCGTACACCTTTTTCACCAAGGGGTGAGGATGCACGCTGGCGGGAATGGTGGTAATTTTTTCAGCCAGTCGCTTCCACTCCGCCATGGGGATGGCAGTGTCGCCCGCATCAGTCCATTTCTTGCCTAGGAACGGCGACCAGTCCACTGCGTACTTGCTCTTGAAGTTGGTCAACACCGGGTCTACCGTGTGCTTACCTGCATCCATGGCCACACGATACGCTTTGAACATATCGTCACCCAAGGTTGCCCCCAAGCCCTGAGCCGACAGCTTGTCTGCATACAGCTTTCGTGTGCCGGGGTGAGCCGCGATCTTTTTGTACATCAGCGGCTGCGTCAGTGCCGGAGTGTCCTGCTCGTTGTGGCCGAGTTTGCGGAAGCAAATGATGTCCAGCACCACATCTTTGCGAAACTCCATGCGGTATTCCAGCGCCCATTGCATGGCCATGACCACAGCCTCTGGATCGTCGCCATTGACGTGCATCACCGGCGCTTCAACGCCCTTGACGATGTCGGTGCAATACAGAGTAGAGCGCATGTCGCGCGGGTCAGAGGTGGTGAAACCAATCTGGTTGTTGATGATGATGTGCACCGTGCCCGCCGTGGTGTAGCCACGGGTTTGAGCCAGCGCCAGGGTTTCCTGATTGACCCCTTGACCGGCAAAAGCCGCGTCCCCATGCACCAACACCGGCAGCACCTGGCGGCCAGTCGGGTCGGCGCGGCGGTCCATGCGGGCGCGTACCGAGCCTTCCACCACCGGGTTGACAATTTCCAGGTGCGAGGGGTTGAACGCAAGGGTCAAATGTACTGGGCCGCCAGGGCTGGTGACATCGGAGCTGAAACCTTGGTGGTATTTAACGTCACCAGAGGGCAGTTCTTCTGGCGCGGTGTGGTCAAACTCGGCAAACAAGTCAGCTGGTAATTTGCCTAACGTGTTCACCAGCACGTTCAGACGACCCCGGTGTGCCATGCCGATCACGATTTCTTGCACGCCCTGAAGACCGGCTTTTTGCACCAATTCGTCCATGGCCGCAATGAAGCTTTCGCCACCTTCCAATGAAAATCGTTTCTGACCTACGTATTTGGTATGCAGAAAGCGCTCCAAACCTTCAGCAGCAGTCAAACGATCCAGAATGTGTTTTTTTTGTTCCGTATTAAAGCTGGGCTTGCTGCGCACGCTTTCCAGTTTTTGCTGCCACCAGCGTTTTTGCGTCTGGTCAGTCAAGTACTGGTACTCGGCACCAATGCTGCTGCAATAGGTTTCGCGCAGTGCGTTGAGCAGTTCACGCAAAGGCATTTTGTCTTTGCCGAAAAAAGTGTTACTGGTGTCAAAAATAACTTCCTGATCCGCATCGGTAAAGCCATAAAACGCCGGATCAAGTTCTGGAATATCACGCCGCTCCGTGCGCTTCAAAGGATCCAGGTCAGCCCAACCAGCGCCGACATTACGGTAGGCTGCAATGAGCTGCTGCACGGCCGTGCGCTTACGACCCATTTCAGCATCTTCGCTGGCCATGACCACCTTGGTGCCACCGGCTTTGGCGCGCTGGGCAAAGGCATCAATGACAGGTTGGTGGGGAACGTCTTTGGCGTTGGAGCCATCTACGGCTGGCACATGCTGCAGGGCATCAAAATAATCACGCCAGGTGTCTGGCACGCTGCCTGGATTGGCCAGGTAGTTTTCGTACATCTCTTCAACATACGGGGCGTTCCCACCAAAAAGGTAGGTATTCGCCTGATAAGCTTGATAAACCGAGTTGGTTTCACTCATATTTCGCTGACTTTCATTTCCCTTGGGGAAACTTTAGCTGGTTAAAGCTAGTGGTTGATTAACCTCCCGCGTCACGGCTTAACCGTTTGGCGGATGCGACAGTGGCGTTGGAAGGGCCGATGCAATTAAAGATTGTGCCATCAAAAGACAGCACAATCCTTACATCCAGGCTATAGCCCCCAACGCCGCTTTGAACCCAAATAATCCATTAACGTGAAACAACGCCCACAGCCCACAAAAATGGCGTGTCGTAGGGCCGACTTCAGTCGGCCATGGCGGGTTGAAACCCTTCCCTACGCAGGGCACGCATGTTTCATGCTTTGGGGTGTCCTTGTGGAAAATGGACGTTAGTCGGCACTTCGTGCCTGCATGATGCCTGGCGGCGTGATTTGCGGCCATTTTGCCCGTCCGTTCGTTGTGCATAGCTAGGGCTATGCACGCCTCTCGGCCAGTCAAACTGCATCGCAACTCACCTCGCCATGCAAACATGCACTAATGGATTGTTTGGGTTGAATCAGGCTTGCACCAAATCTTTGATTTGCTGCAATGCCGATGGGTCGTCCATGGTGGTCAGGTCGCCCGGATCGCGCCCTTCACACACCGCCGTGATCGCCCGGCGCAGGCATTTGCCACTGCGGGTCTTGGGCAGCAGCGTGACAAAGCGTACACGCGCCGGACGCGCCACTGCGCCCAGGTCTTTGTCCACAATCTTCATGATCTCGCCTTCGAGCTTGAGCTTGGCGGCTTCATCAGGTACCAAAGACGCGTCCTTGACCACGGCAAAGGCCATGGCGACTTGACCTTTGAGCTGATCGGCCACGCCCACCACCGCCACCTCAGCCACGTTCGGGTGTGCTGCGATGCTCTCTTCAATCTCACGCGTGCCCAGGCGGTGACCGGCCACGTTGATCACGTCATCCGTTCGGCCCAAAATGAAATAGTAGCCATCGGCATCGCGCACCCCCCAGTCAAAAGTGCTGTAGACCAGCTTGCCCGGCACGCTCTTCCAGTAGGTTTCAACAAAGCGCGCATCGTCACGCCACACGGTTTGCATGCAGCCCGGAGGCAAGGGGCCTTCCACCGCCACCACGCCCTTTTGGTTCGGGCCGGTCAATTCTTCGCCGGTCTGGTCGTCGAGCAGCTTGACGTTGTAGCCATACACCGCTTTGCCAGGCGAGCCAAATTTGGTGGCTGCGCTGTCAACCCCTTTGCAAATCGCCAGAATCGGCCAACCGGTTTCGGTTTGCCAGTAGTTGTCGATGATCGGGCGCCCCAGCCCTGCACTGATCCATTGCGCGGTAGGCTCATCCAGCGGCTCACCCGCGAGAAACAAGGCTTTGAGCGATGACAGGTCATACTTGCTCAGGTAAGCCGGGTCTTGTTTTTTGAGCACCCGAATTGCAGTCGGGGCACTGAACATCACCGTGACCTTGTATTTTTCCACCAGGCTCCACCAAATGCCGCCGTCGGGGCGAATCGGCAAGCCTTCATACATGATGGTGGCCATACCTGCAATCAGCGGGCCGTAAATGATGTAGCTGTGCCCCACCACCCAGCCGATGTCGCTGGTAGAAAAATAGGTTTCACCGGCTTCACCACAATAGATGTGCTTCATACTGGCCGCCAGGGCCACGGCGTAACCGCCGGTGTCACGCTGCACGCCTTTGGGTTTGCCGGTGGTGCCGCTGGTGTACAGGGTGTAACTGGGGTGCGTGGCATCAACCCATTCGCAGGGCACCTCGGTGTTCAGGTGCTTGTCTCGCAGCGCAGCCCACAGCTTGTCGCGCCCCGCCACCAATTCCATGGCCGCCAGACCGCGGTCAATCAGCAGCACCGATTCCGGCTTGTATTTGGACAAACGCAGCGCTTCGTCCAGCAGCGGCTTGTAGGCCACGGCCTTGCCGCCGCGAGAACCCGCATCGGCACTCACAATCACCCGGGGCTCGGCATCTTCAATGCGCGAGGCCAAGGAACCAGACGCAAAACCACCAAACACCACCGAATGAATCGCACCAATGCGGGCACAAGCCAGCATGGCAAAAGCGGCTTCAGGGATCATGGGCATGTAAATCAGCACCCGGTCACTCTTTTGCACCCCCAGGTCTTTAAGCACTGCGGCCATGCGCTGCACTTCAGCGTGCAATTCGCGAAAGCTGTAGGTTTTTTCCTGGTTGGTTTCGGTGGACACAAAAATCAGCGCCGCCTGATCCGGGCGCGTTACCAGATGCCGATCCACCGCGTTGTGGCACAAGTTGGTCACACCACCCGCAAACCATTTGGCAAACGGCGGGTTGCTGTAATCGCAAATTTGCGTGGGCTCCACTTTCCAGTCCACCAATTTGGCTTGTTCGCCCCAAAAACCGTCGCGATCATTAAGGGAACGTTGGTGGAAGGCTGCGTAATGGGTCATGGGTGGTCTCCGATGGTTATGAGTAAACTGAATTCATAATTATGAACCCTGAGCTTGCAACACCCTGACGACAGAAAAAATACCTGTAGATTCCCTTCAGCCTCTATATTACTATCTTTTAAGTAGCATCTAGCCCTTATTTATAAAGGGCTAGATGCCAATTTACTTAATTAATGCTTGCAACGCCTTGAACTGCGGATGCTCGGCACTGCGCAGCCACTCAAACAGCACCATTTCCGTGGACACCAGCTCGGCACCGGCACCGGCCAGACGGTCAAAGGCGGCATCACGGTTGCGTTCGGTGCGTGAACTGCAGGCATCGGTGACCACCCACACGTCAAATTCATCTTCAAGCAGGTGCAACGCGGTTTGCAGCAAACACACATGAGCCTCACACCCCGCCACCACCACACTGCTGCGCTCGGTGGGCGTGTTGGACGGTTTTTGCAAGTGCTTGGGCAGGCTGCGGGCATTGCCAGCGGGCGCTTGGAGAGGGGGACGCAGCCATTCGCCCAAACCTTCTTCCACCCCACTGAACTGCATTTTGGCCAGCGTGTTCCAGCACAAGGCCCGTAATTCGGGCAGGTTTTCACCCAGTTTGGACGGGTTTTGCTCGGTGCCCCATACCGGCACTTGCAGCAACTGCGCAGCCTGCGCCAAGCGCAATGCGTTGGCTAACACCAGTGGGGCCTCAAAAATAGCGGCCATCAGACGCGGTTGGTAGTCAATCAAGACCAGTTGTGAGCGTTCAGATTCAAGCAACATGACAGGCTTTCCTTAAGAAAAAGATATTCAATCGGCTATTTTGACGACCACGCGGCCACGCACCTGCCCCGCCATCAGGGCTTGAGCCTGAGCCACGCAGTCTTGCAATGCCACCTCATGCACCATCGACTCCAGCCGCGTCAAGTCCAGGTCGCGGGCCAGTCGATCCCAGGCGCGCTGGCGTTTGGCAAGCGGGGCCATCACCGAATCCACGCCAGCCAGCGTCACACCACGCAAAATGAACGGCATCACGCTGGTGGGCAAGTCCATGCCCTGCGCCAGGCCACAAGCTGCCACTACGCCGCCGTAACGGGTTTGCGCCAAGGCATTGGCCAGCGTGTGTGAACCTACGGCATCAACCACAGCGACCCAGCGCTCTTTTTGCAACGGTTTGCCGGGGGCTGACAAATCCGCACGGTCAATGATGCTGGCCGCACCCAGGTTTTTCAGGTACGCCTCTTCTGAGGCCTTGCCGGTGGCCGCCACCACCGTGTAGCCCAATTTGGCCAGTAGGGCAATGGCAACGCTACCCACCCCCCCAGTGGCTCCGGTCACCAACACGTCGCCCTGCCCGGGTTGCAGGCCATGGTCTTCCAACGCCAACACACACAGCATGGCGGTGTAACCCGCCGTGCCGATCGACATGGCCTGACGCGGTGTGAAAGCACCGGGCAGACGCACCAGCCAATCCCCTTGAAGGCGTGCTTTTTCAGCCAGACAGCCCCAACGGGTTTCGCCCACTCCCCAGCCGTTATGCACCACTTGGTCACCCACTTTCCAGTTGGGGTGGCTGGACTCCAGCACCGTCCCCGCTCCGTCGATGCCTGCCACCATGGGCCACTGCCGTACCACCGGGCCTTTGTTGGTGATGGCCAGAGCGTCCTTGTAATTCAGTGTGGAATAGTTCAGCGCCACCGTCACATCACCCGCTGGCAAGCGTGATTCGTCTAAGGGTGTGATGCCAACCCGAAAATCGGGCGTGTTGTCGAGAAGTAGTGCTTTGAACATAAAAACCTTTAATTCAATTTAAATCAATTAGTTACAAGTGTTTAACGAGAAAACACTTTAAGTTTATCAAGCGGTTAAACTCTCGCAATGCTACAACCCTTGCGAATTCTCGTGGCTTCTTTTTGCCTGCTGTCCAGCCTAGCCTACGCAGATACCCAAGAAGTACCCGATCCATTGAACCTCTTGCTTGACAACAGCAAGGTGCTGCTCACCCATGTGGACGAAGCGCGTCACTCGGTGAGCGACAAGGCCGCTGACCTGGTAGGTAGCGCCTTGGGATTTCTAGGCGTACCGTACAAGCGCGGCGGCAATTCGGCCGATACCGGCTTTGATTGCAGTGGTTTTGTAAAAACCGTCTACGAGCAGACTGTCGGACTGATCTTGCCACGCAAGGCCGCGCAGCAAGCTGCCGCCACCCAGCGCATTGACAAAGCTGATTTACAGCCGGGTGATTTGGTGTTTTTCAATACCATGCGCCGCGCCTTCAGCCATGTCGGCATCTACATCGGTGAAGGCCAATTTATTCACTCCCCCAGACCCGGTGCAGAAGTGCGCGTGGAAAACATGGGGGTATCCTACTGGAGCCGTCGCTTTGACGGTGCCCGCCGGGTTCCAGTGGCCGACGCCAGGTCAGCCCCAGAAGTAAAAACTACCGAACCAAAAATGTAATCACCGGCGCACTGATGTCGCTAAAAGGCGTACCCAGTGCCACTTCGCCTTTGCCGTGAAGCACACACTCTTCCCGGCGCAAAAGCACATCCGCACCGCCGCCTGCAAACCTGATCCAGCAGCCATACGAACTGACATCCACCAGCATGATGCTGCCGTTGCGCCAATCCAGCCGCGCATGTTGCCTGGACACCCGGGGGTCATTCACCACAAATTCGGCCTGGCGAACTCGGCCAATATGGATTGGCAGCTCAAATGACTTGAAGGTTTTAGCATTGTCTAGCCAGGTGAGCTCAATCTGGCTCCCCAAGGCATCCCGTTTAGAGTCCACAAATCCATCGGCCAACGGGGACTGGATGGTGAAATACTGCGAGTCCGTGTCTTCCTGCCACTCCAACTGGTACACGTTGCACCATTCGGTGCGTCCCCTGACCTGAATTGGCCCCAGGGGGCGAAGGTGGAATTCCTGTGCCAGATGGCTCCCATCCACCACCTCAGCGTTGAGCCAGATTTGCTGCGGCCCAGTCAATTCACTCAAGCGTGCTGCGATGTTCACCGCATCACCATAACAGTCGTCGCCCACCATCTCCACATCGCCTCGCGCCACGCCAATGCGAAGCGGCATTTTGGTGTTGTTCTTGGGGGATAAAAAACGGGTTTCAAATTCACGCTGCACATCAATCACGGCCGTCACCGCCTGGCGGTTATCCGAAAAAACCACCAACACGCCGTCGCCCAGGAATTTCACCACCCGACCGCCATTGATCGCAAATCGACCAGCCAACCAGGTGGTAATTTCAGTCACCAGCTCGGTGGCCTGGGCATTGCCCAATGATTCAAAAACGCCTGTGCTACCGAACAAGTCAGCAAAAACAACCGTAGATTGAATACCCATGAACCAAGCGCCTTTACATTAATGACACGAGTTTAGGCGAACTTTCAGGGGTGGTGACCAAAATGTCCCCAAACCAGCATCGCATCACGCCCGTCAACGCTCAAATCTACCTTTGCCCCAACCGGCAACAACACCTTGGTTTGCACATGGCCATACGGCAGGTTGGTGAGCACCGGCAATTTGCTGTGCTGACGCACCCAATCCACAACGCTTTGCAGCTTAAAACCCCGGTCATGGCTGACGAGTTTGTAATCGGTGAACTGCCCCAGCAACAAGGCCTTTTGGCGCTGCAGCACCCCGGCATGCAACAACTGCGTCAACATGCGCTCTATCCGGTACGGGTGCTCGGCCACGTCTTCCAGAAACAGCACGCCGCCTTTGATGTCAGGGAAATAAGGCGTGCCCAGCAGGGAAGTCAGTACCGTCAGGTTACCCCCCCAGAGCATCGAATTATTTATACAAAATGAGCCTGTAGCCCTCTTTAAATCTGTGCTTGCAGCTATTGAATCAATAGCATTCTGGCGTTTGTCCAGCGTTTGCCGCCAACCACTGCCCTCGCCCTGGCCTTGCAGCAAATCGTCAAAACAGGCTTCCATGATCTCGTCGGGCACAGGTGTGGCACCCGAGCCATGCCCATTTGCATCCAGCTGGTCACCCACGCCAAAGCCCTCGCACAGAGCCGGCCCAGACCAGGTTACGGCTCCGGTTTTGGCCAGCACCGCGCTCTGAAATGCGGTGAAGTCGCTGATGCCGACAAACGCCATGCCTTGGTCAATGGCTTTGGCTACTTGTTTGTAATGGATGTCAGCCAGGATGCGGGTCAAGCCATAACCACCGCGCGAAATCAGCGCTACATCCGCGCCACTGGCCGCAGCACGGTGGATGGCGGCCAGCCGGGTGGCATCGTCACCGGCAAAACGCTGGTAGCTGGTCAGGGCATCCGGGTCCACTTCGACCTCATGCCCGAGTGCTTTCAAGCGTGCCAAGCCGCGTTTGAAAGCAGCCTTGTCGCGCACTGCGCCAGAGGGGGAATAGATGTAAATGTGTTTTTTCATGGTTTGGTTTGTGGCATCCAGGCACGCAAGGCGGCGCGGTGACCGGCATCAGGGTACGGAGCCTGCAGCGCCTGCGGACTCAGCGCATCAGTGGGTTGTGATTGTCGCCCGGCAAAGCGCTCTGGAGCCAGATTGATGAGCTGACTTGCCAAGGTGTCCGTATCAGACTGACGAATGGCTGTACCTTCCTGCGGCTCAACCAACACCAACTGCTGCAAAGGTGAAAGGTTCAAGCGCTCCAGCCATTCCAGCAGCGCAGCGGCGTGCCAATCAAGCTTGTGAAAAGAAGATTTCTTGGGTTTGTCGCTCTGACCAAAACCGATCAGGTCGGGTGCCAGCACGCGCCGACCCAGCCTGATCTGTTGCGTCATGAAGCTGCGCCACTGCTGCGACCAGGCTTGCGCGCTGTGCAAGCACAGGTAAACCCTGGCCGCATCGACGGGGCCGGCATCTACATAGTGCAAGCGCAACCCGGCCAAAGACGGCAAATCTGCGACCTCAAACGCCGTCCCAGGCAGGTCTGGCAACCCCTCAAAACGCTGGGCAGGCGTGCGCAGCGCATCTTCACGCACCGGGCTGGCGCTGTGTGATTTTTGCGCGCGTTGCTGCCTGAAAAACGCTTGCAACACAGTGGCGCACTCCTCGGCCAGCACGCCCCCCAGCACCTGGGTCTGGTGGTTAAGCAGGGGCTGGGCAAACAGGTTCAGTACCGAACCCACCGCCCCGGTTTTGGGGTCTGCCACACCAAACACCACGCGCTTTAACCGTGCATGCAACATGGCTCCAGCACACATCGCGCAGGGCTCCAGCGTGACAAACAGTTCACAGCCCTCAAGCCGGTAATTGCCAAGATGTTGAGCCGCCTGGCGCAGCGCCACAATTTCGGCATGGGCACTCGGATCATGGCTATGCACTGGGGCGTTTTGCCCGACACCGATGAGCTTGCCATCACGCACCACCACGGCACCGACCGGCACTTCTCCAGCTTGCGCTGCGGTTTGCGCCTGCGTCAAGGCCGCACGCATCCAGTGCACATCAGAATCAGACATCGCCCCTGCTTCTGGCGGGTTCACTGGTCGTCGGGCATGGGACGCGCTTGCATCGCAGCGTCCACAGCCTGCTTCACTTGTTGCTGAATTTGCTGGCTCTGCTGAGTCAGATTGCCGGCTGCTGATGCAGGCACATCTGGCAAACCCGCTGGCACTTGCACAGCGGGTTTGGAAAGCCCCGTTGCTGCCATTTGCTTGCGTACCAAAGAACCCACCACAAGCAAGGCAATCATTAAACCAACCAACCCCAACATACCGCGCATCAGATTTCTCCTGCGTTAGCCGAGCTTATTCCCACTCAATGGTGGCCGGGGGCTTGCTTGACACATCATAGGTAACGCGGTTGATACCGCGCACTTCATTGATGATGCGGCTTGAGACTTTTTTCAGCAGCGCGTAGGGCAGTTCGGCCCAGTCTGCGGTCATGAAGTCGCTGGTTTGCACCGCACGCAGCGCCACCACGTAGTCGTAGGTGCGGCCGTCGCCCATGACACCGACGCTTTTCACCGGAAGGAACACGGTGAAGGCCTGGCTGGTGAGTTCGTACCAGGTTTTGCCAGTGGCTTCATCAACAAAGTTATTGAGCTCTTCCATGAAGATGGCATCAGCACGGCGCAGCAAGTCGGCGTATTCTTTTTTCACCTCACCAAGAATCCGCACGCCCAGCCCCGGGCCAGGAAACGGATGGCGGTAGACCATGTGGTAGGGCAAGCCCAGCGCCACACCGAGTTCACGCACCTCGTCCTTGAACAGTTCGCGCAGCGGCTCCAGCAGCTTCAGGCCGAGTTGCTCGGGCAAGCCGCCCACATTGTGGTGGCTCTTGATGACCACGGCCTTTTTGTTCTTGGCACCGCCGGACTCGATCACGTCCGGGTAAATGGTGCCTTGAGCCAGCCACGTCGCGCCTTTGACGGTGCGACCACCAACTTCTCCATTTTTTATAGCATCCTGCACAGTCAGCGCAAGGGCTTGAGCCTTAAAAACCTCTACAAATTCGCGGCCAATGATCTTGCGTTTGGCCTCCGGGTCGGCCACGCCAGCAAGCTGCCCCAAAAATTGGTCGGCCGCATCCACGCGAATCACTTTGGCGTGCAGCTTGCCGACAAACATGTCCATCACCATGTCGCCTTCGTTCAGGCGCAGCAGGCCATGGTCGACAAACACACAGGTCAACTGGTCGCCAATGGCGCGGTGAATCAGGGCTGCGGCAACCGACGAATCCACCCCGCCGGACAAGCCCAAAATCACCTCTTCGTCACCCACCTGCTGCCGAATCTGTTCCACCGCCTCGGCGATGTAATCGCCCATGATCCAGTCAGCACGGGTAGCGCAAATATCCAACACAAAGCGCTCCAGAATCGCCGCACCGCGCTTGGTGTGTGTCACCTCGGGGTGGAACTGCACCGCATAGAAGCGTCGCGACTCATCAGCCATGCCGGCAATTGGGCAGCTGTCGGTGCTGGCCATGAGCTTGAAGCCTGGCGGCAGCTCGGTGACCTTGTCGCCATGGCTCATCCACACCTGCAACATGCCATGACCCTCAGAAGTGGTGAAGTCGGCAATGCCATTGAGCAACGCGGTGTGGCCGTGGGCACGCACGTTGGCATGGCCAAATTCGCGCTGATGACCGCTGGTGACCACACCGCCCAACTGGTGCGCCATGGTTTGCATGCCGTAGCAAATGCCCAGCACCGGCACGCCCAGCTCAAATACCGCTTGCGGTGCCTTGTCGGTGGTGTCTTCATAGACGCTGGCGTGGCTGCCCGACAGAATGACGCCCTTGAGCTTGCCGTCACGCGCATAGGCACGAACCCAGTCATCACTCACATCGCAAGGATGGACTTCACAAAACACATGGGCTTCGCGCACACGCCGTGCAATCAACTGGGTGACTTGGGAGCCAAAGTCAAGAATGAGGATTTTTTGATGTGACATAGAAAAAAGTAAATCAGAAATGGGAATTGACATCCAGTTCAAGCATGGACTGCAGGCACCGAGCTAACGTCCATGTTCAACAAGGACACCTCTGAGCATGAAACATGCGTGCCCTGCGTAGGGCGGGCTTCAGCCCGCCATGGCCGACTGAAGTCGGCCCTACGACACGCCATTCTTGTCGGCTGTGGGC
>MNXW01000208.1 GCA_001871515.1 Comamonadaceae bacterium CG2_30_57_122
GGTGGCGAATCGCATCGTTTTCATGGAATTGAACGCCACACTTGGCAGATTTCAAGCACCGTTGCCACTTGCGGCATAACCCCAGTCATCCAATGATTTCAAGATGCACGGGCTTTGCGCCAAGTACCAAATCAGGCCGAATGCGTTGATCAAAGGTGGCCAGCTTGCCTTGTTGTCGCACGGCCAAAGCGAGCAGATAAGCATCGGTCACCTGTCGGTGTCCAAGCAGCCGCTGCCAATCAATCAACCCCGCTGCCAGCAAACTGACATCAGCCGACCAAAAATTGTGCTCTGGCGCAAGGCAGGCAGAAGCCAACCTCTGAGCTACCAAGGCCGCCGGCCTGGGCGTGGGATAGCTCGGCTGTGACATGATGCGAACCACCCCATTTTGTGTTAAGGGGCACGAAGCCCATCCATAATCTGACTGTTTTGCTAGCCATTCTGTAGCGCGAAGATGCATGGCGTGTCCGGCATCAAGCAACGCAATCAACACATTGACATCAAGCAGCGCCCGCATCAAACGCCTTCGGTATCACGCAGCGCGTCAATTTGCGCATTGCTGATGATGACACCCTGGGACTCAAAAGGCTGAAAACCAGCCACCGTTTTTTGCGCCAGAGACATTTGCGTTAAACCACCCTGCCCCGTCATGGCATCGCGCAACATGCGTGAGATGACCCGACCAACCGATACGCACTGGTTGCGTGCCATTTCTTTGGTCGCAGCCAAAATATCGTCTTCGATGTCCAATGTGGTTCTCATGATTTTCCTTAATGGATGCAAAAGCATCATGATGCTATCACATCAATCAAAACCAGAGCTAAACAGCAAAGTAATTGGGTAATTGGGGTCAGACTCCAATTAACTGTGGGTAATTGGGGTCAGACTCCAATTAACTGGGTAATTGGGGTCAGACTCCAATTAACGGACTTAAAACTCCTTTGTTAACGTGAAACAACGCCCACAGCCGACAAGAATGGCGTGTCGTAGGGCCGACTTCAGTCGGCCATGGCGGGTTGAAACCCGCCCTACGCAGGGCACGCCTAACGCAGGGCACGCGTAACGCAGGGCACGCGTAACGCAGGACACGCGTAACGCAGGGCACGCTTGTTTCATGCTTTGGGGTGTCCTTGTTGAACATGGACGTTAGAAATGGAATAACACCCAGCATCGGTGTCTTAGCGACTGCGCCCGGCCTTGTACGCTGCTTTTTGCGTCTGGATTTGCACCCCGCCCAAGCCTTTGGCCTGCGCCAACAACGCGATGGATTTGGCCGCATGGGCGTGGGTGATGGCCAAGCCCAGCGCGTCAGCTGCATCGGTGCCCGGCAAGCCCGGCAGGTTGAGCAGGCGGCGCACCATCTCTTGAATCTGGGTTTTGTCGGCACGGCCATAGCCCACCACCGCCTGCTTCATTTGCAAGGCGGTGTATTCCGCCACTGGCAGATCACAAGACACCAGCGCCGTCACTGCCGCACCGCGTGCCTGCCCCAGCAGCAAAGTGGACTGCGGGTTGACGTTGACAAACACAATCTCTACCGATGCCGCATCGGGCTGGTAGCGTGCCACCACTTCGCGGATGCCGTCAAACAGCAGCTTCAGACGGGCGGGCAACAGGTCTTTTTCAATCTTGGTGGTGCTGATGGTGCCGCTAGCCACATAGGTCAGCGCTGAGCCGTCCACATCCACCACGCCAAAACCGGTGGTGCGCAGGCCGGGGTCAATGCCAAGAATTCTCATCTGGTCATCTTTCTCATTTTGCTATTTTTTTAGTAGCTACTAGCCCATATATTATATGGGCTAGAGGCCAAAATACCATCTAACCGAATGGAAGAACACCGGGGCTGCAAAACACAGTGAATCCACCCGGTCGAGCATGCCACCCGCGCCGGTGACCGCCTTGCCTTCGCCGTGCCAGATCGGAATACCGCGGTCGCGCTTCAAGGCTTTCATCACCAGGTGTCCCAAAGACCCGGCGGCGCAGGCAATGAAAGCCTGGGCAAAGGCTTGACCCGGTACAAACGGCGTGATGCCTGCCAACAAGGCGCCTAGCACACTGCCCGCCGCCATGCCCGCCCACCAGGCGCGCCAGCTGAAACTCTGGCTGATCTGTGGCGCGGCAGGAGCGTGGCCCAGGCGCATCAAACGCAGCGCTACCAGGTGCTGGGTGACCATGCAGGTTTGCACCACCAGCACCAGGAAGAACACCAGAAACGCGTTCTTTTTGTCGTAGTGCGGGAAGTCCAGCAACAGCAGCGCGGGCACATGGCTCATGCCATAAATGCACACCATGATGCCCCACTGCAGCTTGGCATTGCGCTCCAGAAACCGCTGCGGGTCATTGGCCAGGGCGCTGGCCACCGGCAGCGCCAAAAACACATACACCGGGATGAAAACGGTGAACAAATTGAAGTGCTCGGTGGCCACCAACCAGTACTGAAACGGCAGCACCCCAAAAAACGCCAGCACCAGGCTGCGGTGGTCGCCCTGGCGGGTGGGCGACAGGGTTAAAAATTCGCGCAGCGCAAAGAACGAGCCCAGGCCAAACAGCACCAGCCGCGCCGCGTCACCGGCCAGCCAGGCCAGCCAGAAAATAAAGATCAGCAACCAGCTGGTTTTGAGCAACTGCCCCAGGTTGCGCACCGCTTTTTGGTGGGCTTGCGCCGCCTGCGAGTCCTCAAACTCACGCATCGACAACAAAAAGACCACCCCTTGCGCCAGCAGCAACAAGCCAAACACCAGCACAAACAAGGCCCCCACTTGCTGGGTGGCAGAGAGGTGTTTAAGCGTCTGGTACATGGTTTAAATATCGCGAAGGGCCAGCACCGCACTGCGGGCGCGTTGCAAAAACACATGGATGTCTTCGCCGTCTTGCAGCAGCATCGGCGCGCCAAAAGTGACCGAGCACAGCACCGGCACCGGCACCACCTCACCCTTGGGCATGACGCGTTGCACATTGGCGATCCACGCCGGGATCAGCTCGATGTGAGGAAACTTCAGCGCCAGGTTGTACAGCCCGGCCTTGAATGGCTGGGGTTCGTCGGCATGGCCGCGCGTGCCCTCGGGGAACAAAATCAGCGAGTCGCCCGCGTGCAGCGCGTCGATCAGCGGCTCCAGCGGGTCTTCATCGGCTTCACGTGTGCGTGACACATAAATCACGTTGAACACCGCGCTGGTGAGCCACTTTTTGAACGGTGATTTGGTCCAGTAGTCCCGCGCCGCCACTGCCCGGGTGCTGTGGCGCAGCTCTTTGGGCAAGGCCGCCCAGATCATCACCAAGTCCACATGGCTTTGGTGATTGGCAAAGTAAATGCGCTGCTCGGCCTTGGGCGGGCAACCCCACCAGCGCGCCTGCGAACCTGTGAGCGTTCGCACCAACCCCAACAAAAACAAACTTACCACCTCAGCCGCCACCGGAGATGCCCATGCCTTCAAGCGTGAACGCAGGTTTGTGGGGTCGACAGGAGCAGCGGTACCAGTGGATTTCATGGCAGTTCCGTATTGTCCAGGCGGCGCACGATCACCTCTGCCCGACCCGCCACGTAGCTGGAGTTGGGCAGCTTCTCAAAATATTTGGGTCTGGGCAGCATCACCGCCAGGCGGGCGGCCTCATAGGCGCTGAGCTGGGCGGCTGGTTTGCCAAAGTAGCGCTGGGCGGCGGCCTCGGCACCAAACACGCCCTCGCCCCACTCCACGCTGTTGAGGTAAATCTCAAGAATGCGGCGCTTGTCCAATATTGCCTCCAGCAGCAGCGTCAGCACAAACTCCTGCCCCTTGCGCAGCAGGGTGCGCTCACCCGACAAAAACAGGTTTTTGGCCAGTTGCTGGGTAATGGTGGAGCCGCCCACCACCTTGGGCGTTTTGGTGGGCTTGGCCACCGGCACCACCGTGGTTTTGTTCTGACCCATGACGGACTTCTTGCCTGCCTGCTTGCTGGCAGCCCGGGCTTGGCTAGCTTGCAGCGCCGCCTGGACTTTGGCTGCTTGGGCTTCGGCCTTGGCATTTTTCTGCCAGGCTTTCTCCAGCGCATTCCAGTCCACGCCGTCATGGTTGACAAAACCGTCGTCCTCGCTGGCGATCACCGCACGCTTGAGGTGGTTGGAGATTTGACTGTACGGTGTCCACTGCTGGCGCCACTTCAAGCTGCCCGTCTGGGTGGAGACACGCCACAGCTCCGAGCGCTCAAAGGCGGTGGACTGCGGGTCAACCACCAGCATGACCGCAATGCGTGCCACAAAAAACAGCTGCAACAGCAGCAGCGCCAGTGCCACCAGACCCAGCCAGCGTAGCGCCGGTTTCATGAACTCAACCTTAAGGACATGGCAGCACAGTCACCCCAAAGCGTGGAACATAAGCTGATTTTTGTAGGGCAGGCTTCAGCCCGCCATGGCCGACTGAAGTCAGCCCTACAAACGACTGGTTCTGCTGTCATTGCTGCGCTTTCATCTTAGGGCTTGTTCACAAATAACATGCACATTTGACTCGCCAACTTTTGGCGCACTGCGTCGTTGCAAATCGCTTGTGCAGCAGAGCTGCACGGCACGCTTTGCGCCTCGCATTGCATCCCAAATCCGGCGGCCAAATGTACAGCTTATTCATGAACAAGCCCTTAGTCTCTGACGCAACTCGGCCAGCACCTGGTCAGAGGGCGGGCGCACGCCGCGCCAGATCAAAAAGGCCTCTGCGGCCTGCTCCACCAACATGCCCAGGCCGTCGCGTGGCACCGCGCCATGCGCGCGCGCCCAATCCATGAAACCTTGGGCAGCAGGGCCATACATCATGTCGTAGGCCAGTGCACCGGGCTTCAACACGCTGGCATCCACTGGCACACCAACGCCGCCCAGGCTGCTGGCGGTGGCGTTGATGATCACATCAAAATCAGCCTCTAGACCTTGTAAATCAAGGGCTAGCAGCTCTGTTTCTTGTAGCATAGCCAAGGGTAAATGCCGCGCCACCAAAGCGCTGGCTTTGCCCACCGTGCGGTTGGCCACGCTGATGTGGGCCGGTTGCGCGTTGATCAGCGGCCCCAGCACCCCTGCGGCCGCACCCCCTGCGCCGATCAGCAGCAGGCGCAGGCCTTTCAGCGGCCAGCCGGCGTTGCGTTCAATGTCCATCACCAGGCCCATGCCGTCGGTGTTGTCGGCCAACATTTGCCCATTTTGAAAACTCAGCACATTGCACGCCTGCGCCAGTTGCGCGCGTTCGCTGGTGTGCGAGGCCAGCGCGGCGGCTTCAAATTTGAACGGCACCGTGATGTTGCAGCCACGCCCACCCTCGGCCATGAAGGCGTGCACGCTGCGGGCAAACTGGTCCAGCGCAATTTCGCGTTTGTCATACACCATGGCCTGCCCGGTCAGCTCGGCAAAGCGGGTGTGAATCCAGGGCGAGCGGCTGTGGCTGATGGGGTTGCCCATCACGCAGTAGTGGTCAAGGGTCATGGCGGCGCGTGTTTTGGGTGGCGATTAACGTGAAATGACGACTGTATCTTGCCTCCGTAGGGCGGACTTCAGTCCGCCATGGTCGACTAAAGTCAACCCTACGACATGACGTTTTCCATACTTCATTGTGCAGCATGGTTTTGCAGGCTAGACGAGTCAATTGTTGCTAAGTTTGGTTTCCAGCACGTCGTCGCGGGTGAACTTGAAGCGCGACACCACCGCGATCTGGTCGGCCTGGCGACGCATCTCTTTGGTGAAGCGTTCAAACGGCCCGGCGCTGCGGGCAATGGCTTGGGCGCGGCGGTCTAACGTGGGTTTGCCCGAGCTTTGCACCACCTCAGTGGCCAGCACCTGGCCGTCGAAATTGATGGTAACAACCATGGTCAGCTCACCATAGAGCTTTTGCCCGTTCAACTGCGGAAAGTTCTCGGTGCCCTTGTCTTCAATGGCACGGCGCAAGTGGTCGTAATACAGGGCATACACCGCCTCACGCGTGGCCGGGCTGATGTAGCGTTTTTTGGGGCGCGCATTCTCAAGATTGATGCGGCGTTCAATCTCGGCCAGCACCTTGACCAGCTCGCGGCGCTTTTGCTCGCGCTGCGCCTGCTCTGGCGTGAGCACAGATTTTTGCGGCTCCACCGGTGGCAAGGCACGCAACATGTTTTTGACCTGCCCGAGCATCAGAGCCTGCTGCTCCTGCAGGTTGAGCACTTCACGATCGGCCGCGGCGGCCTGTTCCTCACCCGACTGGGTCAGCAGCGCGGGTGGCAACGGGCTGGTGGCACGGCCACGCTCAGCCTCGCCACCACCAGCCAGATTGGCCTGGGCAATGGCCTGCGCCTTGGTCGGGCGTTCATCGGTTTTGGCGTTGACCAAAATCACCTCCAGCGGGGTGTCTTCAAACACCCGGTTGAAGCCTTCAGGGTCAACAAAACGCACCGTCAGCAGCGCCGCATGCACCACCAGCGATAAGCCCAGCGCTTTTTGGAGGGTGCTAAAGGCGCGCAGTTTCACGGGGCGGGTGTTGCTTCTGGGGTTGCGGTGGTGGCAGAGGTGACCGCGTCGACTTCATTGAGGTCGACCGCAATGGCAATCGGGCCGGCCACGGTGTCGTCATCTTGCTCATCGTCTTGCTCATCTTCTTGCTCGCCTGGTGCATCAAGGCCTTCAGGCTCGGCATCCAGCCGCTCCAGCACGGTGCCATGGATGTCCAGCGACACCAGGTCAATGTCGCCCAGCTTCACCAACACCCGTGCGCCGCGCGGCAGGCCTTGGGCGCCGAGCACCGGCAACACCAGCGGCAGGTGGTCGGCGCGCACCAGGTTGTCTTTGAACAACGTGGCTTCGATCTCGGTGATGGCGTTTTGCTGCACATATTGCAGCGTCCAGAAACGCTCGATGGCGTTCTGGTAGCCGTTGTAGGCGCTGTAGGCCGCATCAAAGCTGGAGATGATGGAGAACAGCTCAGCATCTTTGGGCTTGAACGGTGCGGCCAGCGCAGCGGTTTTGCCGTGCCGCGCGCAGGCGATGATCTGCCACTGGTTGACCAGATCAACATAGCGGCGCAGTGGCGAACTGCTCCAGGCGTAGCTTTTAACCCCAATGCCGGCGTGCGGCAGCGCTTTGGTGCCCATGCGCACTTTCACGCCCGGCAACATCGATGCCTGGCTGCGGTAAATGCCGGGTACGCCCAGCTCGGCCATCCAGCTGCCCCAGGTGCTGTTGGCCAAAATCATGGCCTCCGACACAATCAAATCCAGCGGCGCACCGCGCTGGCGCACGCTGATCTGCACCTGCTCTGAGCCATCGGGTTCAGCCCCGTCATTTCCCAACAGCCGAAAGTTGTAATCGGGCCGGTTGAAGTTTTCGGGCTTGCCGCGCACAACTTCGCGCTTGGCCTTTAAATCTTTCGCCAGGCGGTGCAAAAATGAGAGCTGCTCACGCTTATTCTGCAAGGGCTGGGGGTCTATTTTGTGCATAAACGTTGGGTCTTCCAGCCAGGCCAGGGTGACCACATCGTCGAGCTGGTCATGGCGCAAATTGGCCCCAATGTGCACCCGCTCCAGTTGGGTCGCAGTGGCCTTGATGTCCAGCGTGGCCTCGTCCAGCGTCACATACAAAGACACCGCCGGGCAGTCGCGCCCTTCTTGCAGGGTGTAGTTTTGCACCACCTCATCGGGCAGCATGGTCAGCTTGTAGCCTGGCATGTACACCGTGGACAAACGCGTGCGCCCCACTTGGTCAACCGCACTGCCCGGCGCAATGGCCAAGGCAGGCGCGGCAATGTGAATGCCCACTACCACTGTGCCTGTGCCCAGGCCTTGCACGCTCAGGGCATCGTCAATCTCGGTGGTGGCCGAATCGTCAATCGAGAACGCGCGGGCGCTGGACAAGGGCAAGTCGTCGGTGATAAGTGGCGCGTCCAGCTTCGGGAAACCCGTGCCCTTGGGAAAGTTTTCCAGCAGAAAACGCTTCCAGTGGAACTGGTAGGGCGAATCAATCGCCCCGGCCTTGATCAGCAGCTCCAGCGGCCCCAGGTGCGTGGCGCGCGAGGCCTCCACCACGGCCTTGTATTCCGCCGCGTTTTTGTCGGGCTTGAACAGGATTTTGTAAAGCTGGTCGCGAATCGGCTGCGGGCAAATGCCTTGGCTGAGGTCTTTCACCCAGGCTTCAATTTGCAACAAAAGCTGTTTCTTTTTCTCGATCGCGGCCAGGGCTTGCGCCAGGATGTCGGCGCTGGCCTTTTTAAAGCGCCCTTTGCCGGCGCGGCGAAAGTAATGCGGCGCGTCATACAAGGCCATCAGTGTGCCAGCCTGCTCGGCCAGCGTGGCCTGCTCCGAGAAATAGTCGCGTGCCAGCTCGGCAAAGCCAAAGTCGCCCTCGGGGGCAAATTCCCAGGCCATGTCCAGCTCCATGCCTGCGGCCACCGCCTGGGCTGCGGCCATCAGTTGGGCAGGCTCGGGCTTGTCAAACTTGAGCAAGATATTGGCCGCCTTGACCTTGAGGCGCTTGCCCGAATCCAGCTCCACCTGCGCCGAGGTGTCGGCTTCAGAGAGCATGCGTCCAGCCAGGAACTTGCCGGTTTCTTCAAATAATAAGTACATGGCGCAGATTGTCACATGGCTGTGGGGGTAGGCATGCCGCGCAAAAATTTCGGCTTTGCGCCCATCAAGAAAAAATCAGATAAACTGATTTTCATATTTCAGGAGATTTCCATGAGCGTCATCGCACTGACCGTGACCGAGTTTTCTCGTGGTCTGTCCAATTTTTTGAATCAGGTGCAATACCAGGGGCAAACACTGGACATTCAGCGTGGCAAAAAATTGGTGGCGCGGGTGCTGCCAGCGGGCGCAGCCGATGGCTTTCCAATCGACCGACTCGATGCCCTGCTTGCCAAAGGGCCGCGGCTCAGCACCGCAGAGCGACAAGCCATGGCGGCTGACGTGGGTGCGGTGCGTGCCAACCTGAGCACCAAGGACGACCCGTGGGACTTGTGATTGATACCGATGTCTGGGTGTTGGCAGAAAAATCGGGGCAAGCACTCGACTTGGCGCGCTGGGCACAGTACGGCAATGCCTACATGAGCGTGGTCACCGCCAGCGAACTGCTGGTGGGTGTCGAGCGCGCCAACACCGCCGCGCGCAAGGCGCAGCGCGGCGCCTTTGTGGAACACCTTCTGTCGTTTATTCCAATTTTGGAACTAACACTGCCTGTTGGCCGCACCCACGCACGCATGCTGGCGGCGCTGCCAAAAAATTTGACGGCAGGTGCCCACAACGCACTGATCGCCGCCACAGCGCTGCACCACGGCCACGCGCTGCTGACCCGCAAGGTGGCTGATTTCACGATCTTTGCCGGTCTGAAAGTGGAAGTTTTCCAGGCATAAACCGGGATTGAACCATCCCGCGTAAATTCAATTTCAAAACGGTGCAACGCCGTAAACCACAATATATTGTTGTTTAAATCTATAAAATATGAATTTATGAGAGTTTCATCAAAAACCAACCTGCTGCCGTTCCAAGCTGAAGAAGTCTTGAGAACACTGGCTGGACGCATCAAAATGGCCAGGCTTGTGCTGGGGTATACCCAAGCTGATTTGGCGGCCAAAGCGGGCATCAGTACCAACACCCTGCTTTCAATGGAGAAAGCTTCGGCCAGCGTCCAGCTTGGCTATTGGTTGCAAGTGCTTTGGGCGCTGGATCTTCTTGACGGATTCAATGCCGCGTTAGCGCAGTTGTGCACCACCAATGCCATGGTGTCCATCATGGAAGCATCACTACCCAAACGCGCTCGCGGCCCGCGTCGCACAGTCTCCAACAAAGCGGTGCACAAATGAGCGGCATCACAAAACCTGTCTGGGTTTGGCTGCCTGATACCCACGCGCCCACAGCCTGCGGAACCTTTACCCTGCAAAACAAGATCGGCACTTTTACTTACCTGCAAACCTACCGGGCAACAGCAGGCGCGGTGTCGCTAGACCCGCACAATCTGCCGCTCACACGCGCAACAGGCGGCCGCAAAGAAACTCGCCAAGGGGGACTATTTGGGGTTTTTCGGGACGCGAGTCCTGAGGGTTTTGGCTTGGGTTTACTTGAGCGATTAAAAAACATCAACATCGCAGACCCCATGCAGCGACTCGAACTGTCAGAGGGTGACGCTGTGGGCGCGATTGAGGTGTGTGACGACATCCAAGCCAAATGCGCTTTTCAGCCGCCCGCGTTGGATGACTTGGTGGCGGCACTGGCCAGCCTCGAACCCGAACGGGCAAGCAGCGTGGCGGCCCGTGAAGTCAAAGGTGTCAAAGGTACAAGCCTGGGCGGAGAACGGCCAAAACTGACGGTGATGCACGGCCAGCAGCAATGGATCGCCAAGCTACAAGACAGAGGTGACCCGCCGCACGCGCCGCTGCGTGAGTACCTGGCCATGCGACTGGCAAAACGCTGCGGCATTCGCGCAGCTCAGGTGGAGTTCAAACGGGTGGGCGATCGTGAAATGGTACTGGTGAGACGATTCGATCGAGCTGTGACCGCGCAAGGCTTGGTTTCCCGCAAGCTTTACGCCAGTGCGCACACAGTTCTACGCTTGGACACGCAGCTACGCGGCGACCCGCAACGCTCTTACATCGCGCTGTCCAACGAACTACAACGCTGGTGTGGGCGTTCGGGGTATGACCCCAAGCAGCAACAGCGCGAACTGTGGCGGCGCATGGCATTCAACGCCATTGTTGGCAACGCAGATGACCATCCTCGCAACCATGGGTTGCTTTATGAAAACCAGGGTTGGGTGCTGTCAGATGCCTTTGACATCGCGCCGTACCTTACTTTCTCTAAAACATTGTCGATGGCCATGACCAGGGATGGGAGCCTTGAAGCGAACGCGGGCAACTTGCTTAAAAACTGCACCAGCTTCCACTACGAAGCCGAAGAGGCACGGCATTACATCAAAACAACGGTAGCCACCATTCGAAATGCGTGGCCAGAAGAATTGGCTGCTGTGGGCATGCCACACGATGCCGCTGCGACACCGGCCATGGACTGGCTGGGCGATGCGCTTGGCATCACATAACGGCGGCCGTCATAACTTGTTCACCATTACAGGCATTAATTGCCATTAATGCGCACAATGGTGAACACAATGGTGAACATCATGCCAAGCAAACCGCCTGTTATTTTTTTACAAGAGCAACGCCTGTTGCGTGCTTTGGGTGAGCGCATTCGGCTGGCTCGGTTGACCCTACGCTTTCACTGGGTGGCGCAATTTTGACGCACTGGCGCGATGCCGCCATGCAGTGCGGCATCAGCCGTGCCGACATCGAATTGACCGCCACCGCGTTTTCCGCACACCAACAATTTGGCATGCAATAGAACGAGCTGCGTCCGGCATTTCAGAAGAGATGTGCGACTGCTATCGCTCCGCGAGATGCTGAACGGCACGGTCATTTTTAACCGCGCTCAGCTGCACCCGCAGCAACCCATTCACCAGCCCTTGCGCCACCACATGCCCATGCGCGGCGGCTTTGGCCAGCCACATCAGGCCCAGGTGCTCGTCTGCTGGCACGCCCTGCCCATGCAAATAACAATGCCCCAGCCACTGCATGGCATCCGGGTGGGCTTGCTGCGCGGCTTGCTGCCACCAATACAGCGCGGCCTTGGGCTGACCCGCACTTAAAAACACCGCGCCCAGGTCGTTTTGCGCCTCAGGGTTGCCAGCATCGGCCAACAAAACCAACGCCGCATCCTCAGCTGCCAGGGGTGCAGCAACCTGTGGCAACACATCCGCCCAAAGCAGCATGGCGCGGCCACGGGCATCGTCAGCCACGCGCGTGGCCTCGCCCTTGGCCATGCGTCGCCACCAGGTGCTGCGACTGCGCCCGGTGATGGCAATGGCGGCTTCGACACTGATCACATCTTGTTGCATGGCGGCATGATAGCCAACTGTGTGGTGTGTGTAGAGGTCAAAGCCTCAGCCACCGTCAAAGCAAGCGACCTGCGCGGCTTGAAAAAGCTGGCCAGCCTGGCAGGCAGCCAGTTCAAGATGGGCGTGTTGTTGTACGACGGCTCCGAGACCATGCCGCTTGGCGACCGCATCTGGGCCGCACCGGTGTCCACACTTTGGGGAATGGAGAAGTCAAATCAGGTGTAAATGGTTTTGACACGCGCCAGCACGGTTCAAACCCATGCGCGAGACTCAAAAAACCGTGTCACTTTTACCAAAGACACGTTTTGAAACGATTACACCGGCAAGAACTGGCACAAAGCGTCATAAAAGGGGATGGTTTAGGTGTTTAATCTGGCTGGCACGGAAGCTGCTGCTATGTCTGTGTTCTCGTTGTTTTTATTTTTTAACTTTAGGAGCTAATCATGAAGCGTTCAATGCAAAAGGGTTTTACCCTGATCGAGTTGATGATCGTCGTGGCGATCATTGGTATTTTGGCTGCGGTGGCTTTGCCGGCTTATCAGGATTACACGGTGCGGGCGAAAATTTCTGAAGTGATGTTGGCTGCATCGGCATGTCGTACCGATCTTACAGAAGCAATCCAGACCTCAAGCGTCATTGACGTAAGCGCTGTTCTCCCTAACGCTTGCACAATTAGCGATACTAAATATGTAACTGGCAGTGCAGTTGGTACTGCAGGTGATGCGTCTCATAGCGGTGCAGATGCCAATGGCATTATTTGGGTTGTAGCTAAAGTAGCGGCACTTACCCAACTGACAACGTCAACAAATACGTTAACCTTGCGTCCAATTCAGACTGGTACCACAGCAATTGTCGGCACAGCTGACGGTGGTAAAGCAGTTGCCAGCTGGCGTTGTGGTTTGCCTGCTGATGGAACTACGATTCTTGCCAAATATCTGCCAGCCTCTTGCCGCGGCGTATAAATGGATAATTAGGGAAAAGAGTGAACATAAAGTGTGAGCATAAAGGACACCCACCTTAGTCTCATGCACCTTAGTCTCAAATCAAAAAGCCCCGCCCCTCAAACGGCGGGGCTTTTTGCTGCCTGCCTGTCAGGTGCCAGGCGTTACCAAAATCGAAAGTATGGT
>MNXW01000299.1 GCA_001871515.1 Comamonadaceae bacterium CG2_30_57_122
AAACCCTTGTTGGGCTGGCGCTTGCAGCTCTACACCATCATTTTTGAAGCCGACACCCGTGCCGGCCGCTGGTTTGACCAGGCCTTGATTGCCGTCATTTTGACCAGCGTGGCGGTGGTGATGGCCGACAGCGTGCAAACAGTACGGCAAGACTATCACTTGGCGCTGACCGTGGCGGAATGGTTTTTTACCCTGGTCTTCACGCTGGAATACGCCGCGCGTCTGGCGTGCGTGCGCCACCCGTTGCGCTACGCCCTGAGCTTCTACGGCATCATTGACCTGCTGGCGCTGTTGCCCACCTATTTGGCGCTGCTGTTTCCTGATGTTGGGGTGCTGGTTGACGTGCGCATCTTGCGCTTGCTGCGTGTGTTTCGGGTCTTCAAGCTCACCGCCTATGTGTCGGAATACCAGGCCATTGGGCTGGCCTTGCGCGCCAGCCAGCGCAAGATCATGGTGTTTCTGGCAGCGGTGCTGATGATTGTGCTGGTGATCGGCACGCTGATGTACGTGGTGGAGGGGCCCGCCAACGGCTACACCAGCATTCCCACGTCGGTTTACTGGGCCATCACCACCATGACCACGGTGGGTTTTGGCGACATCACGCCCAAAACAGACTTTGGTCGGCTGATTGCATCACTGATGATGCTGCTGGGCTGGGGCACGCTGGCCGTGCCTACCGGCATCGTCACAGCCGAGATGACCTACGCCCGCAAAGCACCCACCACCACCCGCACCTGCCAGGAATGCCTGACCGAAGGCCACATGCCCGACGCCAATTTTTGTCGCCATTGCGGTGCGCGCCTGCCTGACTATGCCCATGAATAGGGCAGGGCAGCACCGCGCTGCGCTAGCATCGCGATCTAAGCAGCGCAACCCACAACCTCAACCATCCCAGGAGACCCCCATGTTTGAATCTCTCATTGCAGGTAGCCTGCCCAAACCCGCCTGGCTGGCCGAAACGCAAAAACTTTGGCCGCAATGGAAGGCGCAAGGCGACGAGCTGCTGCAGGCCAAGCGCGATGCCACGCTGCTGTGGATCAAGCTTCAAGAGGACGCAGGCCTGGACATCATTGGCGACGGCGAACAGGCACGTCAACACTTCGTGCACGGCTTTCTGGAGCAGGTAGACGGCATCGACTTTGAGCACAAGGTGACGATGGGCATCAGAGACGGCCGCTACGACGCGCAGGTGCCGCAAGTGGTGGCACAGCTCAAACTCAAGGGCCGCGTGCATGCTTTAGAGGCGCAACTGCTGCGTGCCCACACCAACAAAAAAATCAAGTTCACCCTGCCCGGCCCGATGACGATTGTCGACACCGTGGCCGACCGCTTTTATGGCAGCAAGGTCGACATGGCCATGGCCTTTGCCGACTTGCTTAACCAGGAGGCGCTGGCGCTGCAGGCCGATGGCGTGGACATCATCCAGTTTGACGAACCGGCCTTCAACGTTTACTTGAAAGATGCCGCAACTTGGGGCGTGCAGGCGCTGGAACGCGCCGCAAAAGGGCTCACCTGCACCACTGCTGTGCACATCTGCTACGGCTACGGCATCAAGGCCAACCTGGACTGGAAGGAAACCCTGGGCCAGGAGTGGCGGCAGTACGAGGCGATCTTTCCAGCACTTGCCAAAAGCAGCATCAGCCAAGTGAGCCTGGAGTGCTACCACTCGCACGTGCCGCCGCATTTGATGGCGCTGCTGGAGGGCAAAGACGTGATGGTGGGTGTGATCGACGTGGCCAGCGACGTGGTGGAAACCCCCGAGCAGGTGGCCGACACCATTGGCCAAGCGCTGCAATACGTGCCCAAACATCGCCTGTTCCCGTGCACCAACTGCGGCATGGCGCCGATGAACCGCAACATTGCGTTGGCCAAATTGAAAGCCCTGGCCGCTGGTGCAGCGCTGGCGCGGGCACGTCATGTGTAACCTGAAACTACTGCCGCGGCAGCGAAAAATGGCTGTTTGTAGGGTGGACTTCAGTCCACTGCGATTGAAATGAATATTTGTAGGGTCGACTTTAGTCGACCATGGCGGGCTGAAGCCCGCCCTACAGGTGCAGCAATCAGGCAGTGCCCATGCTTCATGCTTTTGGGTGACATTTCCAAGTATGAAAATTAATGCATTTTTGACCTCTAGCCCTTATAGAACAAGCGCGAGCAGCTATTAAATTGATATGACACTGAGCCTGGTTTCCCCTGAAAAAATTGGCCTAGGCACGCCACGCCTGCAACGCTTGACGGCGGTGCTGCAAGCCGAGGTCGACAAAAAACGCCTGCCTGGTGCGGTGGTGGTGCTGGCGCGCCACGGCCAGACGGCGCTGCTGGACAGCGTCGGCCAGCTCAACCCGGCCACGGGTGAGGCCATGCACCGTGACGCGCGCTTTCGCATCTACTCGATGACCAAACCGATTGTCTCGGTGGCGGCGATGATGCTGGTAGAGCAGGGGCGCTTGCTGCTGAGCGACGCGGTCAGCAAGCATTTGCGCGAGTTCGCCAAACAACAGGTGGCGGTGCAAAACGGCAGCACGTCAACCGCGCCGTCGCTGGAGCCGGTGCGCCGCGACGCCACAGTGCACGACCTGCTGCGCCACACCGCGGGCATGACCTACGAATTTTTGGGCGCCAGCCCGGTGCAGCGCCAGTACACCCAGCTGCGCATCGGCTCGCGTGAGCGCACGCTGGCCGAGTTCACCCAGCAGCTGGCCGGCATCCCGCTGATGTACCAACCCGGCAGCGCGTTTGAATACAGCCGCGCCACCGATGTGCTCGGCCGCGTGATTGAAGTGGTGTCGGGTCAGAGCCTGCAAGACTTTTTGCGCGAACACATCTTTGAGCCGCTGGGCATGTCGCACACCGGTTTCACCGTGCCGCCAGAATTCCACGACCACATTGCCGAACCCTTTGCGCGTGACCCCGACGGCGGCGTGCAGATGCGGGTGATTGATGTGCGGCTTGATGCCGCGCTGGCCTCTGGCGGCGGCGGGCTGATCTCTACCGCGCAGGACTACGCGCGCTTCTTGCAGTTCATGCTGGGCCGAGGCGAATTGGACGGCGTGCGCCTGCTGGGCGCACAAACGGTGGATTTCATGACCACTGACCACCTGGGCGACATTCCCGTGGCCGCCACCGGCTCCATGGCTTTGCTGCCGCCCGGGCATGGCTTTGGCTTGGGTTTTGCGGTGCGCAAACACCAAGGCGTGGCGCCGGTGCCCGGTTCGGTTGGCACCTACTTTTGGGGCGGCTTGGCCGGCACCACCTTCTTTGTCGACCCCAAGCTCGACCTGTTCGCCATCCTCATGCTGCAAGCGCCCAACCAGCGCGAGTATTACCGCATGCTGTTTCGCAACCTGGTGTACGCGGCGGTGCTGGATTGATTTATAAGAAATTGGCCTCTAGCCCTTGCAGATAAAGCGCTATCTGCTATGTAATTGATACTGACTCATCCTGCATGGCCACTTTCAAAAACAGGTTGAAGATGTGCAGCGTGCCGGCGACAAACTGGTTGTGTTGCAGGTCTTCGGTGTAGATCGTGGTGGCTCCGGCTTGCAGTGCACTGGCCAGCATCAGGCTGTCATTAAAGCTGTAAGGGCTCGTAAAGTAATAAGTTGGACATTTTGACGGCCAGATTTGGGATGCAGTGCTAGGCGCAAAACGCGCCTTTTAGCTCTGCTAAACAAGCGATTTGCAACGACGCAATGTGCCCAAAGATGGCTGGGCAAATGTACAAGTTATTGCTTTGCGAGCCCTAAGGTCGGTGTCGAGAAAAGACAAGTCCCCGGCGGCGCTGGTGGTTGGGTTGATTTGGGTGGACATGGGGGTCAGCGCTGGTTCATTTCGTCTCGGGTAAAAGTGCGTCCCGCATCCACCTGCCCAAGCGGTTGCATGACATCGCAAAAGCGCGTCACTGCCACAGTCGGTTCCCCATGCCACTGCACCAGCGTCCACGCCGCCAGGGCTATCAGCGCGCTCCAGAACCACACGCCCAGCGTCAAGGGCAAGACGCTGGCGTTCATGTGGCCACCGAGCCAGATACCCATGGCAAAGGCGGCCAGCATCATCAGGCAACCATTCACCGCCGATGCCGCCCCCGCAGCGTGCGGGAAGGGGCCTACCGCGCCGCTTTGGCCACAAGGTTGATGAATGCCGTGGCCCACAATGAACAGCAGCTGCGCGGGCATGATGGCCCAGACACTTTGCACCCCCAGCAGGCTGGGTACGGCCATCAAGGTGCCGCCGCCCAAAGTCAATACCCCAGCCCATTTCAGGCTGCGGCGCACACCCAACCGCACCAGCCAGTGGCGGCATAAAAAAGTGCCGGCAATGTAGCCCAGGGAGTTGAGCGCCATCAGCGCGCCGTATTGCGTGCTGCTCAAGCCCAGCACTTTGATGAACACGAACGAGGAAGTGGCCAAAAAGGTAAACAAGCCACCGTAAGACGCTGCCGACAATGCCGAGAAGGCCAGAAAGGTGGGGTGGCGCAGGATCTGGCTCCAGGTGGCCAGCAGCGTGGTGGGCTCAAGTGCTTTGGGGTTTTTGCTGCGCAGGGTTTCCTCAAACCGCCAGGCGATCAGCCCCAGGCAAACCGCACCAAACACCGCCAGCACCAGCAGTGCGGCGCGCCAGTTGAAGGCTTGCGTCAGCAGCCCACCCAGCGGCGCGCTCACAAAAGCAATCACCCCCAGGCCGCTCAAGGCCTGGCTCATGGCTCGGGCTCCTTGCACGGGTTCATACAAGTCACGCACGATGGCGCGCGCGCACATCACCGCCGCACCCATGGCCGCGCCTTGCACTGTGCGCCACACAATCAGCGCGGTCATGCTGGGTGCCAAAGCACTGCCCAATGCGGCCAGCACGTAGGCCGCCAGGCCGATGAACAACACCGGTTTGCGGCCAAAGCGGTCTGATAACGGCCCCCACAGCAGTTGCGACACGCCAAAGGCCAGCAGCAGGGCGCTCAGGGTCAGCTGCACCTGTGCCATGGGCGCGCCAAACCCGGTGGTGATGACGGGTAGAGCCGGCAAATACAAATCAGTGGTGATGGGCTGCAGGCCGAGTAGCAGCGACAGCAGCAGTACCGTCACGGCGGGGTGCATGGGCGTTGGGTGTGAATGCTTAACATCTTTCAAGAGTAGCAGATGGCTGGCCTTACATACTCCAACGTCCATGTTCAATAAGGACACCCCAAAGCATGAAACACGTGTGCCCTGCGTAGGGCGGGTTTTAACCCGCTATGGCCGACTGAAGTCGGCCCTACTACACGCCATTCTTGTCGGCTGTGGGCGTTGTTTCACGTTAAAGCATGAAACACGCGTGCCCTGCGTAGGGCGGGTTTCAACCCGCCATGGCCGACTGAAGTCGGCCCTACGACACGCCATTCTTGTCGGCTGTGGGCGTTGTTTCAGGTTAATGCGCGCTGTTCACTGGGCCATCGCCTGCCCCAGCCGGATCGCGCCACCCGGCTGCCAGGCCGGGTTGAACTGCAGCGGCCCTTGCGGGAACAGCATGACCACCGTGGAGCCCAGCAGAAAACGGCCCATCTCGTCACCCTGTTTGAATTCAATGCACTCGTTTTCATAGCGCTTCTCAAACAGTTGCCCAGCTCTCGGGTTGTTGATGACCCCGTGCCAGGTGGTGGCCATGCTGCCCACAATGGTCGCGCCCACCAGCACCAGAACAAACGCGCCCAAGCCGTTAGGCCGGTCAAACACACACACCACACGCTCATTGCGGGCAAACAGGCCCGGCACGCCACGCGCCGTGGTGGGGTTAACCGAAAACAAGTCGCCGGGCACGTAAATCATGCGCGTTAAGCGCCCGGCGCAAGGCATGTGGATGCGGTGGTAGTCGCGCGGGCTCAGGTACAGGGTGGCAAAGTGACCATCGTCAAACTGCGCGGCCAATGCCGCATCGCCCCCGACCAGCGCGGTGCTGCTGTATTGGTGGCCTTTGGCCTGAAAAATCTGCTGACCCTCTATGCGGCCAAACTGGCTGATGGCCCCGTCCACCGGACAAATCAGGTCTGCTTGCGTCAGAGGTCGCGCGTCGTCTTTGAGTGTGCGGGTAAAAAAGTCGTTGAAGCTGGCGTAGCTGGCGATGTCGGGGTTGGCGGCCTCTTGCATGTTGACCTGGTAGCGCTGCACAAACCAGGCGATCAACCGGGTGGTGAATGCGCCGCCCTGCGCCCGCGCCACGCGCCCGGCCAGCAGGGTGAGCGCTTGCTTGGGCAGCAGGTATTGCGGCAACACGGCCAGGCGGTCAAACATTTTTATCCTTCAAAGTGGATACCACCAAGGGGGTGGAGCAGGGATTTTACGCAGTGCATTACGCTTTGGCGGTGCCACAATGTTTGCATGGCTGCTGTAAGAATCCCCCCCATCCAATGTTTACTGACATTTGAGGCGCTGGCACGCTTGCGCAGCGTCACGCAGACCTCAGAAGAATTGTGTGTAACGCCCAGCGCGGTGAGCCACCGCGTCAAACAGCTGGAGCAAATCATTGGCACCAAACTGTTTGGTAGGGCTGATTTTTCGCTCACCGTGGAGGGCGTGGAATACCTGGCGCATGTGCGCGACGGCCTGAGCATGCTGCAAAAGTTTCCTGGCACGGCCGCCCTGCCGGGCAAACGCAAATTGCGCCTGGCAGTCACGCCCACCTTTGCACGGTCCATCCTGATCCCAAGATTACGCCAGTTTACCGAGGCCTACCCAGAGATTGACTTGACCCTGCAAATATCAATTCCCCTGCTGGACGTGGTGGCAGAGGACGCCGACCTGATGGTGCGCTTTGGCACCGGACGCTATGCCGACATGGAACACTTTTGCATCATCAAAGACGAGGTAACCCCGCTGGCATCGCCCAGCTTTGTGCGCGAACACGGCCCGTTTGAAGTGGCGCAAGACCTGGAGGGCGAACCCCTGTTGCGCAGCCCGCTCGAGCCCTGGCGCACCTGGTTCGCCGCACGCAATCTGGACTGGCCTGAACCGGTGGATGGCTCACAGTTCAACGACGTGGGGCTGATGTGCGACGGCGCAGCTGCTGGCATGGGCATCGCCTTGATCCGAATGAAATTGGCGCTGCCGTGGCTGGAAAACGGTTCCCTGGTGCGCCTGGGTACCAGCGACGTGTTTGCCCACAACGTGCCCAGCCCGCATGCACACTACCTGTGCTGGCGCACCGGCATGATGGAGCGCTGGGAATGCGTGGCCTTTGCCGAGTGGTTGAAACAGACGGTAGCCTAGAAATTTATGATAAATTGGGCTCTAGCCCATATATTTAAAGCGCAGACAGCTATTTAGTTGGGAGCACTGATAATTTCAAAAAGGTTTTTAAAAATACTCAGCCATCGAGTGGAAGTCTGGCCTTAAAGTCAAAGTCATTCAACCCACCGGTCACTCAAAGGATTCTGATGAACGCAAGCGCCACCTCACAGGAACTCACCGCACTACAAAGAGCAGAGCGACAAGCCCAGGTTGTCAAAGGGCTGTCTGCTGTTTTACCTGCACATGCGCTGCTCTGGCAGGCCGAAGACACCACGCCCTACGAGTGCGATGGCCTGACCGCCTACCGCCATCGCCCTTTGGTGGTGGTGCTGCCCGAGGACGAAGCCCAGGTTCAAGCGGCGCTCAAGACCTGTTACGCACTGAACCTGCCGGTGGTGGCGCGCGGTGCGGGCACTGGTTTGTCGGGCGGAGCCATGCCGCACCCGATGGGCGCTGTGTTGTCGCTGGCGCGTTTTAACCGCATCCTCAAGGTCGACCCGCTGTCTCGCACTGCAGTGGTGCAGTGCGGCGTGCGTAACCTGGCCATCAGCGAGGCCGCCGCGCCGCTGGGCTTGTATTACGCGCCAGACCCCAGCAGCCAGATCGCCTGCACCATTGGCGGCAACGTGGCTGAAAATTCGGGCGGTGTGCACTGCCTGAAATACGGCCTAACGCTACACAACATCGTCAAAATCCGTGGCTTCACCATGGAAGGGGAACCGGTTCAATTTGGCTCGGATGCGCTTGATGCGCCCGGCTACGACCTGCTCAGCGCCGTGATTGGCTCCGAGGGCATGCTGGCCATCGTGACCGAGGTCACTGTCAAGCTGATCCCCAAACCGCTGCTGGCGCGCTGCATCATGGCCAGTTTTGATGACATCCGCAAAGCCGGTGATGCAGTGGCCGCGGTGATCGCCGCTGGCATCATCCCGGCAGGGTTGGAGATGATGGACAAGCCCATGACCGCTGCGGTGGAAGACTACGTGCATGCCGGCTACGATTTGAGTGCAGAGGCAATTTTGCTCTGTGAATCTGATGGCACGCCGGAAGAAGTTGAAGAAGAAATTGGTCGCATGACCCAGGTATTGCTTGGGGCTGGCGCTACAAAAGTTGCAGTTAGTCAGAGTGAGCAGGAACGCATGACGTTCTGGAGCGGGCGCAAAAACGCCTTCCCCGCCAGCGGGCGCATCAGCCCGGATTACATGTGCATGGACAGCACCATTCCGCGCAAGCGCGTGGCCGACATCCTGCTGGCCATTCAAGAGATGGAAAAAAAATACCAGCTGCGCTGCGCCAATGTGTTCCACGCCGGGGACGGCAACCTGCACCCGCTGATTTTGTTTGATGCCAATCTGGCCGACCAATTGCACCGCGCTGAATTGTTTGGCGCCGAGATTCTGGAAACCAGTGTGGCGATGGGCGGCACAGTGACCGGAGAGCACGGCGTGGGTGTGGAAAAACTCAACAGCATGTGCGTGCAATTCAGCCCGGCCGAAAACGAGCAGATGTTTGGCATGAAGCGCGCCTTTGACCCCAAGGGCCTGCTCAACCCCGGCAAGGTCATTCCCACACTGCAGCGCTGCGCCGAATACGGCAAGATGCTGGTGCGCGGGGGCAAACTCAGCCACCCTGATTTGCCACGTTTTTAATAGCAGCATATGCAAGGATTACAAGGGCTAGCCTGGCTTTTAGCCATGCAATCGTTGGGTGAACTTTTGGCGCGCGGGCTGGTGCTGCCGTTTCCCGGGCCGGTGATTGGCATGTTGTTACTCTTGCTGGCCTTGCAGTTCAGCCCGGTGCGAGCGCCGGTGGCGGCCTGTGCCCAGTTTTTGTTGTCGCATTTGTCACTGCTGTTTGTGCCAGTGGGTGTGGGTGTGATGACCCACTTGGGTCTGCTGAGCCAGTATGGCCTGCGCATGTTGGTGGTGTTGGTGTTGTCCACCTGGATGGGGCTGGCAGTCACTGTCTTGACGGTGCGCTTTTTCAGCAAGGCAAACGATGCCTAAATTTGTTGAACTGTGGATTTATCTTTCAGCCACACCGCTGTTTGGTTTGACCGCCACCGTGGTGGTGTACGTGCTGGCGCAGGCACTGTATGCGCGCTTGGATCAAGCGGCATGGGCCAACCCGGTGCTGTGGTCGGTGGTGGTGCTGGCGTGTGGGCTTAGCGCCACCGGTGTGGACTACCCCACTTATTTTTCTGGCGCGCAGTTCATCCATTTTTTGCTCGGCCCCGCTGTAGTGGCGCTGGCTTGGCCATTGTGGGAGCGACGCGCGGCTTTGCACCAACATTGGCGGGCTTTGTCAGCTGCAGCGCTTTTGGGTGGCATGGCAGCCAGTGGGTCGGCACTGCTGCTGGGTTGGCTGGCAGGGTTGCCTAATGAGGTGGTGCTGTCATTGGCACCCAAGTCGGTGACCGCACCGGTGGCGATGGGCATTGCCGAAAAAGTGGGTGGCATTCCAGCCCTGGCGGCAGTTTTCGCGGTGCTGACTGGCATGGTAGGCGCACTCAGTGGCAAGGCGTTGTTTGCCTGGTTGAAGGTGCCCGCAGATGCCAAAGGCTGGATGGCCAGGGGTTTTGCCATGGGCACAGCCGCCCATGGCATTGGTGCAGCACGCGCCTTGCAAGTCAACTCAGATGCAGGTGCCTTTGCCGGGCTGGCGTTGGGCGTGCAGGTGGTGTTGGCCTCGCTGTTGATACCGCTGTGCTTCAGGTGTTTTTAAACCTAGATTCCTCAGTTGGACGCTTCCAAGTGGGCTGCTAGCGGCACGGCTGGGTAGGCTGAATGCCGCAGCTTCCATTGTGCCTGCGCACAATGGAATGGCACGAAGAGGCCAAGCCTCTGGCTTGGCTGCCCCCTGCAAGGGTGACGACGTAGCAGGCTACTGCCCGCAAGGAGGCGCAACGACACCAGTCGCGTTGCCAGCGGCTCAATCGGGTGCGTAGTGCTCTGACCCAAAAGGTGAACCGGACTGAGACTGAAGTAATGAATGTCCATGTGCACTTATTGAAGAAAGCAAGCGTTCAACTGAGGCATCTAGGTTAAAGTTTAAGGATGTGGAAGTAGCCAATATCCCTTAATTCTTCCGTGCAATGCGGTTGCTGGGCTCTTCGTCGTCGATGATTTGCCTGGCCCAGTCGGCAAGCTTTGAGGTATCAGCACGCAACACCTCTTGCTTGACCGCCAGAATTTGCGCTGGGTGCATGGAAAAGCTGCGCAAGCCCATGCCCAACAGCAGGCGGGTCATGGTGGTGTCGCCCGCCATCTCACCACAAACACTCACCGGTTTGTTTTGCGCCTTTCCCTGCGCAATGGTGTTGGCCACAAGACGCAACACAGCCGGGTGCATCGGGTCGTACAAATGTGCCACCGACTCATCGGCCCGGTCTATGGCCAGGGTGTACTGGATCAGGTCATTGGTGCCAATGGACAGAAAATCAAAATATTTCAAAAACACCTTGAGGGTCAGCGCGGCTGCCGGAATTTCGATCATGGCTCCGAGCTTGACCGGACCATAGGCCACGCCCCGGTTGTCAAGCTGCACCCGTGCGTGGTCAATCAGGGCGATGGTCTGACGGATTTCGCTGGCATGCACCAACATCGGAATCAAGAGATGGATTTGCCCAAAAGCCGCCGCGCGCAAGATGGCACGCAACTGGGTCAGGAACATGGCGGGGTCGGCCAGGCTCCAACGGATGGCGCGCAGACCCAGTGCCGGGTTCAGGTGGGCATCGTCACGCAGCGTGTCGTCCAGCGGCTTGTCAGCCCCCACATCCACAGTGCGAATCGTTACCGGCAGACCTTGCATGCCTTCGACGGCGCGCTTGTAAGCCTGGAACTGTTCTTCTTCGTTGGGCAGTTTGCCGTGGCGGCCCATGAACATGAATTCGCTGCGAAACAGGCCCACACCCACCGCGCCGGCGGCCAGGGCGGCTGCGGCATCTTCTGGCATTTCAATGTTGGCCAAGAGTTCAATTTTCTGGCCATCCATGGTCACCGCAGGGGTGTGCAGCAAGCGACTCAGGCGGCCCCGCTGCAGTTCTCCCTGGCGTTGTTTGAAACCGTATTCAGCCAGGATGATCGGGCTGGGGTCGACCACCACCACGCCTGCGTCACCGTCAATCACCACCCAGTCGTCCTGACGGATCAGGTGGCTGGAGAGGCGCGCGCCGACCACCGCCGGAATGTCCAGGCTGCGTGCCACGATGGCGGTGTGTGATGTTTTGCCGCCCACGTCGGTGATGAAGCCGGCGAACACACTCTGCTTGAACTGCAGCATGTCAGCGGGCGACAAATCATGGGCGATCAAGATCAAAGGCACGTCCACCGTGTCGTCGAGCAACAAATCCTGCTGCGATGGTTTGCGCCCCTGGCGACCCAGGGGTTGCACCAAGGGTGAAGCTACGCCACGCATGGCGCGCAGCACTTTCTCGGTGATCTGCTCCAGGTCAGCCTTGCGCTCGCGCAAGTACTCATCTTCCATTTCATCAAACTGGCGTGCCACCACTTCAAGCTGGGTGGTCAGCGCCCATTCGGCGTTGTAGAGACGGTCTTTGATCCAGTGGGTGACACCGTTGCTCAGCTCAACGTCTTGCAACAGCATCAAATGCACATCCAGCAAGGCGGCCAATTCATGCGGGGTGTCTTTGGGGTTCATCTGGCTAATGCTGGCCTGCAAGCGTTGAATTTCTTCCACCACAGCGTTACGTCCGTCGCGCATGCGGCGAATTTCGGCGCCAACCTGCGAGGGCTCAATGAAATAGTGTGCGACATCCAGGCGAGTTGAAGCCACCAGCACGGCGCGCCCGATGGCAATGCCACGTGCGACGGCCAGGCCATGGATAGCAAATGTCATTCACCTTCCCCAAATTTGTCTGCAATAAGTGCCAGAAGCGCGCTGTTGGCCTCTTGTTCGCGCTCGCCATGCGTTTCCAATTCAATCTCAACGCCCATGCCCGCCGCAAGCATCATCACACCCATGATGCTTTTGGCGTTGACGCGTCGTTCGCCCCGCGACATCCAGACTTCGCACGGGAAGCTGCCTGCGAGTTTGGTCAATTTGGCGGATGCCCGGGCATGCAGGCCCAGCTTATTGCTGATGGTCGTCGTAGTTTTGATCATTTGGTTTGCGTTGCTGATTCTGGGGAGCGGTCACGGCCACCTGCATCACGCCCTGAGTGCCGCCCGCCAAGACGCGCGCCACAAGAGCATCCATGGATTCGTTGCGGTAGGTGACTGCGCGCAATAACATCGGCAAGTTGACACCTGCAACCAGTCGTGAGCTCACCCCGTCGACCAGTTTAAGCGCCACATTGCAAGGGGTTGCGCCAAACATGTCGGTTAACACCAGTACCCCATCGGCGTTGAGAAAAGACAAGGTTATCCGAGCTGCTGCCAAAGATTCATCTACCGGCACGTTGGGCTGCACATCAAGCACACCGATATGGTTGGCAGCCTCGGGAAACACGTGCAATGCACAACTGCGCAAGGCACTGGCCAGCGGTGCGTGGGCGATGATGAGAATACCGTTGTTCATCGGGTTGTGAGGGTGCTGTCAGTCGTGACCATCAGAGGGTTTGCGCCTCTGTGAAAATTTCAATTATCGTCATGAATGGGGGGCGATGCATGGTGCCACACATAAAGTTCCTGCCAATGACATGATCTGCGTAAGACCGAAGGCTCACATAGCAATAACTTGTACTTTTGCTTTGTAGTTCGTTTCATCAAAACGGTTACTAAGGGCTTGTTCATGAATAAGCTGTACATTTGGCCGCCGGATTTGGGATGCAATGCGAGGCGCAAAGCGTGCCGTGCAGCTCTGCTGCACAAGCAATTTGCAACGACGCAGTGCGCCCAAAGTTGGCGAGTCAAATGTGCATGTTATTTGCGAACAAGCCCTAAGGTGGCAAGCGAGAATAACTTGGATGAAGGTCGTGATGGCAAGTGCAAGGCTTGGCTAGGCGCAAGCTGCGCGGTGTAGCTGGCCACACAAGCGGTTTGCAACAACGCATTGCGCTTGTCAGCACGGCCGAACTGTTCAAGTTATTCTTGCTTGCTCCTAACGTCCATGTTCAACAAGGACACCCCAAAGCATGAAACACGCGTGCCCTGCGTAGGGCGGGTTTCAACCCG
>MNXW01000102.1 GCA_001871515.1 Comamonadaceae bacterium CG2_30_57_122
TAGCTCAGGTTGCTGGCCAGGGCAAAGGCCAGCAGCAGGGGCAGCACCATGGCAAAGCGCGGCCCGATGTCGGCGCGCCCGGCCAGCCAACCGGCCACCACGGTGAGCGCCAGCATCCAGGCCTTGATGTTCAAAAACTGCAGCATCACGCCTTGCCAGAACGTCACGTTGAGCTGGCTGTTTTTAGCCTGCGTCAGGGTGTGGGCCTGCCACAGTTTCCAGGCCAGCCAAAGCAGGTAGGCCACGCCAGCGGCTTTGACGCCCAGCCGCAGCGGCGGCAGGCTCACCACCAAAGCCCCCACACCGCTGGCGCACAGGCTCAGCAATAAGCCCCAGCCCACCGGCACGGCCAGCACAAAACGTATGGCACGCTTTAGGCCAAAGTTGGCCGCCAGCGCTGTCGACAGGGTGGTGTTGGGCCCGGGTGTAAAGCTCACTGCGGTGCATAGCAGCAGCAAGGCGGTGAGTTCAGTGGCGCTCATAAGGGCAACAGGGCAAAGTTCATGGCCCTGACTTTAGCCAAAAAAACAATACACTGGCAGTACACTTTGAAGAACAATTTCAGAAACTGTGTTGTTGGGCAATGCAGCACAGATGGGGCGCGCGGCTTGCTGTGTGACGCACGCTGTGTCGGCCAGCCAGCCGTGGCGGGTAGCGACCTGGCAGTCCACGAAGTCCGGGGTCATGGAATGCCACGCTGCGCTTTCCATGAACAGCCCCCGTCATTGCGAACGAAGTGAAGCAATTCATGACCCCAAACTGCATAGACTGCCGCGCTACGCTCGCAGTGACGAAGCTTCTGTTCAAGGTCCGTATGCGGTATCGGGCCTGATTCGGCGGGCTCGCAATGACGATCTCTGAAATTTCTGTTTCCCTCAACAAGGAGCCAATATGTTGGTTAAAGCCGCCTCTCAATCGCTGGCCGAGCAACTCGCCGGGCGCTTTGCCGAGCGCATTCGCAGTCGTTTGCTGGCGCCGGGTACGCGCCTGCCTTCGGTGCGCCAATGTGCGCAGCAGCAGGGCGTGAGCCCGAGCACGGTGGTGGCGGCCTATGACCGCTTGCTGGCGCAGGGGCTGGTAGAGGCCCAGCGCAACCGCGGGTTTTATATAAGAAATCAGGCTCTAGCCAAGGTAGAACAAGCGCAAGTAGCTATTAATTCAGTAGCGTCTGATCATTTGTTAGAAGCTGCGGCCGCAGCCCCAGGTCTGGCGCATGTGCCAGTGGATGCCACGGCGCTGATTCGTGGCATGTTCCGCAGCAGCAGCGGCCAGCCGCAACCCGGCATGGGGGCGTTTCCGCCGGACTGGCTGCACAGCAGGTTCATGTCGGCGGCGGTGCGGCGCTTTTGCTCTGGCGCAGAGCTGCAAGCGCTGTCGCTGGAATACGGCGCGCCCGCCGGTGACGCGTCGTTGCGCCAGGCCTTGGCCGGCCGCCTGAAGGCGCTGGGCATTGCCGCCACCGCGCAGCAAGTCATCACCACCGTGGGGGCCACGCATGCGCTGGACATCATCAGCCGCACCCTGCTGCGTGCGGGTGATTTTGTGATGGTGGAAGAACCCGGCTGGGCGGTGGAATTTGCCCGGCTCGATGCCCTGGGCATGCGCATCTTGCCGGTGCCGCGCGGCCCGGACGGACCCGATCTGGCGGTGATGGCGCGCTACTGCGAACTGCACCAGCCCAAGCTGTTTGTCAGCGTCAGCGTGTTCCA
Organism: Comamonadaceae bacterium CG2_30_57_122; assembly: GCA_001871515.1. Taxonomy (GTDB): domain Bacteria; phylum Pseudomonadota; class Gammaproteobacteria; order Burkholderiales; family Burkholderiaceae_C; genus Rhodoferax. The sequence goes on from MNXW01000102.1 coordinate 1,710, forward strand.
CAACCCCACTGGTTATTGCTTAAGCCCGGCCAGCGCGCATCGGCTGTTGCAGCTGGCGCAGCAGCATGATTTTTTTGTGGTGGAAGACGACACCTACAGCCACCTGGCCCCGGACCACGCCACCCGGCTGTGCGCGCTGGACGGCCTGCAGCGCAGCATTTATGTGAGCGGCTTTGCCAAGATTCTGGCCCCCGGCTGGCGGGTGGGTTACCTGGCAGCACCGGTGCAACTGGTGGAGCGCTTGCTCGACACCAAATTGCTTTGCACCCTGACCACCCCCGCGCTGTTCGAGAAGGCCCTGGCCTGGTGCATTGACCAGGGACAGCTGCGCCGCCACGCCCAGCAACTGCGCGCCCGGCTGGGTCAGGCACGCTCGCGCAGTGTGCAACTGGCGCGGGAGGCGGGTTGCAGCTTTGCCGCGCCACCGGCTGGGCTGTTCGGCTGGGTCGACACCGGGGTCGACACCGAGCAGTTGGCGCAGCGCATGCTGGATAAAGGATATTTGCTGGCCCCAGGCGCGCTGTTCCACGCCAACCACGCGCCCAGCACGCTGATGCGCATCAACTTCTGCACCACGCAGGACGCGGCGTTCTGGCAGGCGTTTGCAGCGGTGCGTGCGGCCATGTAGTCGGTTTGCCAAGGGCTGCATAAGCGCTGTAAATGGGGTGCTGATTCAGCCATTCAGCAGGGTCGCAAGGACTATGCTTGGGGTCATAGTCGCTCACCTGACGGGCGGCAATGAACAATGTGCGCCATGAATTTGCCAAAGCTGCCAACTGACACCGTCACTTCCCTTGACCCGCAAGATTGGACAAAGTTGCGCCAACAAGGTCACCGCATGCTCGACGACATGTTGGATTACATCGAACACATCCGTGAGCGGCCCGTCTGGCAACCGATTCCAACGCAGGTGCGCGAGGCCTTTCGAGAACCGTTGCCGGCTCAACCAATGAGCCTGGCGCAGGCGCACGACAAATTTATGTCAACAGTGCTGCCCTACGCTGGAGGAAACGCACATCCTGGATTCATGGGTTGGGTGCAAGGGGGCGGCACGCCAGTGGGCATGCTGGCAGAAATGCTGGCTGCAGGTCTGAACGCCAATCTGGGCGGACGTGACCAGATGCCGCTGGAGGTTGAGCGGCAAATTGGCCTTTGGATGCGCGAGTTGTTTGGTTTTCCCGACACTTCAGCTGGCCTGTTTGTCACCGGCTCTTCCACCGCCAATTTCATGGGTGTGCTGGTGGCACGCACCCAAGCTTTGGGGGTGGGCTCACGTGCCTCGGGCGTGTTGCTGAGCCAGCCGCAACTCATTGCCTACGCAGCCGCCAGCGCGCATGGCTGCATTGCCAGTGCCATGGAAATGTGCGGCTTGGGTACCCAGGCGCTGCGCCTGGTTGCGTTGAACGACCAAGGCCAGATGGACACCGATGCACTTGCCAACATGATCGCCGCTGACCGACGCGCGGGTTTGCGTCCATTTTTTGTGGCCGCCACAGCCGGCACGGTGAACATCGGTGCGATTGATCCTTTGCAGGAGGTGGCCGCCATTGCCAAGCGGGAAGGCTTGTGGTTCCATGTGGATGGGGCATTAGGCGCTTTGGGCATGCTGTCGCCAGAGGTTGCACCCAAACTCAAAGGCATTGCGCTGGCCGATTCCATTGCGCTGGACTTTCATAAATGGGGTCAAGTGCCGTATGACGCAGGCTATTTTCTGACACGTCGCGGTGCGGATCAGATCGATACCTTTGCTTCACCTGCGGCCTACTTGGCTCGGCATACCCGCGGCCTGGCCGCAGGCTCGCCCTGGCCTTGCGACATGGGCCCAGACCTGTCGCGCAGCTTTCGCGCCCTCAAGACCTGGTTTACTCTGGTTTGCCACGGTACCGACCAACTTGGCGCGGTGATCTCGCACAGCTGTGCGCTGGCGCGCTACATGGCGCAGCGCATTCAAGCCACGCCCCAACTGGAGCTGATGGCACCTGTGGCGCTGAACATTGTTTGCTACAGATTTCGCAGCGACCATGCCAATGAAATCAACGACGAAATTGTGGTTTTGCTGCATGAATCCGGCATTGCCGTGCCATCGGCCAGCCACGTCGATGGGCACACTGTGATCCGTGCAGCCTTGGTCAACCACCGCACCGTGGCGGCGGATGTGGATGCGCTGCTGCAGGCCAGCGTGTCCTTCGGTCAGGCACTCAGCGCTGCCCATGAATCTCACATTAAAAACTCACTGAAAGCCCCCATGAATGCATTGCACACCCCCTTGATGGGACTGGCCAAACTCATGCGTATGGCCTTTGAAGGGCACAACCTGATGCCCTTGGCTGAAACCTTCAAGGCGCGCGCCGAAAAAGATGCTACCGATGCCAACGCCCTGATGGACTTGTCCACCGCTTTGCAACTGCATGGCCTGCGTGAGGAGGGCTTGGGTGTGTTGTCATTGGCCTTGGCCTGCAGCCGGGTTTACGAGTTGCCGTCACCCAAACCATGCGCCTTGCGCTTGCTGGCCATCATGGGGCCTGGGGATTTGATGGCCAATGCGCCTTTGGCGTTCTTGCTTGAAGAAGGCGACATCAGCCTGACGATGTTTTATCTGTTGCCAGGCGAACCCATACCCAAGCACTTGCCCCCCCATGACCTTGCGTTGATAGCCATGTCAGAGACCCGTCAAAACCATGACTTGCTGGTGCAACTCACACAGGCTGTACCGTATTGGCCGCGGCCGGTGCTGGTGCGCCCCGAAGGCATTTTGCGCACCTCACGTGAGAACGCCTACGCCTTGCTCAAAGACGCACCGGGGGTTTATGCGTCACCCACCGTGCAAACCACGCGCCAAAAGCTGGAGGCATTTTGCGCAGGCCAGCTTGCGCTGCAGGACGTATTGCCGGGCGGTGCCTTTCCCATCATCATTCGCCCGCTCGACAGCCATGCTGGGCATGGGCTGGAAAAGGTCGCTGACCTGCCTGAACTGGCGCGCTACTTGACTGCCAGTGCCGAGACTGATTTCTTCATCGCTTCGTTCATTGACTACAGTGGGTCTGACGGGCTGTATCGCAAATACCGCGTGGTGCTGATTGACGGTGTACCGTTTGCCGGTCACATGGGGGTGTCGAGCCACTGGATGATTCATTACCTGAACGCGGGCATGGTCGAAAGTGCTGAAAAGCGAGCCGAAGAAGAAGCCTTCATGCGCGACTTTGACACCGGCTTTGCCCAGCGCCAGCAGCTTGGTTTGCAGAGCGTGCAGGAACGCTTTGGCTTGGAATACCTGGTGATGGATTGCGCCGAAACCCCTGACGGCGCCCTGTTTGTGTTTGAGGTGGATTCTGGCGCGGTGGTGCATTCGATGGATCCGCCGGACATGTTTGCGTACAAAGTGCCTGCCATGCAAAAAATATTTGATGCGTTTCGCGCCATGCTCAAACGCACAGCCGCTGCCTCAGGAGCGCCTTCATGATGCCAACGGCTCAACCGGTGGTTTTTTGGCCATCGACACGGGTGGTGGCGCCACGTGCGCGTGCGCTGGTTCGATTGTCAAAGCATCGGGATTTCGAGTCTGTCTCGGCCAGGATGTTGACGCAGGGCGGTGACTCGCGCATTACGCTCAACGCACAGGGCCTCAACACCTATGGATTTGCGCCACAACCTGATCCTGCGCTGGTGCAGTTTGGTTCATCCACTGGATCGGTGATCTCTGCTGCAGGTTTCAGTGCAGCGGTTGCACTGCTGCGGCGTCTGTATGGCTCGCTGGGCAGTTACCACCGTGAGATTGAGCGCCAGCGCTGCGAGTTGAGTTTACTCAGCGGTGCGTCAAGCTTGCCAGGCACTGAGTTGGTGTTTGCAGCCTCTGGGACAGACATCCACCTGTTTGCCGTTCATCTGGCAGCGCAGGGGCAAGCAGCTCATTTTCAAACGGTCATGGCTGAGCCAGGTGAGACCGGCAGTGGCGTGCCGGATGCGCTGGCCGCGTCGCATTTTGCCGCGCAGACATCGCAGGGCAGAAAGGTGCTGCGCGGTGCGCCTGTCGGCGTGGCTGCCTTGCCCCCTGCGGTGGCTGTCAAACTGCGTCATTCCGATGGAAGTTTGCGCAGTGTGGCCGATGTAGATGGCGAATTTGCCACGCAGGTGGAGCGCATGCTGCAGACCGCAGGGCGCTGCTTGCTGGTGTTGACCGATGTGTCGAAAACTGGTTTGTTGGCACCCTCCATGGCCTGTGCGGCACAGCTGCGCGCACAGTATGGTGAACGCCTGAGCATTCTGGTGGATGCTTGTCAATTTCGCGCTTCGCCGCAGACCCTGCTTGGCTATTTGAGTCACGACTTCATGGTGGCCATCACGGGGTCCAAGTTTGTGGGTGGCCCCGCATTTTGTGGTGCACTGCTGTTGCCGCCAAGCGTGGCACAGCGCAGTCGCGGCGTGGCACTGGACGCGCTGGTGGATTACTCGGCACGCTCGGATTGGCCGTTGGGCTGGCCGAATGCACGGGTACTGGAAGAGTCGGTCAACCTGGGATTGCTGTTGCGATGGGAGGCCGCTTTGACCGAGCTGCGCAGGTTCAGAGCCCTGCCTGCGCCACACATCCACGATTTTTTGCAGTCATGGCAGCAGGCAGTGTCTACCCGCTTGATTCAGGATGACCTCTTTGAACCCCTGCCGGTGGCTCCGTTGCAGCGCGGCCTGATCGATGGTTTGCCAACGTGGGACAGCGTGCAAACCATTTTTCCGTTCAAAATTTTCAAACGCACGGTGCAGGGGCATCGGCGTGTCTTGACCCTGGATGAGATGACGCTGGTGTACCGCCAGCTGCGCAGCGCTCAGGGTGCATATGGCGCATTAAGCACGCGGTTTGCGCTTGGCCAGCCCGTTTCCTGTGGAATGCAAGATGGCCAGCCTGTGAGTGCGTTGCGGCTGTGCAGCAGTGCGCGCTGGGTGACGGAATCCGTGGCGGCACGCCAACCGGTGGGTCAGGCCATTGCAGATGCCATGCTGGCTTTAAACCGCATCGTGCAACTGGTTCAAGCCTTGCGCTGAATGATTGCGCCGGTGACCTGGTCAATGCCCTTGGCAATTTCAAGCATGGCCTCTGACGGAAACTGCAGCAGGGTTTCCCCGGTTTTTTGGTTGATAAGTGAAACCACTGCCAACCCAGTGCCCTTTTCGACAGCAAAGTGCAACTCGTTGGATGTTTTGCTGGCCAACACTTGGTTGGAGGTATCTACGGCCTGCTGTAAATCGGCAGGCGTTGGCTTGGAGACTGACTTTAAGGCGGGCACTGCCGGTTCTCCCATTGGCGTGGCCGCACGGCGGGATGTTGCTGATGGCACAGCTGCCGGTGCGGCAATCGGGGGCGTCACGCCCGCTGGGGATGCAATGGATGTCAAACTCATGACTCACTCCTTGGGTTCGGTTGATTCAGCCCAATGCAAGCCAAAACAGCATCAGCTGTTGACAATGGTTATTGAACCTGAACAAGGTATCGGCAAGTTTTAAAGTTACTTGAGCGTCGCCAGCGTGCGCAGCAGCACCAGGTTGACCTCTTCAAGGTCAAAACTGTGCTGCTGGCAGCGCGCCAGCGTCAGATCGAGTTGCGTACTCTCGGTGGCTGTGGCGACCTCCAGAAACGGCCAGTAGGGGCCGGTTTGTCCGGCAATGGCCTCTTTGACGCGGCTGGGCAGCGGGATAGAGGCCAGCACATTGGCCATGGGTTCTGCCACCAGCTGGTCGATTTGTGACAACAAGCCGCACAGGTACAGCTCGCGTTTGAGTGCCTCACTCTCGCCGGCATCAAGCAGATCGGCCATGAAGGTGGCGCGCAGCACCATGGCCTGGCGCACCGGCTGCAAATTGGAGTCGTGCGCGGCGTGGGGCAGCAGGTCAAGCAGCCATTTTTTGGTGTGCGACAACCCCAGCACCATCAGCCCTTGGCGCAGGGCATCAATCTCGCGGCTCAGACCCAACCCGGCAGAATTGGTGTAGCGCAAAAAACGGTACGCCAACACCGGGTCTTGACCCAACCAAAACTCAATGTCGTCCATGGACGCATCGCTGTCGATGGCTTTGACCAGGCAGCGCATGACGCCCTGGCCGGGCTGTATGCCCGATTGACGGTAGCCGTGCAGCACGTCTTCTACCGGCCATCCCAGCAAGGCACTGGCGGCTTGCTCGTCCAGGCAATGCTCGGCCAGGGTACGGCTGGCAATGTCCTGGTAGATTTTTCCAGCCTGCACCGGGCTTGCCTGGTGTAGGCTCTGTGTGCCGGGTGAGCCGGGTGTGCCGTGCTTGCCACGCAGCGCCAGGCGCAGGGCCAGCAAGGTGTCGTCCACACTCAGGCCGGACACCGATTGTGAAAAATGCATGGCCGTGCCAGGCATCAGGCGTGCGTTGTCGCCGTTGGCGTGCCACACCAGTTTCAGGCCACGTCGCCCCGCGTGCTGGACATGCTGCAACATGGCTGGATTGTCCAGCAGCATGGAGTCGACCATGAGGCTGGCCAGCGTGGTGGGGCAGGCCTGCAGCAGTTCAGTCAGCAAGCCAGGCGACGGCGTACTCAGTGTCAATGCGGGGGCTTTGCTGCCCCAGAGTTGACCGACGGTGTGCAGCAGGGGTTCAATGGCCAGCGTGTGCCCGGCGGCCGCGTCCAGCGTCAGCAGCACACCGGCTACCTGGCGCTGTGCGTTCCACAGCAGTTGGTAGCCCAACACCACATCGTTCAGCACGCCAGCGGGCATGGCATCAGCCTATGAAGTTGAAAAGTGAAAGTTGCTGCACTTTGGCGTAGGTTTGAAGTGCGGCGGAGTAGCCGGTTTGTTGGTTGTTGAAGTCTGAAATGCCTTTGACCATGTCGAGGTCTTCAGCGCGCGAGCGGTCTGCTTCAAGCTGAATGTTTCGGCTTTCCTGGTTG
>MNXW01000334.1 GCA_001871515.1 Comamonadaceae bacterium CG2_30_57_122
TCGTCCATAGCTACGGCTATGAACGCCTCTCGGCCAGCCAAACTGAATCGCAACTCGCCTCGCCATGCATTCATGCCCTAATGGATTGTTTGGGTTAAAGGTATTTCCCTTTGTGCTGATTTACAAGACTCAGCGGATGAAATTCTCATCATCGCCTTTGCTAATACACATCGTCGCCCGGCTTACTGGCGTGACAGGCTCAAGAAACGACCATGAGCGTTAAAACCATCCTCAAAATGGGCGACCCGCGCCTGCTGCGTATTGCCCAACCCGTCACAGCTTTTGACACCGACGAGCTGCACCTGCTGGTCACCGACCTGCTCGACACCATGCGCGCCGCCGACGGTGCTGGCTTGGCTGCACCGCAAATTGGGGTTGATTTGCAGGTGGTGATTTTTGGCACCGATGCGCCTAACCCACGCTACCCGCAAGCGCCGGTGGTGCCGCGCACGGTGCTGATCAACCCCGTGATCACGCCGCTGCCAGGTGCAGACTGCGGGCTGCCGCCGCAGGAAGAAGACTGGGAAGGTTGCCTATCTGTGCCAGGCCTGCGTGGCAAAGTGCCACGTTTTTGTCGCATCCGTTACACCGGGTTTGACCCCTTTGGTGACACCATCGACCGCACGGTGGATGGCTTTCATGCCCGCGTGGTGCAGCATGAATGTGACCATTTGATCGGCAAGCTCTACCCGATGCGTGTGCGTGATTTTTCGCAGTTTGGTTTTACCTCGGTGCTGTTTCCAGAGCTGGCCGATTCACCTGACGATTAACGAGGAGTGTGCGTATGTCCTGCTGTCACAACTATTTTGAAGTCACAGAGGGACACGAACAGGTTTTCTCGGTGGACATCTCCAGCATCAGCTTTGGCCACGGCGTGCTGGCCGAGGCGGGCGACCATGCCAAGGCGCTGGGCATGACCCGTGTGGCCTTGTTCACCGACCCCACGCTCATCAACCTGCCCTATGTGGCCCAGGTGCGGGATGCGCTTAAAGCGGCCGGGGTGGATGTTGTGGTGTTTGATGCGGTCAAGGTCGAGCCCACCGACCAGTCGTTCAAGGCCGCCGCGCAGTTTGCTGCAGAGGGTCAATTTGACGGCTATGTGTCCGTGGGGGGAGGCTCGGTCATTGACACCTGCAAGGCCGCCAACCTGTACGCCACCTGGCCTACCGGGGATTTTCTAGACTACGTCAACGCGCCCATTGGTGCCGGCAAACCGGTGCCGGGCCCGCTCAAACCGCACATTGCCTGCCCTACCACCTGCGGCACCGGGTCGGAATGCACCGGCATCACCATTTTTGATTTGTTGTCGCACCGGGTAAAAACCGGCATAGCCTCCAAGCGGCTGCGGCCGTCGCTGGCGCTGATCGACCCTGGCGTGACCTACACCTTGCCGAAAAACGTGGTGGCCTCCAGCGGCTTTGATGTGCTGTCGCACGCGCTGGAGTCTTACACCGCCAAGCCCTACACCCGGCGCCTGGCATCCGGCAAACCAGCCTTGCGCCCGATGAGCCAAGGCGCCAACCCGTGGAGCGACCTGGGCTGTGAAGCCGCTTTGAAATTGCTTGGCCAGTACCTGGTGCGCGCCGTCAATGATGCCAGCGACCATGAGGCACGAGACCAGATGATGTACGCCGCCACGCTGGCCGGCATTGCCTTTGGCAACTCGGGCGTGCATGTGCCGCACGGCATGGCGTATTCGGTGGCCGGGCTGGTGCGAGACTTTCAGCCTGAGGGTTATCCCAAGCACGAGCCCATGGTGCCGCACGGCATGAGCGTGATCGTCAACGCGCCCTCGGTGTTCAGGTTCACCGCCTGCGCCTGCCCAGAGCGGCATTTACATGGTGCGGCTTGTTTGGGGGCAGAGACACGCGATGCCCGGCCAGAAGACGCAGGCGACATCGTGGCGCGCAAACTGATTGAGCTGATGCAAGCCACCGGCATTCCCAACGGCGTGGGCGGCGTGGGCTATGGCGCGGCCGACGTGCCGGGCTTGACCCAAGGTGCCTGGGCGCAGCAGCGGCTGCTGACCAATGCCCCGCGCCCGGTCAGTGAAGCCGACTTGAGCCAGTTGTACCGTGACGCGATGTGCTATTGGTAGTTGCGTTTGATGGCAATATTGCTATATAAATAATAGCTTCTTACACAGGTTATATAAGGGCTAGAGCACTAAAAAGCTTAAATTTCTGAAAACTCTGAAAACTCTGAAAGCTCTGAAAGCTCTGAAAGCTCAAGCCAGCGCGTCAATCAGTTCGGTTTCGATCTCGATCTGGTTGCGGTTGTGTTGTAGCGCCGCGCCTTCAATCAAAAACGTGTCTTCCACACGTTCGCCAAGGGTGTTGACCTTGGCCAGGTTCAGGCTGATTTTGTGCCGCGCCAGCACCCGTGCCACGCAGTACAGCAGGCCGACACGGTCGCTGGCCGAGATGTTAAGCAGCCAGCGCTGGCCTTTTTCGTCGGGCTTGAGCGACACGCGTGGCTGGATCGGAAAACTCTTCACCCGCCGTGATACCCGTCCGCGGCTGGGGGCGGGCAGGGGGCCTGCGTCGGCCAGCACGTGTGTCAGGTCGTTTTCGATCATGCTGATGAGTTCGCGGTAGTGCTCGGCCAGGTGGGTGGTGATGACCTGGAAGGTGTCGAGCGCGTAGCCGTTTTGGGTGGTGTGGATGCGCGCATCCTGAATCGAAAACCCGCTGCGGTCAAAGTAGCCGCAAATGCGCGCAAACAGGTCTTCCTGGTCGGGTGTGTAAACCAGCACCTGCAAGCCTTCACCCAGGGGCGAGCGCCGGGCGCGCACGATCGGGGCTTGGGAATCCACCAGACGTGAGAGTTTGCGCGTGTGCCAGGCAATTTCCACCGCATCGTGGCGCATGAAGTAACCCACATCCAGCGTGGCCCACAGGGCTTTGTGCGACTCAAAGGGCTGCGCATGCAGGGCCAATTCAATCAGCGCGTCGCGCTGGCGATCTTGAACTTGCGCATGCAGGTCAGGGGCGTGACCGCCCAAAGCGCGTGAGGTGGCGCGGTACAGGTCTTCAAGCAGCTTGCCTTTCCAGGCGTTCCACACCTTCGGGCTGGTGCCGCGCACGTCGGCCACGGTGAACAGGTAAAGCGCAGTCAATTGACGCTCGTTGCCCACCTGTTTGGCAAAGGCGGTGATCACGTCGGGGTCGCTCAGGTCGCGTTTTTGAGCCACCTGGCTCATGGTCAGGTGCTCGCGCACCACAAACTCGATCAGGCTGGCATCTTCGTGGGCCATGCCGTACTGGCGGCAAAAGCGGCGCACTTCCATGGCTCCCAGTTGCGAGTGGTCGCCGCCGCGGCCTTTGGCAATGTCATGAAACAGGGCGGCAATGTACAGCACCCAGGGTTTGTCCCAACCGCTGGCCAGTTGGCTGCAAAACGGGTATTCGTGGGCATGCTCGACGATGAAGAAGCGCCGCATGTTGCGCAGTACCATCAAAATGTGCTGATCCACCGTGTACACATGAAACAGGTCGTGCTGCATTTGCCCGACGATCTTGCGAAAGACCCACAGGTAACGCCCCAGCACCGAGGTCTGGTTCATCAGCCGCATCACATGCGTCAGCCCACTGGGTTGCTGCAGGATGTGCAAGAACGTGGTGCGGTTGAGCGGGTCATTTCTAAAGCGGCTGTTCATCAAACCGCGGGCGTTGTAGAGCGCGCGCAGGGTGCGTGCCGACAGGCCTTTGAGGCTCACGTTTTGCTCAAACACCAAAAAGGTTTCCAGAATGGCGTGCGGGTCGCGCTGGTACAGGTCGTCGCTGGCCACTTCCAGTGTGCCGGCTTTGTCGAAAAACTTGTTGTTGATTGGCTGCAGTGTGTGGGTAGATGGGTTCAGCCGCTCCTCGATGTTGAGCAGCAAAATCTGGTTGAGCTGGGTCACTGCCTTGGCGGCCCAGTAGTAGTGCCGCATCAGCTCCTCGCTGGGGCGCACAAAGGCGCGTGGGTCGGTGCTGACATCAGGTGGCAGGTAGCCAAACGATTTGGCAACAGTAGCCTGCATGTCAAACACCAGCCGGTCTTCGCGTCTGGCGCTGAGCAAGTGCAGGCGGGCACGGATCAGGTGCAGCATGGCCTCATAGCGCTTGATTTGCTTCACTTCAAATGCAGTTGCCAGCCCGGCCTTGGACAAGGCGTTCCAGTCTTTGCCCAAGCCAGCCGCTTTGGCCACCCACAAAATAACCTGCAGGTCACGCAAGCCACCTGGGGATTCCTTGCAATTGGGCTCCAGGGCGTAGGGTGTGTCTTCATATTTGGAATGGCGCTGACGCATTTCAAGCGTTTTGGCCACAAAGAAGGCTTGCGCATCCAGGCCGGCAAAAAAGCGCTTTTGAAACTGGTTAAACAGCTCGGCACTGCCGGTGATGCGTCGGCTCTCCAGCAAGGCGGTTTGCACCGTCACATCTTGCGCGGCTTCGCTGACACAGTCGCTCACGCTGCGCACGCTGGAGCCGATCTCTAGGCCCGCGTCCCAGCAGCTGCCAATGAAGCTTTCAATGCGGGCTTTCAGGGCTGCATCGGTTTCTGGCGACTGCTCGTCTGGCAGCAGCACCAGCACGTCTACATCTGACTCGGGGAACAATTCGCTGCGGCCAAAACCACCCACAGCGGCCAGGGTCAACGACTCCGTCAGACCGGCGCGTTGCCAAAGTGCTTTCAGCAATACATCGGCCAATTGAGCCAGTTGACGCAACACTGCATTCACGCCCCTGGCAGACGCGCCACTGCTGGCAAGGGCGTTGAGCACAGTGGCTTTGTCAGCCCGGTATTGGGTGCGCAGGGCGCTCAGTTCGGTCATGGGCAGGCCCAGCGTCAAAAAGTATCAAACCGATGGGGTCACCCATGCTGGAACGAATGCCGGAATGGCCGGGCTGTGGGCGGACAAGGTCAGCACTTCGTAGCCGGTTGGGGTGACCAGCACGGTGTGTTCCCATTGGGCTGAGAGCGAATGGTCTTTGGTGACGATGGTCCAGCCGTCACCCAGCTCTTTGATGTCTTTGCGTCCCACATTGAGCATCGGTTCGATGGTGATCGTCATGCCCGCTTCAAGCCGCTCCAGCGTGCCGGGTTTGCCGTAATGCAGCACCTGTGGTTCTTCATGAAATTTTTGCCCAATGCCGTGGCCACAAAATTCCCGCACCACACTCAAGCCCTGGCCTTCGGCAAAAACTTGAATGGCGTGGCCAATGTCGCCCAGGTAAGCGCCCGCGCGCACCTTCATGATGCCCTTCCACATGGCTTCATAGGTCAGGTTACACAGGCGTTTGGCCGCAACCGATACGTCACCCACCATGTACATGCGGCTGGAATCGCCGTGCCAGCCGTCTTTGATGACGGTCACGTCCACATTGATGATGTCGCCTTTTTTGAGCGGTTTGTCATTGGGAATGCCGTGACACACCTGGTGGTTGATGGAGGTGCAGATGGATTTGGGGTAGGGGTTGTGGCCACCGGGTGCGTAGTTCAGCGGGGCCGAAATGGCACCGAGCACGCGGGTGGTGTAGTCCTCGGCCAGGCGGTCAAGTTCGTTGGTGGTGATGCCGGGCTTGACCAGGGGAGCCAGGTAGTCCAGTAGTTCGCCAGCCAGGCGGCCGGCCACACGCATGCCGGCGATGCCGGCGGAGTCTTTGATGGTGATAGTCATGGCGCAAGATTATCCCATTGGCAAAAAAGACTCCGGGCAGACAAGTTTATCAACGAGTTGGCTAACGACCAGGGGCTTGGCATCGATGCAGTTCTTGCGTAGTCAGTGGCTCCAGCATGTTCATTTGCTGCTCCAACACGGCCAAGGTGGCTTCGGACGCGTCTTGTCCAAGGGCGGCGCGTGCCAGGATGCGCTCGCGCAACTGCGCCGGGGTGGCTGATGGCGCCAGAATACCAAAGCGCACCCCGCAGTCATCGGCCAGTTGGGCAAACGCCGCCCGGTCATCACGGCGTAAAAAAGTGGCATCCACCACCACCGACCAACCGGCACGCAGCAGCAATCGAGCTTGTGTGTTGAGGTGCTTGTAGGTGCGGGTGTGGGCATCGGCGGCGTAGAGGCCACTGGCCACTGCAGAACCACTGTGTGCGGTGGCAGCCAGCCCGTGCAGGCGTTTGCGTTCCACGTCTGAGCGCAGGCGCAGGGTGGGCGGCTGGTCATGGCGCTGCAGCAGGGCATTGGTGACAAAGGTTTTGCCGCATCCCGACAGGCCGTGGGTGATCAGCAACTGCGTTGCAGGCGGCGCGGCCAGTTGCTCCGCCAGTGCCAGGTAGGCCAGGGCTTCAGTGCTGCTGGCTTGGGTCTGTTGCGCCCGCAGTGCCGCCACCTTGGCTCGTACCAGAGCACGGTAAACGGCATAAAAGGGCAACAACTGTGCGCCCTGGTAGTCGCCGCTTCGGCTCAACACTTCGTTCAGGAACCAGTTGGCCAGGCCGGGCTGGGCGTGTGCCAGCAAGTCAATATAGGTAAACGCAATTTCACAGGCTACATCCGTCCAGCGCAGTGCGGCATTGAACTCCAAACCATCAAACAGGCGCACCCGCTGGTTGATCAGCACCAGGTTGCCCAGGTGCAGGTCGCCGTGACATTCGCGCACCTGGCCTTGTTGCAGGCGTGTGTGCATCAAGGGGGCCAACTGCTGGTAGCTTGTCTCAGTCCAGTGGCGCAAGGCCACCAGCCGCTGTTGTGTTGCCGCATCTGGCAACAGTTGGGACAAATCGGTGAAGTTGTCCAGTGCAGCGCTGCGCAGGTCTGCCGGCTGCCCGAAGTGGGAGTCGGCTGGTGCAACGGTGGCGGATTGGTGAAATGCCACCAGCGTGTCGGCCAGGTCTGAAAGATGGGCGGCCTGTAATGCACCCCGTGCGCAAAGGCGATCCAGGCGCTTGGATTCATCAAAGCGGCGCATTTTGACGGCGTATTCAATCGGTTCACCCGGGCCAAACCACTGCGGGTCTTGGGCAGTGCCAAAAATGCTGACCACTTCCAGGTAAATGTCAGGGGCAAAGCGGCGGTTCAGTCGCAGTTCTTCATGGCAATAGTGCTGGCGCAGGGCCAGGGTGCTGAAGTCCAGGTAGCTCAGATGCAGCGGTTTTTTGATTTTGTAAGCCAAGTCGCCTGCCAGCAGCACCCAGGAAATGTGCGTCTGCACCAGTTCAACTTGTGTGACCACGCCAGGGAAACGGCCTGACTGCAGCAGAGCGGCAATCAGCGGCGGTAGAGAGGTATCCATGGCGGCATCATGACAGATTTGCTTGTAGTTGTTGATCGGATTTGAGCCAGCGCAATACATTGTGATTTCGAAGTCCCATACTGGCCTCATCATGAAATACAAAGACTACTACGCCATCTTGGGTGTACCCCGCAGTGCCGACCTGGACGAGATCAAGAAGGCCTACCGCAAACTGGCGCGCACTTACCACCCGGATGTGTCCAAATCGCCTGATGCCGAGGCTCGCTTCAAAGAGGCGGCCGAGGCCTACGCAACCCTCAAAGACACCACCAAACGTGCGGCATATGACGAGCTGGGTCACCCGCCAAGTGGGGCTGAATTCAAACCACCGCCGCAATGGCAACAAGACTTTGCCCCGGGCGGGGCATCGTTTGAAAACATTGACCTGGCAGATTTGTTGGCCGCCATGGGGCGAGGGCAGGCCGGTGGGGCAGGCAGTGGGCGCGGGCATGCCATGCCGATCAAGGGACGCGACTTTGAAACCAGCGTCAGCCTCACGCTGGAAGACGCTCGGCGCGGCACCAGCGTCAACTTGACCCTGGCCGACGCGCAGGGTGACCGCACGTTGCAAGTCACCATCCCCCCCGGGGCGTGCCAAGACCAAAAGCTGCGCCTGCGCGGCAAAGGGGGCAAGGGCATGCAGGGCGGGCCCGATGGTGACATCTACCTGCACATCAACCTGGCTCCACATGCGGTGTTTCGACCCGACCACCACGACCTGTACTTTGACCTGCTGCTGACACCCTGGGAAGCGGCTTTGGGGGCTGAGGTGCAAGTGCCAACGCTGGATGGCGCGGTGCTGCTGACCGTGCCCGCAGGCACACGTGCCGGGCGCAAGTTGCGGCTGCGCGGGCGTGGGCTTGCGGCAGACAAAAGTGACCTTTATGCCATGGTTCACATTGACGTGCCGGGCACGCTGACCGAGCGTGAACGTGCGCTGTACCAGGAACTGGCCAAAGTGTCTGGTTTTAACCCGCGGGTGAATGGCTCCAAGGAGAAAACGCATGTTTGAAGTACAAAGCGAATGGCTCAACCTGGATGCCCGTGCCTGCATCAGCCTGAACGAGCTGGCCGACTGCTGCGGCCTGACGGCGACAGAATTGGATGAACTGGTGGACTACAACGCCCTGACGCCGCTGGACGGCGTTGCGCCAGAGCGGGTGTTCAGCGCCCACTGGGTGGTGCCCCTGCGCGCAGTGGCCAAGCTGCGGCTGGACTTTGACCTGGACTTGTTCACCATGGCCATGATGCTGAGTCAGATCGACCGCATCGCCCAGCTGGAGCAGCAGGTGCAATCCTTGC
>MNXW01000238.1 GCA_001871515.1 Comamonadaceae bacterium CG2_30_57_122
ACTGTGCGTACCGCCAGCCGCAGTTACATCCTGGAAGGCGCGTTGTCAGAGCTGGAAGCCCGCCATGCCAGCCGGTTTGTGCGCATCCACCGCAACGCGCTGGTCGCCCGGCATGCAGTGCGGGCGCTGGAAAAACACCATGACCCCGAGGAAGGCGAGGGCTGGGCGGTGCGGCTCGATGGCATTGATGAAGTGTTGCCTGTGTCGCGCCGCCAGCTGGCGGCGGTGCGCGCCTTGGTGAAACGGACTACTAGCATAGTCAAATGCCGCCTCAAAGCATGAAATATGGACTGCGCCCATGGTCGACTAAAGTCAACCCTACGAGCATCCATTTCAGCCGCGCATGACCGTTGTTTCACGTTAACCGGTGTTGCGCAGCCCCGCTGCAATGCCGTTGATCGAGATGTGGATGCCGCGCTTGAGGCGGTCGTCGGCTTGACCTGCGCGGTAGCGGCGCACCAGTTCCACCTGCAGGTGGTGCAGCGGATCAATGTAGGGAAAGCGATGGCGCATGGAGCGTTGCAGTGCGGCGTTGTTGGCCAGGCGCTGTTTTTGACCGGTGATCAACTCCAAGGCCTGTGCGGTGCGATGCCACTCCGCTTCAATGGCGCTGAAAATCTTTTTGCGCAGGCGCTTGTCTTCCACCAGCTCGGCGTAGCGTGAAGCCAGCGCCAGGTCGCTTTTGGCCATGACCATGTCCATGTTGGACAGCAGCGAGCTGAAAAATGGCCACTGTTTTTGCATTTGCCGCAGCAGCGCCAGCCGCTGTTTTTTCTGCTTGTCGCTGGCATCCGGTGGATTCAAAAAACCGTCGACAGCGCTACCAAAGCCAAACCAGCCCGGCAGAGTCAGGCGGCACTGGCCCCAGCTGAAACCCCAGGGGATGGCGCGCAGGTCTTCAATTTTTTGCGTGGCCTTGCGTGAGGCCGGGCGCGAGCCAATGTTGAGCTCGGCAATTTCCCGGATCGGGGTGGCCTCAAAGAAATATTCGGTAAAGCCTGGGGTCTCGTACACCAGCTTGCGGTAGGCCGTCATGCTGGCCAAAGAGAGTTCTGCAGCACTGGTCAAAAAAGCCGGTTTGGCGGACTGCGTCGGGTGCAGCAGAGTGGCCTCCAGCGTGGCGGCCACCAGGGTTTCGAGGTTGCGCCGGCCAATTTCGGGGTTGGCGTATTTGGAGCCGATCACCTCGCCTTGTTCGGTCAGGCGAATCTGGCCACGCACCGTGCCGGGGGGCTGCGCCAGGATGGCCTCAAAGCTGGGGCCGCCGCCGCGCCCCACGGTGCCGCCACGGCCGTGGAACATGCGGATTTGGATTGGGCTGCCGCCTGTGGTCTGGTTGATCTCGTCAAACACCGCTACCAACGCAATTTCGGCTTGGTAAAGCTCCCAGTTGCTGGTGAAAATGCCACCGTCCTTGTTGCTGTCGGAGTAGCCCAGCATGATGTCCTGCTCACCATATTGGTCATTGCCACCGCGCTGCACCATGGGCAACACCCCGGGCAGGGCGTAAAACTCGCGCATGATCAGGCTGGCGTTGCGCAGGTCTTCAATGGTCTCAAAGAGCGGCACCACAATCAGGTCGCAGCGGGCGTGATCGTCCAGCGTGCCTTGCATCAAGCCCACTTCTTTTTGCAGCAGCATCACCTCCAGCAGGTCGCTCACGGTTTCGGTGTGGCTGATGATGTAGTGGCGAATGGCTTGGGTGCCGTACCGCATGCGCGATTGTTTGGCGGCCTCAAAAATGGCCAATTCACTCAAGGTATGGGCGCTGTAGGCATGGCCAATCACGCGCAGTGGGCGTGCGTCATTGAGCAGGCGCAGCAGCAAGCTGCGTTTGCCGACCTCATCCAGCGTGGCGTAGTTTGGGGTGATGCGCGCCGTGCTCAGCAGTTCGGCCAATACCGCTTCGTGCTGATCCGAGCTTTGCCGCAAATCCACCGTGGCCAGATGAAAGCCAAACACTTCCACCGCACGGATCAAGGGTTTGAGGCGTTGTGCGATCAGGGCTTGGGCGTGTTGCGCGGTCAGTGAGGCTTCAATCACGCGCAGGTCAAGCAGCAGTTCTTCCGGGGTTAGGTAAGGGTTTTGTGGGGGCACGGCATGGCGTGCCGCATCACCGCCGCTGAGCGCTTTCAAGGTGGCGGCCAAGCGTGCATAAACCCCAATCAAGGCGCGGCGGTAGGGCTCGTCCTTGCGGTGTTCATTGGTGTCGGGGGAGTGCCCCGCCAAGGCCTGCATGGCTGGCGAAAAATCCACCAGCATGGCCGACAGTGACAACTCACCACCCAGGTAGTGCACCTCGGTCAAGTAATGGCGCAGCGCCATGTCTGCTTGCCGGCTCAGGGCGTGGGTGAGGGTTTGGGCATTGACGTTGGGGTTACCGTCGCGGTCGCCGCCAATCCATTGGCCCATGCGTAAAAAACTGTGCACCGGCTCGGCACCCAGGGCTTGTTCCAGGTTGGCATAGAGCTTGGGTATTTCACGTAAAAAAGTGGATTCGTAGTAGCTCAGCGCGTTTTCCACTTCGTCGGCCACGGTGAGTTTGGAAAAGCGCAGCAAGCGGGTGTGCCACAGTTGCAGCACGCGGGCGCGCAACTGGGCTTCGTTGGCGGCCAGTTCACGCGGGGTCAGCGCGTCGTGCGCCACTTTAAGCGCAGAGGCCTGCGCCAGGATGTCGTCGCGTGCGGTCAGCAGCTGGGCAATGGCGCGTTCAGCATCCAGAATACTTTTGCGCTGCACTTCGGTGGGATGTGCGGTGAGCACCGGCGAGACAAAACTGTGGGCGAGCATTGCGCTGATGGCCTGCGGTGTGATGCCTTGGCTGTGCAGGCGTTTCAGGCTCATGTCGATGCTGCCAGCGCGGGTGCTGCCGGCGCGCTCATGGATGGCGCGTCGGCGGATATGGTGACGGTCTTCGGCCAGGTTGGCCAGGTGACTGAAGTAGGTGAATGCGCGCACCACGCTCACCGTCTGGTCGCCACTGAGGGATTTCAGCAATTTGTTCAGCGCCCGGTCAGCCACCGGGTCGGCATGGCGGCGAAAAGTGACCGAGAGCTGGCGGATTTGCTCGATCAATTCAAAAGCCGCAGCGCCTTCTTGCTCACGAATCACATCGCCCAGAATACGCCCCAGTAAGCGAATGTCTTCCACCAAGGGACGCTCGGTGCTGAGCAGGGTTGGCTTAGGGTGCAAGGGGGCTGAACGGGGCATGGTGTTACTTTGAATCAAGGGGCAAAAGCGGTAGCTCAATCTGAACCCATGCTAGCATTCCAAACTTGTTCAAGATTACAAAAAGGTTACGGCTTTAAGCCCCTCGCTATGAATCACTTCACGATTGCAACCCGGGAAAGTCGCTTGGCCATGTGGCAGGCCGAACATGTGCAAGCTCTGCTCAAAGGCCTGGGGCATCAGGTTAATCTGCTGGGCATGACCACCCTGGGTGACCAAATTCTGGATCGTGCCCTGAGCCAGGTGGGCGGCAAAGGCTTGTTTGTCAAGGAGCTTGAAGTCGCTTTAGAAGAAAAGCGTGCTGACTTGGCGGTGCATTCTCTCAAGGATGTGCCCATGGAACTGCCTGAAGGTTTCAGCCTGGCTTGTGTGATGGAGCGCGAAGATCCACGGGATGCTTTTGTCTCCAACAACTATGCGAACCTGGATGCCCTGCCGCAAGGCGCGGTGGTGGGTACCTCAAGCCTGCGCCGGGTGGCTTTGCTGCGTGCGGTGCGGCCAGACCTGAAGATTGAAGCCTTGCGCGGTAACCTGGACACCCGTCTGCGCAAGCTCGACGATGGTTTGTATGACGCGATTGTGCTGGCCGCTGCCGGGCTAAAACGCCTGGGGCTGTCCGAGCGTATCCGGGCCGTGTTTGACACCAGCGTGATGCTGCCTGCGGCCGGGCAAGGCGCGTTGGGCATTGAAACCCGTAGCGACCGCGCCGATGTGATGCAAGCCCTGAGCCCTTTGGTGCATCAAACCTCCTGGTTGGCTGTGGCTGCCGAGCGGGCAGTGAGCCGCGCCATGGGCGGCAGCTGCTCCATGCCACTGGCAGCCTATGCCACGCTGGCTCAAGATCAGCTCAGCATCGATGCCGCCTGGGGTGATGTGGAAGGTCGTTTGCCCTTGGTGCGGGTGCATTTGAGCGGCCCCGTCAGCAACCTGGACAGCGCCGCAGCTTTGGGCCAACAGGTGGCCAAAGAGCTGATCCGTCAGGTGTTGGCGCAGGGCGGCAAACTCGACCATTTGGCCGCGACCCACTGACCAACGGTTTGTTGCGTGCGCGTCATCGTGACCCGGGTGCAGCCACAGGCGGATGCCTGGGCTGAAAAAATCAGTGCGCGGGGACACGAGGCAGTAGCGTTGCCATTGATTGAGGTGCGCCCACTGGCTGATGTCCAGTCCGTACAAGCTGCTTGGCAGCGCTGGGCAAGCTACACCGCAGCGATGTTTGTCAGCAGCCACGCTGTCGATTTTTTCTTTAAGGAAAATAAGGCTCTAGCCCTTGATTTAAAAGGGTATCCTACTATAAAAACGAGAGTATGGGCCACTGGCTCAGGCACCGGCAAGGCTTTGCTCGCACAAGGTGTTGCAGCGCAGTTGCTGGACATGCCGTCAGTCCTGTCTGGTCAATTTGACTCCGAGGCGCTTTGGCAGGTGGTGGGCACGCGGGTCAAGCCGGGTGACAAGGTGTTGATCGTGCGCGGCACCAGTGCGGCTGCAGACGCAGGAGCGGCAGTGGACGCTGCTTCAGGGGTCGGGCGTGATTGGTTGGCGCAGCGCCTGATCCAGGCTGGTGTCTTGGTCGAGTTTGTGGTGGCTTACGAACGCGGCGCACCGCATTGGTCTGCTGGGCAATATGCCTTGGCGCAACAAGCCTCGCTTGACGGCTCGGTCTGGCTGTTCAGCAGTGCCGAGGCGTTGGACTACTTACGAACCTTGTTGCCCGGCGCAGACTGGTCTGGCGCTGGTGCGGTGGCCACCCATCCAAGAATTGCCGCCGCTGCAAGCGCCTTGGGGTTTGGTGTTGTGAAGCACGCCAAGCCAACGCTCGACACGGTGCTGGCCTCGATAGAATCCATGCCATGAAACCCGATGCACCAGACCCACAAACTTCGGCCGAGGCGCAGGAGCACATCAACGCGGGCGTAGCTGGAGCCGCCACCGCTTCAGCCATCGCCCCTTCTTTTCGCGCATTGCTTGTGGCGGTTGCCGTGGTGGCGGTGCTGGCCTTGCTGGCTGCGGTGCTGTTGTGGCAAAAAGTCATCGGTATGCAGGAGCAACTAGCCAGCCAAAGTGCCTTGGCGCAGGCGCAATCCCTTGAGGCTCAGGCGCTTTCCAAACAAGCGCTTTCGCTGGCCCAGGAAACTTCGGTTCGGGTGGCGGTGCTCGATGTCCGTTTGAGCGAAGTGGCGCTGCAGCGCAGCCAGCTCGACGAGCTGATGCAAAGCCTGTCGCGCTCACGCGATGAGAACCTGGTGGTGGACATTGAAGCGGCCTTGCGCCTGGCGCAGCAGCAGGCGCAATTGACGGGCAGTGTGGAGCCGCTGTTGGCCGCCCTGAAATCGGCCGACCAGCGTATCACGCGTGCGGCACAACCCCGTTTGGGCTTGTTGCAGCGTGCCATTGCCAGGGATATTGACCGGGTCAAGTCTGCGGCTGTCAGTGACACCCCCAATTTGTTGGTCAAGCTTGATGAACTGGTGCGGCAGGCGGATGAACTGGTGGTCGCCAATGCGGTGGCTGTGGCACGCCCGGCTCCGAAAGCGACCAAAGCTGCGACGGTGGCGGCTGGTACTTGGTGGCAGTATGGTTTGGAGTTGGTGCAGATAGAAGCACGGCAATTGGTACGGGTGAGCCGTATTAATAGCCCGGAGGCAGCGTTGCTCTCGCCTGAACAGGCTTTCTTTTTGCGCGAAAACCTCAAGCTCAAATTGCTCAATGCGCGCATGGGCTTGCTGGCGCGGCAGATTCAATCGGTTCATGCTGACCTGCAGGATGCGGATCGGTTGCTGAAAAAATACTTTGATACCAACGCCCGCAAAACCCAGGCCACGCTGGCTTTGATGCAACAGGTGCAGTCGCAAATGCGCACGCTGCAAATTCCGCGTCTGGATGACACGCTGGCCGTGTTGACCACTGCTGCTGCGGGGCGTTGAACATGCGCGTGGCATTGTGGTTTTTGGGTTTGTTCGGGTTGGCTGCTGCGCTGGCGTTGTTTGCCAGCACCAACACCGGTACGGTGACCATTTTCTGGCCGCCACACCGGGTTGATCTGTCGCTCAACATGGTGGTGGTGTTGCTTTGCGTGCTGTTTGTGCTGCTGCATTTGTCGCTCAAAACCATTGGTGCATTGTTTGCTTTGCCGGGTCAGGCCAGGTCCTGGCGACTACAGCATCAAGAGCGGGTGATGTATGCATCCTTGCTGGAGGCGTTATCACACTTGGTTGCTGGGCGGTTTTTGCGGGCCAGAAAATCGGCTCAAATGGTGCTGGCAAGAGAGGCCAGTCTGACCGAAAGTGGTGAGGTTTGGCCTGGTGCTGAACGCTTGCGTGTGCTGGCCAATCTGTTGGCCGCCGAGAGTTCACAGTCCCTGCAGGATCGACCCGCCAGGGAATACTATTTTCAACAAGCTCTGGATCAGGCTGGCGCTGGCCATTCGGGCGACATCCGTGATGGCCTGTTGCTGCGTGCAGTGCGCTGGTCACTGGAAGATCAGGATGCTGCGGCAGCGCTTGAGAGACTGAATGAACTGCCCTCTGGTGTGGCCAGACGCACCGTGGCGCTGCGTTTGCGCCTGAAAGTGGCGCGCATGGCGGGCAAGATTGATCTGGCGCTAGATACCGCCAGGTTGCTGGCCAAACACCGTGCTTTTTCGCAGGACTCGGCCAATGGGTTGTTGCGATCCTTGTCGCAGGAATGGCTGCAAACCGCGTCTGACGCAGATCAACTGCAAGGTATT
Source organism: Comamonadaceae bacterium CG2_30_57_122 (assembly GCA_001871515.1). Classification (GTDB taxonomy): domain Bacteria; phylum Pseudomonadota; class Gammaproteobacteria; order Burkholderiales; family Burkholderiaceae_C; genus Rhodoferax. The sequence continues at coordinate 6,956 of MNXW01000238.1, forward strand.
TGGTCTCGACTGGAGCCCGCCGAGCATACCTTGCCAGACGTGGCTTGTTCTGCGGCCGGGCGCTTATTGCGGTTAGGAGGCGACGCTGGCGTGGCGTTTGCGTGGCTGCTGCCGGTGTGGCAGCACATGGTGGATGCGGCGCATGGTCTGTCCACAGATCAGAAAATCCTGTTGGTGCGCGTCATGGAAAACGGCTTCTCCATGACTGATGCGTCCATCGACACTGAATGGCTTTCACGTATTGAACAGGCTCATCTGAATGACCCGGGAGATGCGTTGTTGCAATACCTGGCGGGTGTGGCTTGTTTGCATCTGCAACTTTGGGGCAAGTCCCAGCAGTTGCTTCAACGGGCGTTGCCGCGCCTGCCTGATGTCGGCCTGCAGTCGCGGGCATGGCAAATGTTGGCTGAGTTGGCGCAGCGTCAGGGCAATGAGGCAGAAGCAGCCGCGGCGTGGCGCAATGCCACCACGGTGCGCATGCGCCGTCCAGTCTGATCGCGCCACAGACACGGTAGAGTTGCCTACCGTCAATCACAGCGCGCCAATTTTTTGTGCCGACTGGACGATTCGCGTCTATGATTTGCACATGAATACCTATATTGAACATATTGTCAGGCTGACGGATCACCGTGACCGTGATTTGCTTGAGTTGACGCTTTCCAAAGCACTGCTGGATCTGCTGCCGGTGAACCGGATCGTGATTGCCAGAGTGGTGCGAGACGAAAGTGATCGTCGTTGGCTTGAAGTCGCACGGCTCGATGCCAAAGGGGGTGGGCGTGTGATTGACCCCCAACGGGTTGATTTTTCATCCCTGCCCAAACTTGAGGATGCGCCAGACCGTCTGCGTTGTTTGACTTTACGCGACCGGGTTGAAATTGCCTGGGCTGGACCCGAAGGCCCGCGCATCACCATGTTGCCTTTGTTTTCCGAATCACGCGAAGAAGACCAGGGGGTGCTTGAACTGCACTCTGAAGCCGCGCTGAGTGAAGAGAACTTGCAGATGGTGGACAACCTGCGCCACATTTACCGCAACATGTACGGCTTGCTTGAATACAGCGACCGCGATGCCATGACCGGCTTGCTCAATCGCAAGTCACTCGATGATGCGTTTTACAGTGCGGTGCTGGAAGACATTGAAGAGTCTGTCAAAGTAGCTGAAGAAAATTTACTGCCGGGGCACGAACGTCGGCACCGTGTGCCTGCAAATTACTGGTTGGGTTCGGCCAAAATCGACAACTTTGCGTTGATCTCGGAGCACCATGGCCGTGATGCTGCAGAAGAAGTGTTGGCTCGGGTTGCACGCATTTTGAGTAACACGTTCAGAACTTACGACCGTTTGTATCGGTTCAACAATGACCATTTCGGCGCCTTGTTGCATTGCCCCGATGAGGCCTTGGTGCTGGGGGCTTTTGAGCGGTTTCGTTCCAGCGTTGAAAAATACAACTTTGCAAAAGTAGGTCGTGTCACGGTAAGTTGTGGTTTTACCACTGTGCTAGAGGACGACTCCCCCGGCAGCGGGCTTGCCAAAACCGAACAGGCGGTGGATTTTGCCCAACGCAGTGGTGGTAACAAAGCCTGCAGTTACCTCGGTTTGGCACAGCGGGGTTTTTTTGCTGCAGCCCGAAAGCTTGAAGAAACCTCTGTGGCTTGAATAAAAGAACAGATTCAAACTGACATAAAAAAAGGGCACTTTATGTGCCCTTTTTGTTGACTGTAAACAAGGGTTACAGGGGTTGTGTATTTTCAAATGGCAAGGTGATGTTGCGCAAGTCCACACGGGTCTCTACCAAGACCAGGGGGCGCTCATCAAGCACCACCACAGGCGCGCGTTCGCGAGGTACGCGCACCGGCTTGGGCTCAGCGGCGATGGCGGCCTGCACGCTGGTGACCTTGGCGGCATCTGAATTCACCCAGGTCAGGCCGGATTGTTCCGCGATTTGGGTCAATTCAGACAGGGGCAAGGTAAAAGGCTGCACCTTGGGCATGCCCGTAGCCACGACCGGAGCTGCTGTCGTTTGGGTTGCTGCTGCCGCTTGCTGAGGCACATTCACCGCCATACGGTCGGGGCGTGCCTGAACAGGCGATACCTGCCCAGGTTCAACCAAGGGCGCGCGTGGCATCGGTGCTGCAGTTGGTGCAACCACAGAGGTTGACTCTGCGGACACCGTGTCAGCCGTGGCTGGGCTTTGCTCTTGCACACGGGCTGCCTCTGGCGCGCTGGCAGCATCACTGGAGCTTTGCGTAAAGTACGACTTGCGTGGTGCAACTTCTTCCTGAAGCGCTTCATCGGATACCAGCGTGGACGGCACGGCATCGTTGCTTTCGCGCTCAGTGCGTTCGCCACGGGGGCGACGTTCACGGCCATAGCGGTCAC
>MNXW01000248.1 GCA_001871515.1 Comamonadaceae bacterium CG2_30_57_122
GTGTGCCCCTACTGGCCGGGTCAACCAGCCACCGCGCACTGGGGCTACCCTGACCCGTCTGCGGGTGATGGCACTGATGCGCAAAAGCTCGAAGCCTTTCGCCAAACCTTGCACGCGCTCAAGCGTCGGCTGGAACTGTTGATCAGCTTGCCTGAGGCCAAGTTGGAAAAAACCATGCTGCAAAGTACCGCCCGGGATTTGGCCAAGGAGTAAACCATGAGTGTCCAATGTGAAGTGACCGGCAAACGCGCCGCCGGTGCGCCGATGAGCGTGTTTGAGCGATTCTTGTCAGTCTGGGTGGCCCTGTGCATTGTGGTGGGCATTGCGTTGGGGCAGTTTTTGCCGGGCGTGTTCCAGGCCATTGGCCGCATGGAAGTGGCGCAGGTGAATCTGCCGGTGGGGGTGCTGATATGGGTGATGATCATCCCGATGCTGGTCAAGGTCGATTTCTCGGCGCTGGGCGAAGTGCGTCAGCACCTCAAGGGCATTGGCGTCACGCTGTTCGTCAACTGGCTGGTCAAACCCTTCAGCATGGCGTTTCTGGCCTGGCTGTTCATCCGCACGCTGTTTGCCCCGCTGCTGCCCGCCGACCAGATTGACAGCTACATTGCCGGGCTGATTCTGCTGGCCGCCGCACCCTGCACCGCCATGGTGTTTGTCTGGAGCCGCCTGACCGGTGGCGACCCGCTGTTTACCCTGAGCCAGGTGGCGCTGAACGACAGCATCATGGTGGTGGCGTTTGCGCCGCTGGTGGCGTTTTTGCTGGGCCTCTCCAGCATCACCGTGCCGTGGGACACGCTGCTGATCTCGGTGGGCTTGTACATCGTCATCCCGGTGATCCTGGCGCAAGTGTGGCGCAAGTCGCTGCTGGCCAAAGGGCAAGCCGCCTTTGAGGCGGCCATGGAGAAAATTGGCCCGTGGTCCATCACCGCGCTGCTGGCCACGCTGGTGTTGCTGTTTGCCTTTCAGGGCGAAGCCATCATCCGCCAGCCGCTCATCATTGCGCTGCTGGCGGTGCCGATTCTGATACAGGTGTTTTTCAACTCCGGCCTGGCCTACCTGCTCAACCGCATGGTGGGCGAAAAGCATTCGATTGCCTGCCCCTCCGCCCTGATTGGTGCCAGTAACTTCTTTGAACTGGCGGTAGCCGCCGCCATCAGCCTGTTTGGCTTCAACTCGGGCGCGGCGCTGGCCACGGTGGTGGGGGTGCTGATCGAGGTGCCGGTGATGCTGCTGGTGGTGAACATTGTCAACCGCTCCAAGGGCTGGTACGAGCGGGCTTGAATGCTACATATTTAATAGCTGTTGGCTCAATATATGTACGGGCTAAAGGCAATTTTTTTATAAAGAAATCAATCCAAAACCGCGGCAGAGGCTAACGCAATCCGGGTACGCCCTGCCCTAGCATTTCTTTGGTTACCAATGTGATGCCCGAGTCGGTGACGCGAAAGCGTTTTTTGTCCTGTACGGGGTCTACACCAATCACCGTGCCGTCCGGGATGCGGCTGTTTTTGTCGACAATGCATTTTTTAAGCACACAGTGGCGACCCACCTGCACATTGGGCAACACCATCGAGTCTTCAATGCTGGCGTAGCTGTGCACATGCACACCACTGAACAGCATGGATCGCCGCACAATGGCTCCGCTGACAATGCAACCGCCGGCCACCATTGAATCCACCGCCTTGCCACGGCGCGCGTCATCATCAAACACAAATTTGGCTGGTGGAGTTTGTGGCTGCCAGGTCCAGATCGGCCAATTTTCAGAATACAAATCCAGATCGGGCGTGACCTGCACCAAATCCAGGTTGGCCGCCCAATAGGCGTCGAGCGTGCCAACATCGCGCCAATAAGCGGGTTTGCCAGGTTCGGCAACACAGCTCTCTGAAAAATTTTGTGCGTAGGTGCGATACCGTTTAACGCAGTGCGGGATGATGTCTTTGCCAAAATCGTGACTCGATTTGGGGTCGTCCGCGTCGCGCAGCAACTGCTCATACAGAAAGTTGGCGTTGAACACATAAATGCCCATGCTCGCCAACGCTTTGTCATGCGTGCCTGGCATGGGCAGCGGCTTGGCTGGCTTTTCGGTGAAATCCACCACCCGGTTTTCACTGTCTACCGACATCACGCCAAAGCTGCTAGCCTCGTTCAGGGGTACCTCAATACACGCCACCGTCAGGTCTGCCTGGTGCGCCACATGGGCAGCCAGCACCCGGCCGTAGTCCATGCGGTAAATGTGGTCACCAGACAAGATCAACACATGTTCGGGCCGGGCGTGACGAATTTCGCGCAGGTTCTGAAACACCGCGTCAGCCGTGCCCTGGTACCAAAGTTCATCTGAAGATTGCTGCTGAGCCGGCATGATCTCAATGAACTCGTTGAGCCGTCCATCCAAAAAACTCCAGCCCAGTTGCAGATGCCGGATCAGGCTTTGCGCCTTGTACTGCGTGGCCACACCCACCCGGCGTACGCCGGAGTTGACGCAGTTCGACAGTGTGAAGTCGATGATGCGGAAATTGCCACCAAACGGCACCGCAGGTTTGGCGCGAAAGTCGGTCAGCTCGTGCAAGCGGCTGCCACGTCCGCCTGCCAGAATCAGGGCAAAGCTGTTGCGTGTGAGCTGGCTGACAAAACGCGGGTCATGCACCCTGCGCTCCGGCGTGACCGAATCGACTGTGTTTTCCATGATGGTGCCTCATGTGGTTCTTCGTCGAATCCCTGTAGTTGTTGCTTATTCAGGCGGTGGCGGTGCCAAAGTTTTCTGGCATCTGGATCGCCACCACTTCACCACGGGCGGTGGCTACACCAGCGGCATAGACGGTGGATTCAATTACCACCTTGCGGCCCTTGATTTCTTTCACACGGCCACGAATCTCCAGGGTGTCGGTGATGGGGGTGGGTTTCAAATAATCCACATGCAATGAGCCGGTGACAAAGCGGAACGCAGGCAGCGTGTCCATGGCACGGCCTTCTTGCTTGTACATGGCTGCAGCCGCAGTGCCGGTACTGTGGCAGTCAATCAGGCTGGCCAACAAGCCGCCATAGGTAAAGCCCGGTACCGCCGTGTGAAACACCTCGGGCTTGAAGTGCGTGACCGTCTCTTCGCCGTCCCAAAAGGTCTTGATGCGGTGGCCGTGCTGGTTTTTGGAACCGCAGCCGTAGCAGTGCGACAGGTTTTCTGGATAGTAGTCTTGAAAGGCTTTCATGGGATTCTCCGGTTGCATAAAAAAAACTATGCTATTTGTAGCTACTAGCCCAGTCTTTATAAGGGCTAGAGGCCAATTTCATATAAATTCTTGGGAACCTCAATGCCTCACATGCAGCTTGGCATGGATGCGCTGGGTGGTACGCCACACCACCCACAACACCACCGGCACTAGTGATCCAGCCGCCATTTCGGGGTTGATCGGCAGGCCTGTGGCTTTAAGCGCTTTGCCCGCGTACAGCAGCAGGCTGACCACGTAGTACGAAATGGCGGCAATCGACAGGCCTTCCACCGTGCTTTGCAAACGCAGCTGCGTGGCTTGTCCGTGGGTGAGCTTCTCCAGCAATTGCTGGTTTTGCACCTCGGTGGCAATGTCCACCCGGGTGCGCAATAGGTCGCTGGTGCGTGCCACTCGCTCTGACAGTGAAGCCAGCCGCTGCCCGGTAGCCACCACCGTGGCCATGGCAGGAGACAAGCGCCGCTGCATGAATTCACCAATGGTTTGCGTGCCTGGAATGGCTTTTTCGCGCAGTTCGGCAATGCGCTGCGCTACCAGCGTATGGTAAGCCTGGGTGGCAGAAAAGCGGTAATTGTTCTCGGCTGTGGCACGCTCCACCCCAGCGGCCAATGACACCAGGGTGTCCAATAGTTCTTGGTCGGATGCAGACTTGTTTTCCAGCTGCGCGGTGATGCGCACCAACGCCGCTTCAGATTCGGCCAGCATGGATCCCAACGCCTTGGCCACGGGCAGACCACGCAAGGCCATCAGGCGGTAAGTTTCCAGCTCAAGCAAGCGCGCGGCAATGCGCCCGGCACGGGTCTGGCTGGTGCCCTCGGGGGCAATCACCAGCATGCGCTCAAAGCCGTCGCTCTGCAGCCTGAACTGCGTCAGCGCCCAGGAATGTCCCATGGGGTGCGCGTAGCCGTGGCGGTTGGCGGGCTCGGTGCCAGACCCTGCCACATTCAGCGTGCTGCTGCCCATCAGCGAAGCCACCACGGTGCGCCCACCAAACCAGGTCAGCGCTTGCGCCATCAAGGCTGGGGCATCGTCCAGTGGCGCGTTCAGCATCACCAATTGCACGGCCGCCACGGTGCGCCCCGGAATTTGCGCCAGCCATGATGCAGGCAGCACCAGTTCGGTCAACAAATCAGGCTCAGTAGCACCCAGGCCTGCCTGGCTTGGCAGGGTTTGCACGATGGAGTAGCGGGTAAATTCGGTGTGGTGCTCCCACTTCACCGTGAAGCCATCCAGGCGCAGGCGCAAAAAGTTGTCTCGCAGACGCTCCAACGGCAAATCGGCCTGCCCCGGCAACTGGCGCAAATGCGCACATTCCATCTCGCGGCTGATGCCCTCATTGAGCACCGCTACATAAACAATCAACGCTGGCAAGCGGATGCGCGCCGAGGGACGGGCGTGCACTTCGTTGTGCAGCGCAGCGCGTTGCGGGTCGTCGGGTGGAAGCAGTCGCATGGTGGCGGGCAAAAGTTCAGAGGGTATAACAGTGTGCATAGGTCTATTTTGCTGCCAACCCAGGGCAGGTGGCTACAAACTGCTGACAAACGCCGACACATTGGGGCGTATGCGTGCCGGTTTGCTTTTAATGACTGTGCCCACGTTGATGCAGCACACCGCCTGCTCACCTTCTGTCAGGGCAAACAACTGGCGCAAGGCGTGGCTGTGCATGGCCTGGCCACTGGTCAGGCTGCTGCCAAACCCCATGCTGTGAGCCGCCAGCAAAAAGTTTTGAATGGCTGCGCCCACCGACACCATCCGCTCCAGCGGGTCAATGTCGGGCTCGCATGGCCCCAGGCGCGCAATGGCCAATGCCAGGAATGGCGCGCGAAAGGCTTTCTCGCACGCTTGCTCCACCTGCTCTGGGGTGGCAGAGGCATCGCGCTCGGTCAAGGCCCGACCAAACACCTCGGCCAGCACCGTTCGCTTGTGCTCTGGCACCAGCACAAAGCGCCAAGGCATCACCACGCCGTGGTCGGGCGCGGCGGCGGCGGCAAGAAACATGTCGTTGACCTGCTCCGCGCTGGGGCCGGGTGCTGCCAAGCGCTTGGGCAAAATGTTTTGCCGCGAGGTGATCAGGGTCAGCGCAAATGCGGCCAGGTCGCTTACTGCAAAATTTTGGGGCTTGGTCATTGCGCAATGGTAACGCTGACCGATTCTTACATTCACAGGTTCCAACACGCATCTGTTCGATCCCCCAATTTGTTCGACTTGTGTCATAGCGTGACAAAATCACACCTTGCACAAGATGCCGTATTTCTCACCAATCTTTTCAGCAAAGTTTTTCATGCCACTTCAAGATATTCGCGGTCATTGCCTCATGCTTGTTTGTGGCTGCTTGATCGGATGCCGATCGCTATGAACCCATCGACATCCATTGTGGCGACCAAGGCCACGGCAGAAGCGCTCAACCGCGACTGTTTTTGCCGCACGCTGAACACCGAGCGATTACGCGAGCAGCTGGAGAGCGACCCCAGCCTGAACGGCATGCTGGCCAGTATTTTGCAAACGCGACCCAATTTATTTTCCAGCACCGTGGTCTTCATCTCGAACCAGATGCAGCGCCAGATCAGCGCCACGGTGGCGGCTATCGAACGCGTGACCAATCTGCCCGGTTACCAGGCGCAGGCCTTGTCACGCGCCGACACGGTAGCGCAGCTTGACCGGGGGCCGTTGGGGGTGTGCATGGGCTATGACTTTCATATCAGCACCCATGGCCCGCAGTTGATTGAGATCAACACCAATGCCGGAGGTTTGTTGCTCAACGTGGCCTTGGCGCGTGCACAGGAAGCCTGTTGCAACGAGATGGACTGGGCTTTTCCGTCCACAGCGCGACGCGACACCCTGAAACAAACCATTTTTGACATGTTCGCAAACGAGTGGCAGTTGCAGCGCGGTGCTGCACCCTGGCGCTCGGTGGTGATCGTGGACGATGCACCTTTTGAGCAATACCTGGCTCCTGAATTTGAGTTGTTTCGCCAGTTGTTTGGCCAGCACGGTGTTCAGGCCAGCGTTGCCGATTCGACTGAACTGGTCTGGCAAAGTGGCAAGCTGCTGCACCAAGGCGAGCCGGTGGACATGGTCTACAACCGCCTGACCGACTTTTATCTTCTGGAACCCCATCACTTGGCACTGCGCCAGGCACTCGAGGCCAACGCCGTTGTTGTCACGCCGCATCCACACAACCACGCCTTGCTGGCCGACAAGCGCAACCTGATTGCCCTGAGCCAAAGTGAATTGCTGCTGGCTTGGGGGGCTGCTGCGGCAGACCGCCAATTGTTATCTAAGAATGTGCCAACCACGCGCCTGGTTACAGATGAACGCGCCGCCGAGTTGTGGGCAGACCGCCGCCACCTGTTCTTCAAACCGGTGGCAGGTTTTGGGGCCAAAGCCGCTTACCGGGGTGACAAACTTACCAAGCGGGTCTGGAGCGAGATTCTGGAGAGCGACTTTGTGGCACAGGCGCTGGTGCCTCCCAGCGGCCGCATGATTGAGGTGGACGGCACGCAGACTGACCTGAAGTTTGACATTCGCGCCTACACCTATGGCGGCCAGGTGCAGTTGTTGGCGGCACGCATGTACGCCGGGCAAACCACCAATTTCCGCACCCAGGGCGGCGGTTTTGCGCCAGTGATTGTGGTACCAGACCAGGTAACGATCTGATGTGTGGCATTTGTGGTGAATTGCGTTTTGACGGCGCTGCGCCAGACATGGCCGCCATCCGTCGCATGTCTGACGCGCTGGCGCGGCGCGGACCGGACGATGCGGGCGTTTTCCAAAGTGGCCCGCTGGCATTTGGCCACCGCCGCCTGTCCATCATCGATTTGTCAGCGCACGCGCACCAGCCCATGGTGGATACCATGCTGCAGCTCACGTTGGTGTTCAACGGCACGATTTACAACTACCGCGAGCTACGCGTTGAACTGCTGACCCTGGGCTACAGCTTTTTTTCTGAAGGCGACAGCGAAGTCATTTTGAAGGCCTATCACGCCTGGGGTGCGGCGTGTGTCACACGCTTCAAAGGCATGTTTGCGTTTGCCATCTGGGATCAGCGCAGAGGGCAACTGTTTCTGGCGCGTGACCGTTTTGGCATTAAACCCTTGTATCTGACCCAGACGGGGCAGCGCCTGCGTTTTGCCTCCAGCCTGCCCGCACTGCTGGCCGGTGGCGAGGTGGACACCACGCTGGATGCGGTGGCGCTGCACCACCACTTCACCCTGCACACCGTGGTGCCCGCGCCACGCACGGTGTTGCAAGGCGTGCGCAAATTGCTGCCCGCCAGCAGCATGATGCTGAACCCCGACGGCACGGTGACCGAACAGGTTTATTGGACGCTCGATGCCACTCGGCCTGACAAACCGCTGTCTGAGGCGCAATGGCTGGATGCCACGCGCACGCACCTCAGTGAGGCCGTTAAACGTCGCCTGCTGGCTGCGGATGTGCCGGTGGGCGTATTGCTTTCGGGCGGGCTGGATTCAAGCTTGCTGGTGGGCTTGCTGGCCGATCAGGTGTCTGATTTGCGCACCTTTTCCATTGGTTTTGAGGACGTGGGGGAAGGTTCTGAAAAAGCCGATGAATTTGAGTTTTCGGACCAGATTGCCGAGCACTTTCACACCCGGCATCAGCAGTTCAGCATCCCCAATGCCGAGGTCATGCAGCGTCTGCCTGAAGCCGTGGCACAAATGACCGAGCCCATGGTCAGCCACGATGTAATTGCTTTTTATTTGCTGGCCGAGCGGGTTTCCAAAGAAGTCAAAGTGGTGATGTCGGGCCAGGGCGCAGATGAGGTCTTTGGCGGCTACTTTTGGTATCCCAAAATGAATAGCACGCAAGGCACGCATCTTGAGCGTTTCAGCCAGCATTACTTTGACCGTGACCATGCGGAATACCTGCAGATGATTGCACCCGCTTTTCAAGTGAGTGATGTCACCTCTGAATTGATTGCAGGCGAGCTGGCCAAGCCCCATGCCGATGAATTTCTGGACCAGGTCTGGCGGCTGGATGCCACCACGCTGATCGTCGACGACCCGGTGAAACGCGTGGACAACATGCCGATGGCCTGGGGGTTGGAGGTGCGCACACCGTTTCTGGACCATGAACTGGTAGAGCTGGCGGCCCACATGCCGCCAGAACTCAAACTCAAAGAGGGCGGCAAGTTTCCGCTCAAGGCGATTGCTCGTGGGCTGATACCAGACGCGGTGATTGACCGACCCAAAGGCTACTTTCCGGTGCCAGCACTGAAATACGTGCGGGGCTCCTTTTTGGAAATGATGCGCGGTATTTTGATGTCAGAGGCGTGCATCAGGCGCGGCCTGTACCAGCGTGATTACGTTGACAAACTGCTGGCCAACCCCGAAGCACCTGAGCACTTCACCCGCATCAACGGCAGCAAGCTGTGGCACTTGGCGCTGCTGGAATGGTGGCTGCAGGTGCATGTTGATCCGCACTAACGTTCATGTTCAACAAGGACTCCCCTAAGGGCTTGTTCACAAATAACATGCACATTTGACTCGCCAACTTTGGGCGCACTGCGTCGTTACAAATCGCTTGTGCAGCAGAGCTGCACGGCACGCTTTGCGCCTCGCATTGCATCCCAAATCCGGCGGCCAAATGTACAGCGTATTCATGAACAAGCCCTAAGTCAACTACCGAGCAGGCCGTTAACGCTTTGTTATTTATAGCTGAAAGCCCTTAATTAATAAGGGATTAAGCCTTTTTATTCTCTATTTTTAACAGATCGCACATGCAGAATCACAGCGCAACCACTTGGCTGCAAAATCTTCTGCGCTGAGCGCGCGATCAAACAAAAACCCTTGCCCCAGCTCCACCCCCAGTTGCTGCAGCTGTTGGCGTTGGGCTTCTTCCTCAATGCCTTCGGCCACCAGGGTGTGGCTCAGGTTGTGTGCCATTTCCACAATGGTGCGCACCAGCACCGCATCGTTTTCATGAACCAACATGCCGCGCACAAAACTTTGGTCGATCTTGAGCACCGTCACCGGCAGCTTGCTCAAATAGGCAAGGCTGGAGTAACCGGTGCCAAAGTCGTCGATCGACACCGCGATGCCCAGCGCTTGCAGTTGCTCAAGCCGGATCATTTGCTCGGGCGTATGTTGCAGCAAGGCGTCTTCGGTAATTTCCAGCTCCAGCGCGCGCGGGCTGACCTGGTGCTGCTTGAGCCATTGTTGCAACTCGTCCAGCATGGCGGGGCGCTGCAGGTCTGACACGTTTTGGTTCACCGACAAGCGCCAGCCGCTGTGCCACACGCCCTCAGCGATCCAAACACCGAGTTGGCGCAAAGCCTCTTGCATCACCCATTTGTCCAGCGCCACCAGCAGGCCGGTTCTCTCGGCCACAGCAATGAATTCACCCGGCAACACCAAACCGTTACCAGGGCGCTGCCAGCGCACCAGCGCCTCTGCACCCATGAGTGCGCCGTCGCTCAAGCGCACCTTGGGCTGAAAATACACCTGCAGTTGCTGCTGCTCAATGGCTTGCGCCAGCTCGGTCTGGATGGCAAAGCTCTTGTTGCTGGCTTGGCTCATCCCTGGCTGGTAGATCGCCAGGCGGTTGCGACCGTCAATTTTGGCGTCGTACATGGCCAGGTCTGCACTGCGCAGCAGCAGGTCTGGGGTGTTGCCGTCTTGGGGGTACAGCGCCAGCCCCACACTGGCCATGGGGCGGTAGTTCTGGGCGCCTTGCAGTGGCACCGGCGCGCGTAGCTGGCAGAGCACATTGGCGGCCACCGCTTGAGCGCCTGTCGCATCGGTGTCGGGCAGCAGCACCACAAACTCGTCGCCGCCAATGCGTGCCACAGTGTCTTCGGTGCGCACGCTTTGCCGCAATCGGCGCGCCACCTCGCGCAGCAAGTCATCCCCCACCTGATGCCCCAGGGTGTCGTTGACCTCTTTGAAGCGGTCCAGGTCGACAAACAGCAAGGCAAAGGTCTTGTTGTGGCGCTGTGAGGCCGAAATCAGTTGCCCCAGTCGGTCATTGAGCAGGGTGCGGTTTGGCAGACCAGTGAGCCCGTCATACGAGGCCTGGTAGGCCAGCGCCAGTTGGGCGTTGTGCAACTGTGTGACGTCGGCCTGAATGCCAATGTAGTTCAGCACCGTGCCATTGGCATCGCGCACCGCGTTGATGGTGCTCCAAATGGTGTAGCAGCTGCCATCGGCGCGGCGGTTGTTGATTTCCCCCGACCAGCTGCCGGTGCTGATAAGGGTCTGCCACATGCGGGTGTAAAAAGCTGCGTCTTGGCGGCCAGATTTCAAAATACTGGTTTTTTGGCCAACAACCGCCTCGGCTGAAAAACCACTGAGCTGGGTGAAGGCGGGGTTGACCCGCATGATCTGGGTGTCGGCATCGGTGATGATGATGGCCTCTGCCGAATGCATGAACACGGTTTCACTTAACAAATGCAGGCGCTGCTGGTCTTTCAGGGCGGTGATGTCGGTCGAAATACCGCCCACGCCATAGACGCGGCCTTGCAGGTCATGCAGGGGAAATTTGCGGGTTAAAAAATCCAGATGGTTCTCTGGCTGACCCACATGCACTTGTTCTTCTAGCGTCACGGCTTGCCCGCTGCTGAGCACTTTTTGATCTGCCTGCGCGTGCAAGATGGCGTCCCGCAGCGGCAAAAAACTCTCGCGCGGCTGCCCGACCACCTCGCCGCGTGTGCGCTCCACAAAGTTCAACAGGGCTTGGTTGGCCAGCAGCATCTTGCCCTGGGTGTCGGCGGCATAGATAAAAGCATCGCTGGAGTCGAGCAGCAAGCTGTAAAAGCGCTGGTCTTCCTGGCGTGCCAGCTCGGCGCTGCGGTCTACCCAGAGCATCAGCACCCGGCGGTCAAGCTTGTAGTCAATCGACAAACCAATCAGGTGCACATCCAGGCTGGTGACCTGCGCGGCTTGGGGGCTGGATGTTTTGGGTTGTAGCCCTTGCAGCACCAGGGTTTCGCCCGGTGTCACATTGCGCAAGGCCTGGTGCAAACGCGCGCGGTCTTTGCCCGTGAACTGGCTCCAGAGCCGCATGTCGGTGGTGGCAAAAGCCTTGCGTTGGCCCAGCCATTGATCGGCCAAGGCGTTGCTGTCGTCAACCGCACCATTGCCATCCACCACCATGGCGGCCAGTGGCAACTGACTGAACAGGTATTGGTAGCGCTTGCGCGCGGTTTCGGCATCCTGCTGGGCGGCGCGCAGCTCTTCGTTTTGCAACTCCAACTCCACCTGGTAAATGCGCAGGTCTTCGAGCAGCTTGAGGGTTTGCAGGTGCGCCTCATCAAGGCTGCCAGCAAGGTCTATTTGGTCTCGATCAGCTTGCATCAAAACAGCCTGCGCTCTTTGTTTTAAAAGCGCCAAGCGCTCTGTTTTTTGAATTTCTATTTCTTCTGGCGGGTTCATACCTGAAGCTCCTGCAAGCTGCTGCGCCACTCGGTGATGTTGACGTGACTGACCACCGCGCCGGGCTGTTCACCCGCCACAGGAGACACATGCATGACAAACCAGCGCTGCTCGGTGGGCGAGTGGCAGGGGTATTCCATCGAGAAATGCGGGCAGCGGCCTTCGAGCACCTCGCGCACGCCGCGCTGGGCCGTGACGGCAGTGGCGTCATCAGGCGGCTGGTGGAAGTCTTTGCAAACCTCCAGGTAATTGACACCGGGGCCGGAATGCGCCAGAAACTCGTCGCCGTTGTCCAGCGCAAATTTGCGCCAGGCCGAATTCACCTGGGTGATGATGCCCTGGCTGTTGAGCACCGCAATGTGTTCGGACAGGCAATCAATGATGTGCTGCAGGCGCGACACCTCGTGCAGCGCAGTCACATCCATGAAGCTGATGACCGCGCCTTTGGCGCTGCTCGACGGCACACGGTAGGGCAGCATACGCACAAAGTAATGCAGGCCGTTGATGCCGCGAACTTCTTTTTCGACCTTGTTGCCATCTTTCAGGGTGAGGTTCAGGTCGGCAATCAGCGCGGGGTAAAGCAGCGTGTGCGCCAGGTCGTCGAGCGGGCGGCCAATGTCGGTGTCGCGCAACCGAAAGATGTGCGTGGCGTCGGGCGAAAAGCGCGTCAGGTGCATGTTTTCATCGACGAACACGGTGCCTGCTGCCACCGCTTGGGCCATGTTGTCCAGGTCGGCGTTGAGCCGGTTGAGGATGTCAATTTTTTCCTGGTATTCGGCATTGACGGTGTTGAGCTCTTCGTTGACCGACTGCAGCTCTTCGTTGGAGCTTTGCAGTTCTTCGTTGGAGCTCATCAGTTCTTCGTTGGAGCTCATCAGCTCTTCGTTGGTGGACTGCAGTTCTTCGTTGCTGGTTTCAAGCTCTTCCACTGTAGCCTGCAGGCTTTCGCGGGTGGCGGTGAGCTCGCGTTCAAGCAGCTCCATGCGTTCGGTGGTTTCAGAACTCACGTCGATCGAGGTAATC
>MNXW01000134.1 GCA_001871515.1 Comamonadaceae bacterium CG2_30_57_122
GCCTGGCCGGTGCAGGCTACAGAGCATTACGCCCACATCCGCGCCAAGCTGGAACGTGACGGCAACATCCTTGGCGCGATGGATCTGCTGATTGCCGCCCATGCCCTTGCCAATGACTCCGTCCTGGTGACCAACAATGCACGTGAATTTGCCCGCGTGCCTGGACTGGCCATTGAAGAGTGGCAACTCACATGATCAAAATCCTCCTCCTCGGCAAAAACGGCCAGGTCGGCTGGGAGCTGCAACGCAGTTTGGCTCCTTTGGGCGAACTCATCGCGCTGGAGCGCCACAGCGCTGAACACTGCGGCGACCTGAGCAATCTGGTCGGCCTGGCGCAAACCGTGCGTGATATCAAGCCTGATGTCATCGTCAACGCTGCCGCCCACACCGCTGTCGACAAGGCCGAATCAGAGCCTGATCTGGCACGCACTTTGAATGCCCTGGCCCCGCAAGTGCTGGCGGTTGAAGCTGCCAAGCTCGGTGCCTGGCTGGTGCACTACAGCACCGACTACGTGTTTGACGGTAGCGGCGACACGCCGTGGCTAGAGACCGATGCCACCGGCCCGTTGAGCGTGTACGGCCGCACCAAGCTCGAAGGCGAAGCATCGGTTGCCGCAGCCAACCCGCGCCACCTGATTTTCAGAACCAGTTGGGTCTACGCCGCACGCGGCGGCAACTTTGCCAAAACCATGCTGCGCCTGGCGCAGGAACGGGACAAACTCACCGTCATCAACGACCAGTTTGGCGCGCCCACCGGGGCGGATCTGATAGCCGACATCACAGCCCACACCATCCGGCAGGTCGTTCGGCGCCCCCCCGCTCAACCCACCGCAGACGCACCTGCAGCAGCAGATACCCGTGATCTGGCTGGCATTTACCACCTGGTGGCCAGCGGCTGCACCACCTGGTTTGACTATGCAAAACACGTTCTAGCCCAGGCGGAACAAGCGCAAGCAGCTATCAAAATTAAAGCAACGCAAATGGAACCGGTGCCCACCAGCGCCTTCCCTACGCCAGCAACGCGGCCGCACAATTCACGGTTGAACACCACCAAACTGCAACGCACCTTTGGCCTCACGCTGCCATCGTGGCAAGTTGGCGTGAACCGCATGCTGGAGGAAATCTTGGCATGAATGCACCAGCCATTGCCCTGATTTCCGTAGAGTCGACTTGCACCAAGCTTGGCCTGAGGCGTAGGGCGGACTTCAGTCCGCCATGGTCGACTGAAGTCGACCCTACGCAGTCTCAGCAAAATTAACTCACAAGGGAGCACACGATGACACAACGCAAAGGCATCATCCTGGCCGGCGGCTCCGGCACGCGGCTTTACCCGGTCACGCAGGCGGTCAGCAAACAACTGATGCCGATCTACGACAAGCCGATGATCTATTACCCCTTAAGCACGCTGATGCTTGCAGGCATCCGCGAGGTGCTGGTCATCTCCACGCCGCAAGACACGCCGCGTTTTGCCGAGCTGCTGGGCGACGGCAGCCAGTGGGGCATGACCATCAGCTACGCGGTGCAGCCCAGCCCCGACGGCCTGGCGCAGGCGTTCATCATCGGCCGTGACTTTGTCAATGGCCAGCCCAGCGCGCTGGTGCTGGGTGACAACATCTTTTACGGCCACGACCTGGTCAAACAACTCACCCACGCCGATGCACGCACCAGCGGAGCCAGCGTGTTTGCTTACCATGTGACCGACCCCGAACGCTACGGCGTGGTGGCGTTTGACGATCAAAAACGTGCCATCAGCATCGAAGAAAAGCCCAAAGCGCCCAAGAGCAATTACGCCGTCACCGGCCTGTATTTCTACGACAACCAGGTCTGCGACATTGCCGCCCACATCAAACCCTCTGCGCGCGGCGAGCTTGAAATTACCGACGTCAACCGCGTCTACCTTGAAAAAGTCCAGCTCAGTGTCGAAATGATGGGCCGCGGCTACGCCTGGCTCGATACCGGCACGCACGACAGCCTGCTGGAGGCTGCCAGCTTCATCGCCACCCTGCAAAAGCGCCAGGGCCTGCAAGTGTCCTGCCCGGAAGAAATTGCCTTCATGCAAAAGTGGATCGACGCCGCACAAATCCAGAAACTGGCCGCACCGCTGGCTAAAAATGGCTATGGGCAGTATTTGCTAAGCTTACTGAGATAAACCTGAAGCCGTAGGGTCGACTTCAGTCGACCATGGCGGACTGAAGTCCGCCCTACGCAGCCCTACATCATCAAAACAACCACCATGCCCTACACCGTCACCCCCACCAAACTGCCCGAAGTGCTGATCCTGGAGCCCAAGGTCTTTGGCGACGCGCGCGGTTTCTTTTTTGAAAGCTTCAACGCACGCGACTTTGCCCAATGCACCGGGTTGGACGTGCAATTTGTACAGGACAACCACAGCAAGTCAGCCCAAGGCGTGCTGCGCGGCCTGCACTACCAGATCCAGCACCCTCAGGGCAAACTGGTGCGCGTCACCCAGGGCGAAGTGTTTGACGTGGCGGTCGATTTGCGCAAAAGCTCCCCCACCTTTGGCCAGTGGGACGGCGTGGTGCTTTCCGCCGACAACAAGCGCCAGTTGTGGATTCCACCCGGCTTTGCCCACGGCTTTCTGGTGACCAGCGACAACGCCGAGTTTTTGTACAAAACCACCGACTACTGGTACCCCGAGCATGAGCGCAGCCTGCTGTGGAGTGACCCCACTGTCGGCGTGCAGTGGCCGTTATCTGGGCAACCCCTGTTGGCGGCCAAAGATGCAGCAGGGGCTAACTGGCAGCAGGCTGAGACTTTTGACGCTTGAAATAGGCTTTGGCTTTGACAACCATGTTGCAGCGCACAAATTGTCAGGTTAACAAAAATCAAAACCTTATAATCTTCAAAAAAGCCATACCAAGCATTTGGCCTAATTTCTGTCTGTCACGCCTTTGTTTCATTCCTGAATCTCATTACATGTTAAATTTAGACAGCAGAATCACAGGTGTATTACTTCTTGCAGCATTGCTTAATGGCTGTGCTTACGCACCTGGCATGTATGTTGGTAGAACCAATACCAACGACACCAGCCAAAACAGCTCTTGGTTCAGCACTCAGCCAGACATGTCTGCCGATGCCCCGCCCTCCGGCCGCATCATCGCTATCACCCCCAGCCTGATTCGTGAGCAACGTAAAGCAAAACCGATAGACGTGTCGGCAGAGGTCAAGCAACTGTTTGACCTGGCTCAACCCTACCGTATAGGTGTCAATGATGTGCTCAACATAGTGGTGTGGGACCACCCAGAGCTCTCTGTGCCTGCTGCCGGCGGCTTGGGCACAGATGTCGGCAGCCTGTCCGGCGTTGGCAACGGCTTTAACGTCAGCCCAGATGGCTTGATACAGTTTCCATACGCGGGCACCATCAAGCTCTCTGGCCTGACCGAATACGAAGCGCGCGACCTACTCACCGCGCGTCTGGCCAAGTACATTAAAGACCCCCAGGTTACCGTGCGCATTCAGTCCTACCGCAGTGGCCGTATTTACATTGATGGTGAGGTACGCACCCCTGGCCTGCAAGCACTTAACGAAATACCCATGACCTTGCCAGAGGCTATCTCGCGTTCTGGTGGCTTGACAGCAGTTGCAGACCGTTCGTCTATTGTTATCACCCGCAATGGCCAATCTACCCGGGTCAATTTGCCCTTGCTGTTGCAGCGCAACATCAACCCCAACCAAATTTTGCTGCGCAATGGCGACCTGGTGCAGGTGCTGGGTAGCGAGGAAACCAAAGTGTTTGTCATGGGCGAAGTGACCCGCCCCAACACCCAAACCCTGCGCAACGGTCACCTGACGCTAAACGAGGCGCTGGGTGATGCCGGTGGTGTCAGTCAAATCACGGGCGACCCGCGCCAGATTTTTGTGGTACGCGCTGCCAACACCGAGCAACCCGAGATTTACCACCTGGACGCCCAGTCCCCCACCGCATTTGCCCTGGCCGAAGGCTTTGAGCTCAAAGCGCGAGATGTAATTTATGTTGATCCTGTACCCATTGTTCGTTGGAACCGTGTGATCAGTTTGATATTACCAAGTGCTCAAGCTGTCACCACCACGCGTAACGTCCTAAACTAATGCGGTTAATCTTGACCCTGTGCATTGGCAACATTTGCCGCAGCCCCATCGCCCAAGGCTTGCTGGCGCAGCAATTGCCTAAGCACACCTTGTGGTCTGCGGGTTTGAGTGCGTTGGTGGGGCAGCCAGCTGACTCCCTGTCGGTGCAAGTGGCCGCAGCGCATGGGGTGGACATCAGCGCCCACCGCGCCCAGCAGGTCAATAGCTTTTTGTGCCAGCAATCCGAGCTGATTTTGGTAATGGAACAAAGTCACAAAACCCAGCTGGAGGCGCATTTTCCAAGCGTGCGCGGCAAAACCTTTAGGCTGGGGCAATATGGCCAGTTTGACATTGCCGACCCCTACCGCCAACCGTTGGAAGCTTTTGAATCTGCCTACACAGCCATCGCCCAGGGTGTAGCTGACTGGGTGCCCCGCATTCAAAAGCTTGGCTGAGAGATAACCATTTAAATCCGTATGAACTTACCTACCTCCGTTTCACAAACACCCTTGCAAACCATGCAGCCCATGCAAGGCATGTCCCCCATGCAGTCCATGCAAGACGACGAAGACAGCATCAACCTGCTGGACCTGCTGGACGTGGTGCTAGACCAGCGCTGGCTGATCGCCGCCGTGACTACGCTGGTACTTGCGTTGGGTGTCAGCTATGCTTTTTTGGCCACTCCCATTTACGAGGCCAATACGCTTATCCAGGTAGAAGACAGCAAAGGCAGTGGTGCCGCAGGTTTTTTGGGCGATGCAGCTAGCCTGTTTGACATCAAAAGCCCAGCTACGGCAGAGTTGGAGCTTCTACGTTCGCGCCTGGTGGTTGGCAGAGCGGTGGAAAACCTCAAACTCGATTTAATCGTTACCCCAAAATACATCCCTGTTGTTGGCCGGTGGTTGTCACGCCAAGCCACAGAGCTGTCCAACCCCGGTTTTTTGGGCTTGTCCGGCTACGTGTCAGGCACTGAAGAACTCAAGGTAGAGCATTTTCATGTGCCTCAGACTCTTGAAGGGCTGCGTTTTACTGTGGTGTCGACAGACAGTGGCTTTGATCTGCTTTCTCCAGACAACACTGTTTTGGGCAAGGGTGTGATCAATCAAGTTTTGGCTTTTACTTTTAAAAACCAAAATGGCGACATGTTGGTTGCCAGCCTAACCGGTAAGCCTAGCTCCCAGTTTTACCTTACCAAACTCTCGCGCTTGGGTGTTACAGAGCGTTTGCAAAAACAACTGGTGATTGCAGAAAAAGGCAAACAGTCGGGCATCATCACTTCTACCCTGCAAGGCGCAGACCCGCTGCTAACCGCCACCATTTTGAACGAAATCAACAACTTTTATGTGCGCCAAAACGTGGAGCGCAAAGCCGCTGAAGCCGAAAAATCGATCAAATTTTTAAACACCCAGCTGCCAGAACTGCGCAAACAGCTCGAAGGTGCTGAAGTCAAATTCAACAAGTTTCGCAACCAGTCTGGCACCTTTAACCTGAGCGCAGAAGCCCAAGGCATGTTGGACCAGTCTGTCGGCCTGAAGGTCAAGCTGCTGGAAGCCCAGCAAAAACGCCAAGACCTGCAAGCCCGCTTTACCGCGCAGCACCCCACCGTGCAGGTGCTGGATGCGCAGATTAAAAACCTCACACAGCAAATCAACGCCATGGAAGGCAAAGCCAAAAGCTTTCCTAATGTAGAGCAAGACCTGCTTCGCCTTACACGTGATGTCAAGGTCAACAACGAGCTTTACACCAGCCTGCTCAACAGCTTTCAACAATTGCGCCTGGTGAAAGAAGGCAAGGTGGGCAACGTGCGCGTGGTAGACGTTGCAGCCGTGCCAGAGCAGCCTGTCAAACCGCAAAAGGCCATGGTCTTGGCACTGAGTGGGGTGCTGGGCGTGCTGGTCGGCCTGGGGCTGGCCTTTTTGCGCAACAGCTTGCGCCCTGGCATTAAAAACGCAGACGACATTGAGCAACATGTGGGCTTGCATGTGTTTGCTACCGTGCCCCATTCGGGTGACCAGACGCAGCTAACGGTTGAAAGCAAAGACAAGTCAACCAGCATGCACCTGCTGGCCAACCTGTTGCCCAACGACCCCTGCATTGAAAGCCTGCGCAGCCTGCGCACGGCCCTGCAATTTGCCATGCTGGACGCGCCCAACAACATTGTGCTGATCACCGGCCCCACACCCGGCATTGGCAAGTCTTTTATCAGCGCTAACTTTGCGGCGGTGTTGGCAGCCGGTGGCAAACGTGTACTGCTGCTGGACGCTGACCTACGCAAAGGCCATATTCATGAATCTTTTGGACTGCCACGCGGCCACGGCTTGAGCGAGCTGATCAGCGGCACCCAGACTCTGGCACAGGTCACCCACCCTAACGTGTCGCAGGGGCTGGACTTTATTGCCACAGGCCCGCTGCCGCCCAACCCGGCCGAGCTGCTGATGAGCCCGGCCACCGTGCAACTGCTGCAAGCCGTGGGCGCCAATTACGACATGGTGGTTATCGACACCCCACCCGTGCTGGCCGTGTCAGACACCCAGGTGATGGCATCGCTGGCAGGCACCGTGTTTATGGTGGCGCGTGCTGAAATCAGCACCCTGGCCGAGCTGCAGGAGTCTGCCAAACGCCTGGGCAGGTCGGGCGTGACCGTACGCGGGGTGATCTTTAACGACCTGAACCTGTCCAAACGCCGCTATGGCTATGGCTATGGCTATAAATACAGCCGTTATCGCTATGCGCAGTATGACTATGGGCAAACCAAGACTGCACTGAAATAAGTTTTTTACCCTTCAACCACCTCATGAAAAGCGCACCCAAAATCTACATTGCCGACCACCGGGGTACGGTGGGCAGCGCCATTGCGCGCACCCTTATCAGCCAGGGCACACCCGCAAGCAGCATCGTCACTCGCACCCAAGCCGAACTCGACCTGTGCAACCAGCAAGCCGTGCAAACCTTCTTTTCACAAGAGCAACCAAGCCAGGTCTACCTGGCTGCAGCCAAAGTAGGCGGCATCTACGCCAACAACACCTCACAAGAAACAAAACCCGGATCAGCTAATTTTCATGCCTGAGCTGCTGCTGTGGTGATAGCAAAACCCAACGCTGTAGCCCGACGGTTCAGAGCTGCAACACTTCGATCAAGCTGCTGCTCTTCATAACGTTGCGGCCCTTGATCTACAAAAGCCTCACCCCGTGTCAACATGAAGTACACCATGCGTGCAAGTTTGTGTGCAACCGCCGTGTTGGCGCTGGGCTTGTCCATGCGAGCGCACAAGCGCCGATAAAACGCACCTAGAGCCGAGCCGCTGTGCGACAAACTCATTGCCGACATCTTCAGAGCTTGGCGCACCCGATTGACTGAACGTTTGGTTTTGGCTGACAACACCTTGCCCCCGCTGATCTTGGTGCCAGGACATAACCCCTGCCAAGAGCAGAAGTGCTTGACCGTAGGAAAGCGGCTCAGGTCGGAACCAATTTCTGTGAGTATCTTCGTCACCGCTGCCAGGCCCAGACCATTGATGCGGGTGAGGTCAACAACGGCCCAGTCGGCCAGCACCTGGCGCATGTCATATTCCTTGCGCTGTTTTCTGCCCGCACGGGGTGTTTTGCCAAGATCGACTCTCTTTTGTCCCAAATCTTTCAGCCCTGCGTTGAGTCTGGTGTCGCATTCAGCCAGGTGACGTGCATCGTCATACATTGCCAGTGACTGCTTGAGTACAAACAGGTGCTCCTCGCGCCAATTGCCAGTCAAGGCTTTGATGATGTCCTCAAGGCTGGCTTTGACGCGGCTGTGACGGTGGCGCGCCAGTGTCTTGGGGTCACGTTCGCCGGCCACAATACTGCGGATGATCAATTCTCCCGTTACGCCCATGACTGTACGAGGCCATGAACCGCGAAGACTGGAACTGGCGCGCCCTGCATTTGCGCGTTGCCCGCAAAGCGTTGCAGCAATGGACTCAGCCCGGTGGTGCGCAAGCCTTTGTGCTCGATGACACCATCAAAATCCGCTCTGGCAAAAAAATGCCCGGCGTATCGAGCCACTTTAACCACACCACAGGGCGACATGTGATGGGTCAACAGGTGTTGACCTTGGGGCTGTCTTGGGCGCAGGGCTTTGTACCTGTTGACAGTG
>MNXW01000083.1 GCA_001871515.1 Comamonadaceae bacterium CG2_30_57_122
TAACGTCCATGTTCAACAAGGACACCCCAAAGCATGAAACATGCGTGCCCTGCGTAGGGCGGGTTTCAACCCGCCATGGCCGACTGAAGTCGGCCCTACAACACGCCATTCTTATAGGCTGTGGGCGTTGTTTCACGTTAATTTACCCCTGCCTGGTGCGGGTGTTGCAGCCTTTCAATTGACAATACAGCAGGCCAAAGTTATATTAATAACCCGTTAGTCATTAATTTAATGTCCTCTTCATCTCCCTTGTCCACCCCGCCAGCCGATGGCCCGGTGCGTCGAACGCGCCGCAAAGAAGCACGCCCCGGTGAGTTGCTGGCGGCTGCGCTGGATTTGTTTGTCGAAAAAGGTTTTGCCGCCACCCGGGTGGAAGAAGTGGCCCAGCGTGCCGGGGTCTCCAAGGGCACGCTGTTTTTGTATTTCCCCAGCAAAGAAGACCTTTTCAAAGCCGTGGTGCGGGAAAACATTTCTGGCCGTTTTGCCGAATGGAATGACGAGTTTGACCGCTTTGAAGGCAGCACCCAAGAAATGCTTCGTTATTGCTTGTTCAGCTGGTGGGATCGCATTGGTTCCACCAAAGCCAGCGGTATTCCCAAATTGATGATGAGCGAGGCGCAAAACTTTCCCGCCCTGGCGCAGTTTTATCAGCTCGAAGTGATGCAGCCAGGCAACAACCTGATTGAGCGCATTTTGCAGCGTGGCGTGGCTCGAGGTGAATTTCGCGCCATGAACCTGAAGTATGGTGTGATGTTGGTGTTAGCACCCATGATTTTCATGGTCATGTGGCAACATTCACTGGGCATCTGCTGCGGCAACCATGTGCAGCTAGACCCGCACCAATACCTGACAGCACAACTTGACATGCTGCTGCATGGTTTTTGTGCTGCTCCTTCCTCCGAAGCGATGGAGATCACCCCCGCATGAAACCCTGGATGAAGTGGGCTGCCGCTGGCCTGGTCGTGGCTCTGCTTGCAGCGGGCACTGCGCGCACGCTGTCAGCACGCAAAGCCCGACAAACTGCGCTGCAGGCCCAGCAGATCGCGCAAAAAACCGAAGTTGGCATCGAACTGGCTGCCAACGACCTGGTGCAACTCAAACCCGTTCGACTGTTACAAACTATCAGCCTGTCAGGTCCCATCACAGCCTTGCATACCGCCTGGGTCAAGGCGCGCGTTGCTGGCGAATTGCGCGGCCTGAGCGTACGCGAGGGCGACAGCGTGCAGGCCGGTCAGGTGCTGGCCCACATTGACCCGACCGAGTCCGATGCCCGGGTGCGTCAGGCGCGCCAGCAAGCCGCTGCTGCCAAAGCGCAGGTCGACATGGCGCAACGCAGTTTTGACAACAACCGCGCCCTGGTCTCGCAAGGGTTTATCAGCAATACCGCGCTGGAATCTTCCCAGGCCAGCTTGGCGGCGGCGCAGGCCAATTTTGCTGCTGCACAATCTGGCGCAGACTTGGCCACCAAAACTCTGGACGACACGGTGCTGCGCGCGCCCATTGCCGGCCAAATTTCGCAGCGCCTGGTGCAACCTGGCGAACGCGTGGCGGTTGAAGCCCGTTTGGTTGAGATTGTTGACAACCGCCAGCTGGAGCTGCAAGCCAGCCTGAGTGCGGCGGACTCGCTGCAAGTCAAGGTGGGACAAACCGCGCAGTTGACGCTGGACGGCACAGCGCAACCCATCAGTGCCAAGGTGGTGCGCATCAACCCCTCTGCCACGGCAGGCAGCCGAGCCGTGTTGGTCTATTTATCACTTGCACCGGGTGCCAATGTGCGTCACGGTCTGTTTGCCCAGGGCAGCTTGCAAGTGGGCGAACTGACCACCCTGGCCTTGCCCCTGAGTGCGGTGCGCACCGACAAGCCACAACCCTACGTGCAAGTGGTCAACCACAACCAGGTGCAGCATGTGAACGTGTCCCTGGGCACGCGCGGTGAATCAGGTGGCACACCCATGGTGGCGGTCACCGGTGTACCCGAGGGCAGCTTGGTGATTGACGGCAACGTGGGCAGCCTGCGTGCAGGCACGCTGGTCAAAACCACCGCACCCGGTGCCGGAGCCCCATGAATGTGGTTCACCCGCGTTAGCCTGCACAACCCGGTATTAGCCACCATGCTCATGCTGGCTCTGGTGGTGTTGGGGCTTTTTTCCATGCAGCGCCTGCAGGTGGATCAGTTCCCCAATGTGGATTTTCCAGTGGTGGTGATCAGCACCGATTACCCCGGCGCCTCGCCCGAAATCATCGAGAGCGAAGTCACCAAAAAAATTGAAGAAGGGGTCAATTCAATTGCCGGCATCAACGCCCTGACTTCACGCTCCTATGAAAACCAGTCGGTGGTCATCATTGAATTTGGCCTGCACATCGATGGCCGTAAAGCCGCCGAAGATGTGCGCGAAAAAGTGGCTATTCTGCGCCCCACCTTGCGCGCCGAAGTCAAAGAACCCAAGGTGCTGCGCTTTGACCCCAGCAGCCGCGCCATCTGGTCGGTGGCGGTATTGCCCGATACCAGCGTCGGGCAGGCACTCAACGCGGTAGAACTCACCAACTGGGCCGAGCAGACGCTTAAAAAACGACTGGAAAACGTGCGCGGTGTCGGCTCGGTGGTGCTGGTGGGCGGCAACAAGCGCGAGATCAATATTTATCTGAATCCACAGGCGCTGGAGTCTTTTGGCCTCACGCCTGAGCAAGTGGCTACTGCGGTACGCAATGAAAACCAGGACTATCCGGTAGGCAGCATCCGCTCTGCCGTGCAAGACCGGGTGATCCAGATTGCAGCACGGGTGCAGCGCCCCGAAGACTTTGGCCGCATCATCATCACGCGCAAAAACGGTGCACCCGTGCGGGTAGACCAGGTGGCGCAGGTGAAAGATGGCGAGCAGGAAATTGAAAGCCTGGCGCTCTACAACGGCCAGCGCACGCTGCTGCTGAACGTGCAAAAGTCGCAAGACGAAAACACCATTGGCGTGGTCGACAACCTGAACAAAACGCTGGCCGAGATGCAAACCCAACTGCCACCGGGCATCAAGCTGCAGTCCATCACCGACGGCTCGCGGCAAATCCGGGTGTCGGTGGCCAACGTGCGGCAAACGCTGATTGAAGGTGCACTGCTCACCATATTGATCGTGTTTTTGTTTTTGAACTCGTGGCGCTCCACGGTGATCACCGGCCTGACGCTGCCGATTGCCCTGATTGGCACGTTTTTCTTCATGAACCTGCTGGGCTTCACCATCAACCTGATCACCATGATGGCGCTCAGCCTGTGCGTGGGGCTGCTGATTGACGATGCCATTGTGGTGCGCGAAAACATCGTGCGCCACGTGCAGCTGGGCAGCAATGCGTTTGAGGCCGCCATGGAAGGCACGCGAGAAATTGGCCTGGCGGTATTTGCCACCACGCTGTCGATCGTGGCGGTGTTTTTGCCGATTGGTTTCATGGGCGGCATCATTGGCAAGTTTTTCCACGAATTTGGCCTGACGATTGTGGCAGCGGTGCTGATCTCGATGTTTGTCAGCTTCACCCTTGACCCAATGTTGTCCAGCCTCTGGCACGACCCCAGCATTGAAGCCCACGGCCAGCACCATGCGCCACGCAACTGGTACGACAAAACCATTGGCCGCATCACCCGGCTGTTTGACGTGGGCACCGACTGGCTGGCCGATGTTTACCAGGGCATTCTGCGCTGGGCGCTGAACCACAAACTTGGCACCGTGGCATTGGCGCTGGTGATTTTTGTCAGCTCTTTGGCGCTGGTGCCGCTGCTGGGCACCGAGTTTGTGCCCAAGTCAGATTTTTCAGAGACCAACCTCACCTTTAATACGCCGGTGGGCTCGTCCCTGGAAGTGACCGAAGCCCGGGCGCGTCAGGTGGAGGGTATTTTGCGTTCCTTCCCCGAGGTCAACTACACCCTGACCACCATCAACACCGGCAACGCCCAGGGCAAAATTTACGCCAGCATCTACATCCGGCTGGTGGATCGCCACCTGCGCACACGCAATGTGGATGCCATGTCCACCGTGCTGCGCCAGCGCCTGCGCGAGGTGCCGGGCATCAGCGTCACCCACGTCGGCTTGCTGGATCCGGTGGGTGGACAAAAGCAGATTTTGTTTTCGATTCAAGGCGCAGACATGGGTGAACTGTCACGCCTGAACGCGCTGGCTCTGGACAAAATTCGCCAGATTCCGGGGCTGGTGGACATGGACTCCACCCTCAAGCCGAACAAGCCCACGCTGGACGTGCAGGTGCGCCGCGACCTGGCCTCTGACCTGGGCCTGAGCGTGGCGCAAATCGGCACCAGCCTGCGCACCCTGGTGGCGGGCCAAACCGTGGGCAACTGGCGCGCCCCAGATGACCAAACCTACGACGTGAATGTGCGCCTGTCGCCCCAGTCACGCCAGCTAGCGCAAGACCTGGCCGCTCTGCCCTTTACCGTGGGTCAGCAAGCCGATGGCAGCGCCCGCGTGGTGCGACTCGATCAAGTGGCCAACATAGTGGAATCAAGCGGCAGCAACCAGATCAACCGGCGCGACCTGACGCGTGAGGTGGCCATCACCGGCAACGTCTCGGGCCGCTCGGCAGGCGAAGTATCAGCCGACATCAAAATAGCCATGGACAGCATCGCCATGCCACCGGGTTACAGCTACAAATTCAGCGGCTCGGTCAAAGACATGGCCGAAGCCTTTGGCTATGCGCTCTCAGCCCTGGTGATGGCGGTGATCTTCATTTACATGGTGCTGGCCAGCCAGTTCAAGAGCTTCTTCCAGCCCCTGGCGCTGATGACCGCGCTGCCGCTAACGCTGATTGGCGTGGTGCTGGCGCTGATGCTGTTCAACTCCACGTTGTCCATGTTTTCGGTGATTGGCGTGGTGATGCTGATGGGCCTGGTGACCAAGAACGCGATTTTGCTGGTGGACTTTGCCATTCGCGCCCGCGCCAGCGGTACGAGTCGCCATGACGCGCTGATGATGGCGGCGCGTGTGCGTTTGCGCCCGATTTTGATGACCACGCTGGCCATGATTTTCGGCATGGTGCCGCTGGCGTTCGCTCTATCTGAAGGTGCCGAGATGCGCGCGCCCATGGGCCAGGCGGTGATTGGCGGTGTCATCACCTCGTCACTGCTCACCCTGGTGGTGGTGCCGGTGGTGTACTGCTACATGGATGATCTGGCGCAATGGTTGGCTAAATTTTGGCGCAAACCGACCCCATCCCTTGCACAAAAAAGGGCCATTGACGACCCCGCCAGCTAAAATTAAAAGATTCCGTTAACATACCCCCTGGAGTACCAAATGAACTTGCAAAACGTGGAACAAGCCCGCTTCAACATGATCGAGCAACAGATCCGTCCCTGGGACGTGTCAGACACCGCTGTGCTGGCTCTCCTGTCCACGGTTAAGCGCGAAGACTTTGTTCCCTTGGCACAAAAAGCCCTGGCCTTCACCGACATGGCCATTCCTTTGCCCGGCGGCCAAGCCATGCTCCCCCCCCGCGTGCAAGCCAGATTGGTGCAGGATGCAGCTATCCAGGCCACCGACAAGGTGCTTGAAATTGGCACCGGCTCGGGCTTCATGGCGGCTTTGATGTCGCGCCAGGCGCAACGCGTGATCGCGCTTGAAATCAACCCCGAAATTGCCGACATGGCGCGCGCCAACCTGCAGCGCGCAGGCATCCACAACGCTGAAGTGCGCCTGGCCGACGCGGCTAAAGGCACACCGGCTGATGCACCTTTTGACGTGATCGTGCTCGGCGGCTCGGTGGCAGAAGTGCCCCAGTCTTTGCTGAACCTGCTCAAAGTGGGTGGTCGACTGGTGGGCATCGTGGGCAGCGAGCCCATCATGCACGCTCAGGTCATCACCCGCACCAGCGACACCAATTTCACATCGGTTGACAAGTGGGACGACAACGCCCCGCGCCTGGTCAACTTTCCGCAACCCAGCCCATTCAAATTCTGAACATGGTTCAACACATCCACCCCCTGCAACTTAAAGACTGGCTGGAGGCCGTGCGCGGCCACGGCAACCCGGTGGTACTGGATGTGCGTGAACCCTCTGAGCTGGCTATTGCCCGCATCAAGGCCGATGGCTTTGAGCTCATCACCATGCCCATGGGCGTGATCCCGCCACGGTTGTCCGAGCTGGACCCCGATCAGCCTGTGGCCTGCCTTTGCCACCACGGTGCACGCAGCATGCAGGTTGCCAATTTTCTGAAAGCGCGCGGTTTCAGCCATGTGGCCAACGTGACCGGTGGCATCAACGCCTGGTCTGCTCAAGTTGACCCCAGCGTGCCACGTTACTGAACCCACGCTTTGCACCGATTTTTTGGCAACTTAACCTCCCGCACACCATGATGAACTTGCGCGCCCTTCCCCTTGTTCTGGCTCTCACTACCGCATTTACGATCCCCGCTCAAGCCCAAAGTCTGGTCGACTTTTACGATGCAGCTCGCAGCTTTGATGCCACCTACCAGTCGGCCAAATCACTGTATGAAGCCAACCTATTCAAAGCCGAGCAGGCCAAAGCCGGGCTTTTCCCGTTGGTTAACTTAGGTTTGGGTGTGAATCGCAGCAGCAGCAATGCTGCCACTTTTGGCCTCACAAGCAGTTCCACCAACACGCAAAATGCAACCCTCAGCGCCAGACAGCCTTTGTACCGACCGGTCAACGTCGTTATCGCCGCACAAGGCAAAAAGTCAGCTGAGATTGCGCAGCTTCAGTTTCAAGCCGCCGACCAGGACTTGATCGTGCGTGTTGCTCAAGCCTATTTTGATGTGCTGTCCTCGGCCGACAGTTTGACCTTTGTGAGAGCGCAAAAAGATGCCATTTCCGAACAACTGGCCGCTGCCAAACGCAACTTTGAAGTTGGCACCGCCACCATCACTGATACCCGCGAGGCACAAGCTCGCTTTGATCTGGTGCTGGCACAGGAAATTGCTGCAGAAAATGATTTACGTATCAAAAAGATTGCGCTTGAACTACTCACTGGCAAAACAAATATTGAACCAAAACGGCTTGAAGCTCTTGTAACCATTCAACAAATAGTTCCTGATAATCCAGCACTTTGGGTCGCTCAGGCAGAGTCTATTCATCCCAGCATCAACCAGGCCAAACTGGGCTTGGATGTGGCGCAACTTGAAACCCGTAAAGCCCAAGCTGACCACAAACCAACGCTGGATTTGACCGGCAGCTACAGCGTCACCCAATACGATGGCTCAAGCAATCCGGCACTAAACAACCGAACCAATGCAGCTGCCGTGGGATTGAGTTTCAACCTGCCCCTGTTTGCCGGTTTTGCCACACAAAACCGCATTAAAGAAACACTTGCCCTGGAAGACAAAGCACGCAGCGATCTGGAAAGTGCACAACGTGGCGTGGCACAAGCGACCCGCACCGCCTTTTTTGGTGTGCAATCCGGTCAAGGCCAAGTCAAGGCACTTGAAGCCGCAGAAGCGTCCAGCCAAAGCGCACTGGATGCCACCAAACTAGGCTACCAAGTCGGCGTACGCATCAACATTGATGTGCTCAACGCCCAGACAACCTTGTTTGAAACCAAAGCCAAACTATCCAAGGCGCGTTACGACGTGCTATTGGGGGGATTGAAACTGCGCCAAGCCAATGGCTCACTCAATGCTGAAGATCTTGTCGCCGTGAATGTCTTGCTAACCAGATAAGCAAACAATTGATAGTGGTGCGTTGGCCAGTCCAAACTTTTGGTCTTGGCTGAGACTGGGCTGGCTCACACCCACTGCTTGAACACCCTGGCAACTGGGCGTTCTGTTTGGGCGTGTAAAACTCACCGTCTCATATTGCAGCTTTTTATCGCCATCCCACAAACTCAGATATTGATGCTCTCCAAGCGTCGACAAGTTTGACATGCGCTTGCGCCACTGCGGGCTGCCACACAAACTTTGAAACGGATAGCGGATAGAAAACTCAAGCGCATGAGGTTAAATAACACAACGCAAAGAAGCCCTCGATCCGCATGGAAACCCTCGAATTGCATGCCACTCACCTGCCCTAGCTGGTCTCAGCAAGCAAAAGCTCTGTCCAGAAACCCGATAGCCGACGTGCTGCAATGCTGCGCATCTGCCCGCCGCAAATTGGGCACAGCAGCGGGGAAACCTCGTAGATGCGGGCTATCAACACTGCCCACAGGTAGTGGGAAGGTGAGCGCTTCGGCGGCACGCCCTGGATTGGCGAACTCTCACCCACGACGGCTTGCGCAGGCTGGACGGGCAATGGCAACGCTTGCGCCGGTGCGTGCGTGGCGGTGGCATCAGTGCGGCAATGCGGTCGATCAACTCC
>MNXW01000002.1 GCA_001871515.1 Comamonadaceae bacterium CG2_30_57_122
GTTCCGAATAGTGTGCAACACGGCACTAGGTCATCAAGGCAACCGCAAGCGAAAAGGTCAGGAACGCGGCCGCTGTGGACACCAGGATGATGCGGGCGATGCGCCCGTTGTCAGCGCCAAAGCGCTCAGCCAGCAGCGACACATTGCTGGCGCTGGGCAAAGCGGCGGTGAGCACCATCACCGTCAAGGCGAAGCGTGACAGGGGCACGCCCAGGTGCATCAACCCGCCCCCCACCAGCAACACCAGCAGCGGATGCAAAAACAACTTGAACAGCGCCGCTGGCAAATAGTCACGCAGCCATGGCGCTTGAACATGACCAGCTGCCGCCAGCATTTGCGAGCGCGCCAACACGGCACCAATGGTGAACAAGGCCACGGGCGAGGCGGCATCGGCCAGCAGCCCGATGGTTTGCGCCACCGGTTTCGCTGGTGTCCAGCCCAACACCGACACCCAAGCCCCCAACAAAATCGCCCAGGGCATCGGGTTCATGAACACCCCTTTAAGCGCATTTTTCAGCGCGATGGCCGCCCCGTGTTTGTCTGCGCCGTCCAGCCGGGACAGGGCAATGCACACCGAGGTGGTGATGATCATGTCCAGCGCAATGGTCAGAATCACCGGCCCGGCCGAGGCCGCACCCAGCAGCGCCACCAACAGCGGCACGCCCATGAAGCCCGAGTTTGGAAAA
Organism: Comamonadaceae bacterium CG2_30_57_122; assembly: GCA_001871515.1. Classification (GTDB taxonomy): domain Bacteria; phylum Pseudomonadota; class Gammaproteobacteria; order Burkholderiales; family Burkholderiaceae_C; genus Rhodoferax. The sequence goes on from MNXW01000002.1 coordinate 687, forward strand.
GCCGCCACCAGCGCTCCAAAAGCAGCATCGTTCCAACCGGTGCGGGCATTCAAACTCACCGCCACGGTAAAGGCCACCATGACAAAACCGCACAGCAACCAGGTCACCAGCACCCCCACATCCAGCAGTTGCGCGATCGGTGTCGATGCGCCAAAGCGGTACAGCATGCACGGCAGCGCAAAAAACAGCACAAAGCCGTTCAAGCCGGGAATGGCCTCCAACGGCAACATGCGCCTGCGCGCGGCCAAGTAGCCGCAAAGCACCAAGGCGAAAAATGGGAAGGTAATGGTCAGAACTTGCAGCATGGCTGGATTGTCTCAGCTTCAACGCCAGTGCCGCATGCAGGGTTATCCATCAAGGCCGGGGCCGCCCAGGCGTTGATAATTGCAGCATGCCTGACACCCTGCTTCGCCCCATCCGTCCCACCGGCCATTTCATGATGGCGCACCCCGCCCACGTGATGGCGCTGGGCTTTGGTTCGGGTCTGAGCCCCAAAGCCCCGGGGACCATGGGCACGCTGTGGGCCTGGGCCGTGTTTGCCTTGCTGCAAGGCCGGTTGACTGAAGTTCAGTGGGGCTGGCTGATTGCCCTGAGCATCCCGCTGGGCTGGTGGGCCTGCACCGTCACCGCCCGGCACATGCGCGTGCTCGACCCCGGCAGCATTGTGTGGGACGAAATTGCCGCCTTCTGGCTGGTGCTGTGGCTCATCAGCCCGACCGGCTTCTGGAGCCAACTGGTGGCGTTTGCCCTGTTCCGGTTTTTTGATGCCGTCAAGCCAGGCCCGGTGGCCTGGGCTGACCAGCTGTACCACGATGCCGACCCGGCCCTGGATGCCCGCGCCTGGCACAAGGCCGGCTGGGGCATCATGCTGGACGATCTGGTGGCTGCGTTTTGCACCCTGCTGGTGCTGGCGTTGTGGCGGGCATGGTGATGTCAGCCGCCAGCCATCCACTACCAAATTCAGAGCTATTAGCCCTTTATATATCAGGGCTAGAGGTTGATTTACTTATTAAAAACAAGTGGTTTCTGACCACCGCAGAAAGCTGCACCGGAGGCCTGATTGCCGCCACCTGCACCGAGCTGGCCGGGTCAAGCACCTGGTTTGAGCGTGGTTTTGTCACCTACTCCAATGCGGCCAAAACGGAACTGCTGGGCGTGGATGCGGCACTGATCGCCCGCCACGGCGCGGTCAGCGAACCGGTGGTACGGGCCATGGCAGCAGGAGCCCTTCAACGCTCCCATGCCCAGGTTGCCATTGCTGTTACCGGTGTGGCCGGGCCTGGCGGCGGCAGTGACAACAAACCAGTAGGCACGGTCTGGTTTGGCTTTGCCTTGCCTCACGGCATCCACACGGAGGTCATGCATTTCGCAGGCAACCGCAGCGCCGTGCGCCAGGCCACGGTGCGCCACGCACTGACTCGTTTAAACCAACTCTTGCAGGCACAGGTCACCCCATGAAGCTATTGATTGTTGAAGATGACGCCATGATGGGTGCCAGCCTGCAAGCGGCGCTCACCAACGCCGGGTTTGAGGTGCATTGGCTCCTGGATGGCGAATCTGCCCTGGTAGCCCTGTCCAATGAGTTTTACCGTGCAGCGGTGCTTGACATCACCCTGCCTGGCATGGACGGCTTAAGCCTGCTGGAGCACCTGCGCGCCAGCGGCAGCACCCTGCCGGTGCTGATGCTCACCGCCCGCGACACCACCCGCGACAAAGTGCAGTGTTTTGATTCTGGTGCCGACGACTTTCTGGTCAAAACCACCGACATGGAAGAGCTGATCGCACGCTTGCGCGCCCTGATCCGGCGGGCAGGTTATGTGGGACGCATCAGTGTGGGTGAGCTGATGATTGACACCGACACCCATGTAGCCACCCAGAACGGGCAACTGCTAAACCTGTCCAACCGTGAGTTTGACCTGTTGCAAGCGCTGATGATCCATGCCGACAAAGTGGTCACCCGCCACCAGCTCGAAGAGTCCGTGTTCGGCCTGAGCCGTAACAGCGAGAGCAATGCACTGGAGGTGCACATTCACCACCTGCGTCAAAAAATTGGCGAGGCCAGCCTTAAAACCGTTCGCGGCGTGGGCTACATGCTGGTCAAGCCGTGAGCCGCATGACCCGCAAACACCTCACCCTCAGCCACCGCTTGCTGATGGCGCTGGGGGTGGTCAGCTTTCTGTTTTGGTCGGTGATGGCCACCCTGTCAACCCGGGACAACATCCGCGAAGTCAACACCTTGTACGACGTGCACCTGGCCCACACCGCCAAGGCGTTTTTATTCCTGATGGATCCGGACGACAACACCTTGCAAAGCACCCCAAGCGTGATGCCTGCTGCGGACATTGAACAACTGCTCAACACCTGGCCAGACCTGGCCAGCCGTCCCGTGCCCGGTGAAGCACCCACCGCTGCCAAAGCCACCGCCAGCAAAATAGGTCAAAGGTACGGTGCCAGCTTGCGCTACCAGCTGTGGCGCGACGACGGCAAGCTGCTGTTTCGCTCTGACAACGCGCCCACCACCCCCATCAGCCAGACGCTGGGCTATTCCGATGCACCCGATGCACAAGGCAAGGGTTGGCGCAGCTATGCGGTGCATGACAACAACCACCGCGTAAAAATCATCATCTCTGAGCCACAGCAGTTTCGCGGCCAGATTGAACACAGCATGATCCTGAGTGCCGCCACCCCCATGGCACTGGGCTTGCCGGTGCTGTTTTTGTTGCTCTGGTTTTCGATCTGGCGCGGCCTGCATCCCTTGGCGGCGTTAAGCCAGGAGATCACCAAACGCGCCCCCGGCAATTTGGCTCCGATGGACGTGCACAGCGTGCCCGACGAGGTGCGCCCCATCGTCATTGCCCTCAACGGCCTGTTGGAACGCGTGGCGCAAACGCTGGACAACGAACGCCGTTTTACCGACGATGCCGCGCACCAACTTCGCACCCCGCTGGCCGTTATTCAAACCCAGCTCTATACCGTGCGCCACACCCTGGCCAGCGAACCCCATCAGCAGGCACTAGACCAGCTCCAGGGCAGCGTGGCGCGCAGCATCCGCATGGTCAACCAGTTGCTGGCACTGGCGCGGCTGGACCCCCAGCAAGCGCCACCGGCATTTTCCCAGGTTAACCTCACCACCCTGAGCGAAACCGTCTGCGCCGAGCTCGCCACCCTGGCTCTGCAGCGCCAGCAAACCATGGAGCTGCTGGCCGAGCCTGGCTTGCCCAGCGTTGAAGGCAACGCCGACCTGCTGTCCATGCTGCTGTCCAACCTGTTGGACAACGCCATCCACTACACCCCGCCCGGTGGCACGATCCACGTGCTGCTGCAGCCCACCCGCCAAGGGGTCACGCTCTCGGTGTGTGACGATGGCCCGGGCATTACCCCCGACCAACGTGACAAAGTGCAGCAGCGCTTTTACCGCCTGGCCGGACAAAACCAGCCCGGCACGGGTTTGGGGCTAGCAATTTGCAAACGCATTGCCGAACTGCACCACAGCACACTCACCCTGGCAGAGGGCTTGCAGGGTCATGGACTGACGGCCAGTTTGTGGCTCCCGACTTCAGATGTATCGACTCCAAAACCGTCACAGCCTCCACACCATTGATGTTGACTGATTTCTTTACTGGCCTGGCCACTGGGCTGGCGCTGATTGTGGCCATCGGCTCACAAAATGCCTACGTGTTGCGCCAGGGCATTTTGCGTGAACACGTGCTGCCCATCGTGGCCTTTTGCGCCCTCTCGGATGCGCTGCTGATCGCGGCCGGCATTGGCGGTGCGGGCGTACTGGTGCGTGGCAATGAGCCCTTGATGCAACTCACCCGTTGGGGCGGTGCCTTGTTTTTGGCCAGCTACGGCGCTTTGGCCGCGCGGCGTGCCTGGCAGGGCAGCCAGATGCAACTGGGCCAGGGCAGCGGGGTCACCCTGGCACGTGCCTTAACGGCCTGCTTTGGCTTTACTTTTTTGAACCCGCATGTGTACCTGGACACCGTGGTGCTGCTGGGCTCTATGGCCAACCAGCGCCCGTATGCAGGGCGCTGGTTGTTCGGGGCCGGTGCCGCCTGGGGTAGCGTGCTGTGGTTTTCGGCACTGGGTTTTGGAGCCCGGTATCTGGCCCCCTTGTTTGCAACCGTGCGGACTTGGCGCGTGCTGGACGGGCTGATTGCGCTAACCATGTGGACGCTGGCCAGCACGCTGCTGCTGAACTGATCAGACCCCGCAACACTTCTTGAATTTTTTGCCGCTGCCACACGTACAGGGGTCGTTGCGGCCAGGTTTGTTACCCACGTGCACCGGCTGCACGCGCGGGCCCATGTTGCGCCACAGCTCGCGTAAGTCGTAGATGGCCCACACCGCATCGGCAAAGTCGTTCAGGCGCTGCTCGCTGATGGTGGGCACGCCGTCTTCTTCGAATGCGGCCACGGTGGGCGTGCCGGTGTCGTCTTCGGTCACCGCCACCACGCACTCCAGCGCCGCATCGAGCACCTTGGCTGCCTCTTTGTCACGCGGGGGAGCCCAGTCGTCAGGCCAGTTTTCCACCGCATACATGAAGCCAATGGCCCAGATCTGGCCAAAGGAGGTAATCGGTGCGTCGCCCATCTCGGCGCGCTGCGCCTCGGGCAGCGCGGCAATGGCACCACGCAAATCCATCACCTCGGGCTGGTAGGCGCGCTCGTCGTCGAGGGCCTGCACGTCGACATCCAGCGCCGCCTTGACCTCGTTGAAGCGGCGCATCCACAGCGCAAAAAAGCGCTGAAACTGGGCATCGTCTGCAAACAGCGGCGTGTCGCTGTCGTCCTCCAGGTCGAGCAGCACCGAGAAATATTCGGTGGCGGGAATCTCACGGCGGCAGCACACCAGCGCTGCCATGAAACCCTCGCAAAACTCCCACTGTGGGGTTTCGTCAAAACGGCTGCGCAAGTCGTCCAGCACGGTGTCGAGCGCATCAAAGTCAGCGGCTGACAATGCGGGTAAATTGACATCAAGGGTCATGGTAAATTTTTTTTCAAAGGGTTATTGGGACAGTCAAGCTGAGCCAAGTGTAAAACTCGACCACACTGACCCTTTGGGTATGCTAAAAACGATGGCAAAGCTTAACCGAGATTGTTCATTCGGCGGTGCTTTGCACCTGTTTGAACGCTGGCTGCAGCTTGGTGGTCATTTTGTGCGTCTGTTCGGTGTCGATAGCCCTGCTATGAACGCCTCACAGCCTTGCATACTGCCTCGCAAACCTGCTCTCTATCATCTCAAAGCCTAATGAACAACCTCGGCGTATGCTGATATTCCTTGGGAAAAATAACACCCATCTGCTGTGACAGCTCTTAACCTATGGATAAGACCATGAAATTATTTCAATTTAAATCCGTTTTAATTGCGTCGACCGCGCTGGCGTTGACTGGATGTGGTGGTGGTGGTGGCGGTAGTGGTGACACCTTACCAGTCGTTACAGCAGGCGGAGTCGCACCGGTTGATATCAACACGTCAACGCTGGTCATTCCTGCTTCCACTTATGCGCCTGGCTCGGCCGAAGCGGGTGGCTGGACTGTATTGCAGAGCGCTCGTGTGCTGTGCGGTTTTGGCGTATTGCGCCAGGACAGCCGCCTGGATGCCGCTGCGCTGGCGCACGCCAAGTACCTCACCAGCGAAGCCATGACCAGCCCGGGGTTTTTGAGCCACGAGGAAACCAACACCAACAATCCAAATTACAGCGGCCGTTTCCCGTGGGATCGCACACTGCAAAAAACTTATGGCGACCAGGTCGCCGAGATTCTGGAGTCAATCAGCGTGACTTACAACACGGGTAATCCACCCGTTTCCCTATCGATGGCACAACGCGGCGCGTTCTCGATGATCAACCTGCTCAACACGGTCTACCACCAGCAAGGCGCTATGTTTGATGGCCTGGATGTGGGCTTTGGTGCCGACCTGCGTACCGCTGCCAGCGGCACGTCGCGACGTGACGAATACCGCTTTGGTTCGCTCAACGGTTTTCAAACGCATTACCAGATTTTCGGAGCGGGCCAGGTCGCAACCTACCCATGCCAAGGCAGCACCAATGTGCCCACAGCATTTGCACCGGCTTTTGAATCACCCAACCCCTTTCCGGCCATGACCAGTGCGCTGCAGGTCGTTGGGCCGCCAATTTACCTCAAGGCCGATTTTCCGCAAGTGCTGACGCTGACATCGAGCAGCATCAGCAGCGCCGGTGTGGCCGTGCCAACTACCGTGCTAACCCAAGCCAATGACCCGGCACGTGACAGCCGTGGCAATCCGTTCATTGGACGCCACGAAGCGTTTGTGGTGCCCACGGTGGCCCTGACGCCCGACACGGTTTACCAGGTCAGCTTGGCCGGCACGGTGAACGGCTTCGCGTTCAACCGCCGCTTCACCCTGCGCACCGAGCCCTGACACAGGCTCTAGGCCAGCGCTGCCGCGGCATGTCACAACTTGAACCGAAATTGTCCCTTAGGCGGTGCTGCTCGCCATCATCTCAAACCCTACTGAACAATCTCGGTTGAATTGACCCAGCACCTCGTCAAACGCCGCCAGCAGCCGCTGCACATCGCCTGGTGATGTCGCCGGGCTGCACAGCAGCATGTTGTGAAACGGGGTGATCAGCACGCCACGGTTGAGCAGCGCCAGGTGGATCAAATGTTCCAGCTCGGCATCAAACAGCGCCTCGGCCTGCGTGCCGTTTTGTGGCGGCGTAGGGCCCAACTGGAATTCACAACGCGCCCCCACCTGCGTCACACACCAGGGCAGCTGGTGGCGGGCAATGCAGGCACGCAAACCGTCTGCCACTTCGGTGCAGCGGGCGATCATGTGTTCAAACGCGGCGGGCGTGGCCACCTCGGCCAGCGTGGCGCGCATGGCGGCCAGCGTGAGCCGGTTGGCGGTCAGCGTGGTGCCAATACCCGAATGGCCGGGCGGCGCAGCGCGCTTGGCCTGCGTGGCGCGTGCGGCGAGTTCCGCGCTCATGCCATACACCGCGCACGGCAAGCCGCCGGCCATGGGCTTGCCCAGCACCAGCGCGTCGGGTTGCAGGCCGTGTAGCCTGGCGTAGCCGCCGGGGCCGCTGCTGAAGGTGTGGGTTTCGTCGAGCACCAGCAAGGCGCCGTGTTGCCGGATCAAGCCCTGCGCCGCTTGCCAAAAACCGGGCTGCGGCAGCACCATGCCGATGTTGGTCATGACCGGCTCGGCCAGCACGCAGGCGATGTCGCCGCCCTTTAACGCGGCTTCCAGCGCGGCCAAGTTATTGAACTCGACCACCACCGTGTGGGCGGTCAGGTCATGCACCTGACCCAGCAAACTGCTCCGCGGCGTGGGCACACCGTCGACCAAGTCGACAAACACGTCGTCGACCGTGCCGTGGTAACAACCATTGAACACCAGCAGCTTTTTGCGTCCGGTGGCTGCGCGCACCCAGCGCAGCAAAAAGCGGTTGGCATCGCTGGCCGACAAGGCGCTTTGCCATACGGCTAAACCAAAGCGGCGCGCCAATTCTGCACCCACCCAGGCCACGTCCTCGCCACTGAGCATGGTGGTGCAGCCGCGCGCCACCTCGCGCTGCACGGCGGCCACCAGCGCGGGCGGCGCATGGCCAAACATGGCGCCGGTGTCGCCCAGGCAAAAGTCGACGTAATCCAGACCATCGGCATCAAGCAGGTGCGCACCTTGGGCGCTGGCGACCTGCAGCGCAAACGGGGTTGACCAGTCGCTCATCCAGTGCAGCGGCACGCCAAACAGCCAGTGCGGCGCGGCCTGCTCGGCCAGTGCTTGCGACTGCGGGTGCCCGGTGATGAAGCGCTGGCGTTCTTTTGCTGCCATGGCCTGGCGTGCGGCTTGCTGTGTGTTTGAAGTTTTTATATGCATTTTTGGCCTCTAGCCCTTA
>MNXW01000055.1 GCA_001871515.1 Comamonadaceae bacterium CG2_30_57_122
ACCCATGGCAAGGCTGCGGCCAACGGGCCGTTGACCTGGGCATAGCCCACCGCACCCCAGCCGAAACCAGTCAGCAGCAAACCACGCGCGGCCTCAGCGAGCAACCAGAGTGATATAAAAACAATAGCTGCTTGCCCACTATTTTCAAGGGCTAGAGCCCTAAAACACCATGAAGCAGCGGCGTAGTACAAGGCCAGCACAGCAGCCAGTAGCAGCACCGCCAAGACTGCCAGCGGTGCGGCCAAGCCGCCATAAGTGTGCATCGAGGTAAACAGCCAGGCAAAGGTGCAAGCCAGCCAGCTGGTGGCAAACAGCCAACCCAGCCAGGCTGCGCGACGCGGGCTGCGGCTTGCCAACAGCAGCTGCACCAACACGGCCAGCGCCAGCGTTTGCCCCCACCACAGCGGCTGCCCCTGCTGCACCCCCAGCGCCGCCAAACCGGCTGGCACTGCGGTAGGCCAAGCCAGGCAAGCGGCTTGCAGCGCCCCGGCCAGCAGCGCCAGCCAGATGCCAGTCGATGCACCCGAGGCGCGCTGCCTCACAAACAGGCTTCGCGGCGGCATGCTGGTTTGATGTGGTGGCCAACTCATTTTCTGCACAGACGCAGCCACCACGGCAGGCACGAATTGGCAATGAAATCAGGCTGGTACATCAGGCATGGGGGTAACTTTAAACCACTTCACAGCCCCACCCTTGGTGTGCATCACCACAAACTTCAAACCCGCCAGCACATGCTGTTCACCGCGTTTGGGCACATGCCCCATCGCGTGCGCAATCAGGCCGCCAATGGTGTCAAAGTCGCCTTCTGCATCGGTGGGCTCGATGCTCACTCCAAACGCGTTGGCCACCCGCTCCACCGTGGTGTCGCCACTGACGCGGTAGCTGTGGTCGGCCAGGCCGAAGATGTCGCCGTCGTCTTCGGCAATGTCAAATTCGTCTTCAATTTCACCGACGATTTCTTCCAGCACGTCTTCAATCGTGACCAGCCCGGCGACACGGCCAAACTCGTCAATCACGATCGCCAGGTGGTTGTGGTTGCTTTGAAAATCACGCAGCAAATCGTTCAGACCTTTGCTCTCGGGCACAAACACCGCCGGGCGCAACAGGGCGCGGATGTTGAGCGCGGGAGCGCGCTGCAATTTAAGCAAATCTTTGGCCATCAGGATGCCAATGATGTTTTCGCGCTCGCCCTCGTACACCGGGAAACGTGAGTGGGCGGTGTCGATCACGCCGTGCATCATGGTGTCATAGGGGTCTTCAATGTTGACCAGTTCCATGCGCGTGCTGGGCACCATCACGTCTCCGGCGCTCATTTCGGCCATGCGGATCACGCCCTCGAGCATCTTGCGCGAATCGGCACCTATGAGCTGGTTGTGCTCGGCCTCCTCCAGGGTGTCGAGCAGCTCGTCGGTGGAGTCCGGCCCGGGGTGGATGAACTCGGCAATTTTCTGAAGAAAAGTACGGGAATCTTCCCGTTCATGGCGCGTAGGGTTGGGGTCTGACACGGCAAAATAATGCAGAACGTGCGGTTGTTGAACACCCCGTAAGGATAGCGGATTGGCAAGTCAGCCCGATGCAACGGGACTTGCCCCCAAATCACACCACCGTTCAAGAGGATACGTGGTCTGATCCCATCCCGCGCCAGCTGGTCTGCATGCGCGCCAGCACGTCACAAAAAAGTTTGGCTTGCAGCTTGATGCGGTAGTTGACCTGCGCCAGTTGCTCTTCCACCAATTCGGTCACCTGCGTATTGAGCGTGGACGCTGGCAGAACCAGATGCGCTTCGGACTCGCTACCATCACGCTCCACGGTAGCCCCGGCTTGACGCGCAATGGCCAGCATCACTTTGTTTTCGCTCAGCACATGCAAAAACAGCATGCGCACGCCCTGGTTACGCGCGTGCATCATGGCGCGCTCAAACAGGCGTTTGCCAAAACCACGGCCACGCGCATGAGCCAGCACCGACACGCCAAACTCGGCGCAGGCGTTGACACGCTCGTCGTCCGCATACGCCAGATGCGCCGTGGCAATCAGCTGCAAGCGGCGGTTGTAGATGCCAAAAATTTCGTCACGCTCAAAGTTCAGACCTGCCACATAGCGGTCAATTTGTGCGTCATTGGCGGCAAAGCCAAAGCGAAAATAACGGTCATGTGCATCCAACGCTTTCAGGTGCACCGCGATCCGGCTGCGGTGGTTTTCACCCAACGAGCGGATTGGCACGATCACATCGGGTGAGTGCTTCACCGGTGGCAAATCTGTTTCCAGTGACGAGCCACCCACTGGCAGGGTTTGTTCAGTCATGCGGTCTTGATGAACGGTAGGTAGGTCATACATGTCCTCAATATAAGGGTTTTCCCTAGACAACAAGCCCTAATGTGATTCGATGGAAGCGCTTGATTGCATTTTTTGATCGCTTTGGTGTCAAACTGCACACACTATGCAAGGTTCTTTGGAGATTCGTCAAGCCCTCACCCGTGTGGCAGCGTTGCGACAAGACGCGGCCAGAACCCCTTTATTGTTAGCGGCCGTGACAACCGTTAAACACCTGCAGGCGCAACGCTTTGCTGGTACTTACCCCGATCTGCTGGCTGACCCCGTCTTTGCACCCAGCGCCCGTTTTTTTCTGGAAGAACTCTACAGCGCCAAAGACTTCAGCGCGCGTGATGCCCAGTTTGCCCGCATTGCTGGTGCCCTGGAGCGCACCTTTCCCGAGGCAGTGCTGGCCACGGTGCGCGCCCTGGCCACGTTGCACCTGCAAACCGAAACCCTGGACCTGGCCATGGCGCAGGCCTGGTGCGACAGCCTGGCAACAGGCGATACAGCACGCTATGTCAGCGCCTGGCGCAGCGTGGGCCAGCGCAGCAGCCGCAACTGGCAGCTGGCTACCGTGCTGGACATTGGTCAGACCTTGGGCCGCCTGACGCGCAAACCCGGCTTGCGGCTGATGCTCAAAATGATGCACCGCCCAGCTGAGATGGCGGGTTTGGGTGCGCTGCAGGCGTTTCTTGAATCCGGCTTTGACCACTTCTCGGGCATGGCCAAGTGCCGCGCCGTGGCGCCATTTTTGGACACCATCCGTAGCCGCGAGTCCGACTGGATCGATCGCCTGTTTGAGGCTGATCCTGTCACGTGTGAGACTGAATTGACCCGCACACTGGGATTTGCCCCAACACCCAGCGCTTAAGTCTTGCCAGACAATGGCCGCACAGGAGACCTTATGGACAACGTGTGGCTAAACAGTTACCCCGATGGCGTGCCGCATGAGGTGCGGCCAGAGCAATACCCCTCACTAGGAGCCCTGCTGGACGAGTCGTTTCGCAAACATGCCGATCGACCTTTTTGCGTCTGCATGGAACACTGGACCCGCTATGGCGAGCTGCACCACCATGCGGATGCGCTCGGCGCCTGGCTGCAGGCGCTGAGCCTGCCAGCCGATGCGCGGGTGGCCATCATGCTGCCCAACATTCCGCAATTTACCGTGACCATGGCGGCAGTGCTGCGCAGCGGCTACACCTGCGTCAACGTCAACCCGCTCTACACCGCCCGCGAGCTCAAGCACCAGTTGACCGACTCGGGCGCCACCGTGATGGTGGTGCTGGAAAACTTTGCCCACACGCTGGCGGAAGTGATCGATGACACCCCCATCCAACACGTGGTACTGGCCAGCATGGGCGACCTGCTGGGCTTTTGGTACGGCCGCTGGCTGACCTTTGCGGTGCGGCATCTGGCCAAGCTGGTGCCGGCCTTCAAACTGCCGCTGAGCAACGGCAGAACCGTCACGCCGTTCAAACAAGCGTTGGCGCAAGGCAGCAGCTTGCGCTTCAAACCCGGCAACAGCACCCTGGACAGCATTGCGTTTTTGCAATACACCGGCGGCACCACGGGCTTGAGCAAGGGCGCGGTGCTGACGCACCGCAACATCGTGGCAGCCATTTTGCAGGCCGAGGCCTGGTTCACCCCGGCACTGGGCAAGGTGGGCGACATCCGCGAGGCCAACAACATTGCCGCGCTGCCGCTGTACCACATCTTTGCGCTGACGCTGTCCTTGCTGAGCATCCGCTGGGGGGCGCACATGACGCTGATTCCCAACCCGCGCGACATCGGCCAATTTGTCGAGGTGCTGAAAAAACGCCCGTTCCATTTGCTGCCCGCGGTCAACACCCTGTTCAACGCGCTGTTGCAGCACCCACAGTTCAAAACCGTGGACTTTTCGCACCTGTGCGTGTCCCAGGCTGGCGGCATGGCAGCCTCCAAAGGCACGGCGCAGCACTGGCTGGAGGTGACCGGTAGCCCGATGATTGAAGGCTGGGGCATGAGCGAAACCTGCGCCATTGGCACCAACAACCCGGTCACCAGCAAAGCATTTACCGGCAGCATCGGCCTGCCCCTGCCCGGCATTCAGATTGCTATCAAAGATGAAGCTGGAACTTCTTTACCTATAGGGGCTAGCGGCGAGATTTGCATCAAAGGCCCGAACGTCATGACAGGCTACTACCAGCAGCCCAGTGAGACCGCCAACGCCTTCACGCCCGATGGTTTCATGCGCACCGGCGACATTGGCATCATGGACGCGCGTGGCTTCACCACCATTGTGGACCGCAAGAAAGACATGATTCTGGTGAGCGGCTTCAACGTGTTCCCCAATGAGCTTGAAAACGTCATCTCGCTGTGCCCCGGCGTGGTGGAATGCGCAGCGGTGGGCGTGCCCGACGAAAAACAGGGCGAGGCCATCAAGGTGTTTGTCATCAAAGACGACCCGACCCTGACCGAAGAAGAGGTGGCGCGCTTTTGCACCGAGAACCTGACCGGCTACAAGCGCCCCAAATACATCGAGTTCCGAGACGAGTTGCCCAAGAGCAATGTGGGCAAAATTTTGCGCCGCGAGTTGCGCAGTGGCAAATAGCGCCAGCCCTTGCACCAGCGCCTGCCCTGCCCTGCGGCATCACCGTGCTGGAACGCGGCTGGTTGTCGTCCAACACCATCCTGATCACCAAGTACAACTACATGCTTGACGACTCATTCATACCACCAGCGCCAGCGCACCAAAATCCCCCACACGCTCACCCAACCCGGCGCTGACTATCTCACAGCCAGCAGTGAGTGCAGGTAATTTGCCTTGCACATAGGCCTGCAAGCGTGGCAACAGGTAGGCACGATGGTGCCAATAGACGCTGCCACCGATACTGATACGTTGCACATCAAGCGTGACAATCAGGTTGTAGAGCATCCGGCCCATGATTTCACACAATTCATCAATTAAGGCTATAGCCTTAGTATCTTTTGAGTAAGCTGCTACAAATAACGCAGCAGCATCGGCATACCCCAGGGCAGAAAAACGACGTGCAATGGCGTTACCTGCAATCAGGCTCTCCACGTCACCCATGTTGCCGCAACCACACAGCGCATCAGAATTGTTACTGACGAATAAATGCCCAGCGTGACCGGCGTTGCCGTTTTTACCGCGCAGCACACGACCATCCACACACAGACCCGTGCCAATACCTGTGCTCCAAGTTACATAGGCACAGTTGGCCATCGGCACACCGTCAACCTGCAGCGCACCCCACCGACGTTCTGCTTCCAGTGCGCCAATGCCATCGTTTTCGACCCGCACATGAGCAAAAGCGGCATGCAAAGGCGCCTCTAGAACAGCCGTTTGCCAGTCGTTCGGCAGCCCACGCGCCTTGCCAGCCAAGCCACCACAAATGTTGGGCGCAGCTAGTTCAACCATGCCATGGTTCAACACAAAGGGACCACATGACGACACACCCACACGAGCAATCCGCTGCACAGGTACGTCAGCTGCATCGCAGCTCTGCCCTACCATGCGAATGATCTGCCGCGCCAGCGCATCGCTGTGACCTGAAGTGGCAGTGGGTTCAGTGATCGTGCCGCGACTGCCATGGTCATCCACCACATTCACAGCCACCTTGGTGCCGCCAATGTCCACACAAGCCACTGGCGCTGAGCCTGCAGGCAACTTAAAGCCATCGATCAAAACGTTGTTAGTCATATTTATCTTGTTGTAAAAGCGAGTGGTAAAAGGGTGGGCTTCGCCATGGTTCGCCTGATACACAGCCGTCATCATCGCTCAGACGAACACTGTCGTCCACGTCCACATCAGCTCCGAACTGTACTTCAACCCAACTAACGACCATGTACAACAAGGACACCCCAAAGTTTGAAACATGCGTGGCCTGCGTAGGGCGGGTTTCAACCCGCCATGGCCGACTGAAGCCGGCCCTACAACACGCTATTCTTGTCGGCTGTGGGCGTTGTTTCACGTTAATCTCCACCAGATTGCGCCTGCGGTTGGCCAGGATGTGCATCTGCCCCAGCGCGATGTCGCCCCAGCGCCAGCTCAAAGCTGCATCCCCACACACCACGGATCATCGTGGTAAATGCTGTTGCGTCCAGCGCACGATGTCATACACCCCCATGGCTCCGGCCTGACGCGCCACCTCACGCCCATTCATAAACAGCGCCAGCGTCGGAATGCTGCGAATGTTGTAGCGCGCGCCCAAACTTTGCTCCGCCTCGGTGTCCACCTTGGCCAGCCGTACCAGGGGCTCCAACTCGGTGGCGGCCTGCTCAAACGCCGGCGCCATCTGGCGACACGGGCCGCACCACGGGGCCCAAAAATCCACCAGCACCGGGATGTGGTTGCGGCTGATGTGGCGCTCAAAACTGGCCGCATCCAGCATCACCGGATGCGCGTCAAACAAGGGCTGATGGCAACTGCCACAGTTCGGCGCAGTGTTCAAATTGGAGCGACTGATGCGGTTGGTGGTGTGGCAATGAGGGCAAACGATGTGCAATGAATCGGTCATGGTGAAGCCTTTCTTTGTCATCAGATGCCGCTGCGTTCCTGGAATTCAAGAGGAACGAATCCGGTCTTGACAGCACCTCTGTTCAGCTCACAACAGTTTTGAAATCGCCGCCGCCACCATGCTCAGAATGATCGTAGTGGTCAGTGGAATGAAAAATTCTTTGCCAAACAGCTTAAAGCGCAAATCACCCGGCAGCTTGCCAAAGCCCAGCTTTTGCAGCCACGGTGTGAAGCCGTTGATCAGAATCAACGCCAGCAAGACCACAATCAACCAACGAAACATGGTGCGGCCTTAAAGGGTGTGGGTTTTATCACCCTGCGCAAAGCCGATCGCCTGCCAGGGCTCGCCCTTGTAGAAGCCGATGACCTTGAAGAGTTCGCCCATTTCGTGCTCCATGATGAGTTTTTGCGCCATCACCCGCACCGGCTGGGTGGCCGCTTGCAGGTGCTCCAGAAAGCCGCAGTTCATCAAAAAGCGCGCCTGGTTGCAGTAGCCCAGCACATCCAGTCCCGCCGCGTTGCCAGCCAGCGCCACGCCGGTGAAGTTGACATGCGCGGTGATGTCTTTTTGCCCAACCCGGCTTAACGGGTCGTCGTCCACCTGGTGCGCCTGGTGACACATCACCGTGCCCATGTGACGCTGCGGGTGGTAGTACTCGGCCTCGGGGAAACCGTAGTCGAGCAAAAACACCGCGCCTGCCGTTAATTTCTCGCCCAATGTGCGCACAAAGGATTCGCCTTGCAGGTGCAGCTCGGTCAGGTAATCGTGCACGCCGCCCACTGCCAGCGCTGGGCGCAGGTCGGTGGCGCGGTCTTGCCAGGCAAAGCTAGCCTCGCCATCCACCGCCACGGCGTTCACCACCACACCGCGTTCATGCCAGATGCCGCCCACGCGCGCCAGCAATTTCACTGGCATGGCATCGAGCACCTCATTGCCGAGCACCACGCCGCGCATGGCATCGGGCAGCGCGTCCACCCAACGCACCTGCGCTGAAAATTCGGCCAGCGTGGCCTGCTGGCGCGCGCGCAAGCTGCTTGAAATGTCCACAATGGTGTAGTGCGGCAGCGCCACGCCCTGCGCCTTGAAGGCCTGCAGCACCTGCAGCGCCAGCGCCCCTGAGCCGGCGCCAAATTCCCAAACTTCATCGGTGCCCGTCAGCTCCAGCGCCTGCATCACCTGGCGGGCCAGCGTCCAGCCAAACAGCGGCGTGATCTCGGGCGCGGTGACAAAGTCGCTGCCAGCCACTTTGGCAGCGTCTTTCACGGTGTAGGGCAACACCCCAAATTTGGCGCTGCCGTGGGCGTAGTAACCCAGGCCGGGTGTGTACAGCGCCAAATTTATGTAGGCGTCAAACCCGATCCAACCTTTGGCCTCGCCAATGGACTGTGCAATGTGACGCGAGAGCTCGCTGGTTAAACTTGGTGATGTTGTCATAGCAAGGAATTGTCCCCGAATGTCCTACCATCACGCGCCGCCCTTGTTTTCTGCACCCAATCAACCCACCGTGCTGGTCACTGGCGCGGCCAAACGGCTGGGACGCGAAATTGCCCTGACCCTGGCACGTGCCGGCTGGCGGGTGGCCGTGCATTACCGCGACTCGGTTGAAGACGCTCGTAAAACAGTAGCTGATTGCGCAGAATTGGCGGGGGCTAGCGCCTCATTTCGTGCAAACTTGGGGAATGAAACCGCGGTGCGCAACCTGCTGCCCAACGTGATTGAAAAGCTGGGGCATGTTGATGCCTTGGTCAACAGCGCGTCCACCTTTGAGCATGACACGCCCCAGACCTTTACTTTTGCCGCCATGGAAACCCATTTGCGCGCCAACACCGGAGCCGCCATTTTGCTCAGCCAGGCGCTGTACGACCACCTGGCCGCACGGGGTGAGGCGCGGGGCGCGGTGGTGAACCTGCTGGATCAAAAACTCTGGAACCCGAACCCCGACTTTGTCAGCTACACCCTGTCCAAAGCCGCGCTGGAGTCGGCCAACACCATGCTGGCACTGGCCCTGGCACCGCGTGTGCGGGTGGTGGGCGTGGCACCCGGCTTGACACTTACCAGCCACATGCTCAGCCCCGAAAAGTTTGAAGCGCTGCACAAGCTCTCGCCACTTGGCCGCTCATCTACCGCCGCAGACGTGGCCGCCACGGTGGCATTCGCGTTGGCCAACCAGTCCATCACCGGCACCACGCTGCTGGTGGACGGCGGCCAGCACCTGATGAAATTCGAGCGCGACTTCTCGCTGCTGTAAACCACTCACCTGCGCCTGCACGCGCCAAACCCCATGAACCACCGCACCAGCAGCACCCAGGGGCTGCAAACCCTCACCCTCACCGGCCTGCGCTTTGATGCCAACTTAGGCATTCTTGAAAGTGAAAAAACCGCACCGCAGCCGATCCAGGTCGATGCTGAACTGAGCCTGGGCGCGCAGCCCCTGTTGCCGTCTGACGATGACATCTGCAGCGTGCTGGACTACCGCAAAGTGCGCAAGATCATCATCGACGAATGCACGGCAGAGCACGTCAACCTGCTGGAAACCCTGATTGGCAAACTGGCCAACCGCCTGATGCGATTGCCCGGCGTAAAAGGCGTACGCGTGAAGATTGCCAAGCTGGAAATTTTTGCCGACTGCGAAGTGGCCATCCGCATGGAAACCGGGCAGTGGTAAAAGTATAAAAATATAAAAGTGTGAATCGGTTAGACTTTGCACATGAAAACCTCACTCGACTTTCCTGACCCCTTGTTTCGCCAACTCAAGGCGCAAGCGGCACTGCAGGGCAGTTCCCTGAAAAACTTGGTGGTGAGTTTTGTGGAGCGCGGCCTACGCGACATCCAAACAGCACCTGCCACGCCACCTCAAGATCGCAGTTGGGAAGACCAACTCGACCCTTTCACGAAAAGTCTCTTGGGGGCTGCGTTGCCCACCGACGGTCGCCCGACGCCCACCATGGATGATTACCACGCCTATTTGGAGAAAAAACACCTGGGCCAAGGCGCGTCATGAGTGTGCTGATTGACACCAACATTTTGTTGGACGTGGCGCTCAAACGTGAGCCGTTTTACCAGGCCAGCGCCCTGGCCATGGCCAAAGCCCGCAGCGTGGGCGACACACTGTTGTGCGCCACCAGCGTGACGACCTTGCACTATTTTTTGCGACAAAAACAGGGCGAGGCCGGCGCCCGGCGCTTTCTGGATCAGTGCCTCAACGCCATGACCGTTGCCAGGGTTGAGAAAGCCACGTTGCAAGCCGCATCCAACAGCCCTATGGCCGACTTTGAAGATGGCGTGATCGCTCATGCCGCACAGGCCTGCGCTGCCAGCTTGATCCTGACGCGCAACCCGAAAGATTTCGTCAAAAGCCCCGTACCAGCCGTCACCCCCGAAGCGTATTTAAATCAGCCATGACATCCCCTGAAACCCTGCCAGAAAATTTTGTCGAGCCTGACCAGGCCGAACCCGCCGCAGCACCAAAAATCAACACCGAGCGCGACGCGGCGCTGCGTGCCAAGCGTGAGTCCCACAAGCTTGAAAAGCGCCTGTGTCGCCAAGTAGGTCAAGCCATCATCGACTTCAACATGATCAGCGAGGGCGATCGCGTGATGGTCTGCGTCAGCGGCGGCAAAGACAGCTTTGGCTTGTTGGACATTCTGATCAAAATGCAGCAACGCGCGCCGATCCACTTTGACATCGTGGCCGTCAACCTGGATCAAAAACAGCCCGGCTTTCCGGCGCATATCCTGCCTGACTACTTAAGTAAACTGGGCATTGAGTTCCACATCGAAACCCAGGACACCTACAGCATCGTCAAAAAAGTGGTGCCTGAGGGTAAGACCATGTGCAGCCTGTGCA
>MNXW01000246.1 GCA_001871515.1 Comamonadaceae bacterium CG2_30_57_122
GTTCAAACAGAGGTCTTACCCGCCGCTGGGCAGCGGGTGAAACGGATTGGCTGCACACAAAGTGGAATCTGCAATTAATTGGAATCTGACCCAAAGTGAAATCTGCAATTAATTGGAATCTGACCCCTATTATTTTTGTCAAACTGCCCTTGCCCGTGTAAGACCTCTGTTACACACGCGGCCAAATAGGGCTGTTAGCTCCCTTTCCCGCCCGGCGGGGCGGGAAAGGGCGGAGGGATAGAGTGGGGAAAAGGAAGCCTGGATGTTCAACGGATATTTGAAAGTTAACGTGAAACAACGCCCACAGCCGACAAAAATGGCGTGGCGTAGGGCCGACTTCAGTCGGCCATGGCGTGGCGTAGGGCCGACTTCAGTCGGCCATGGCGGGTTGAAACCCGCCCTACGCAGAACACGCGTGTTTCATGCTTTGGGGTGTCCTTGTTGAACATGGACGTTAGCTGGACTTCAAGGCACCAAGTGATGCCAATACCTTCTCTGCTCCTGCCGCTCGCAACGAACGCTTTCAGGCCGCCAAGACTGCCAGGTTGCCGCACCACAATGCGGCGAGTCCAGCACACGGATGTGGCGATCTTCGTAACGCACCAAAACCGGGCTTGCCGGGTGGCCAAAGCGGTTGCGATAACCCGCTTGCACCAGCGCAATGCGCGGCTGCACCGCATCCAGAAACGCTGCGCTGCTGGAGGTTTTGCTACCGTGGTGCGGCATCAGCAATACATCTGCTTGCAAACTCACCCAGCCATCATCGGGTCGGGATGCACTGTTTTGGGCACGCGCCAGCAGCTGCGCTTCTTGGGGCTGCTCGATGTCACCGGCCAGCAGCGCGGTTTGCGTGCCATTGGTAATGCGCAGTGTGCAGCTCATGGCATTGGTTTTGTGCACATCGCCGTAATCGCTGGCTAGCGGGTGCAGCACCTCAAAGCTGACACCGTCCCATTGCCAATGCTGACCCGCCACGCAACGCTGGGCCGGGCGCAGCGCCTGCAGGCTGTTTTCAAGCTCAATGGAACTGAGCAACTGGGCTTGCGGCTGCATCATCAGCACAGCCTGTGCGCCACCGGTGTGGTCGCTGTCGCGGTGGCTCAACACCAGTGTGTCCAAGGGCTGATCCAAGGCACGCAACAGGGGCACCAGCACGCGGTGTCCGGCATCGCTCTCACGGCTGAAACGCGGACCCGCGTCGTACATCAGTGCGTGGTGGGCGGTGCGCACCAGCACTGCATTGCCTTGACCGATGTCGGCGGCCAGCAGCTCAAACTGCCCCACTGGCGGGCGAGGTGCTTGCCACAACAGCACCGGCATGAGCAGCGGCACGCCCAGGGCGCGCCAGCTCCAGGGCAGGCGCAGCGCCAGCAAGCCGCCGCCCAGCACCCCGGCCACACCGGCCCAAACTGGGGCTTGCGCGGCAGAATAAGTAGCAAACGGCAAGGCGGCCAGCCAGCCCAAAAATCCGCCCATCAAAGTCACCGCCCATGCCGCCACATCCCACAACAGCGGCCACAGCGCCCCGGCCATGGCCAGCGGCGTCACCAACAGCGTGACCCACGGAATCGCCAGCGCGTTGGCCAGCAAGCCCACCACAGACACCTGGCCAAACAGCAGCAGCGTCAAAGGCGTGAGCGCCAAAGTGACCACCCATTGCTCTCGAATAATTGAATAAAATAGACCTCTAGCCCCCGATCCACTTGGGTGAGCAGCTCTTGAATCGGTAGCAAACAAAACCCCCACCGCCACAAAGCTGAGCCAGAACCCAGCTTGCATCAGCGCCCACGGGTCGGCCAGCAGCACCACCGCGCAGGCCAGCAGCCACACCTGCGGCCACGGCCAGCGCACAGCCGCCAGACGCAGCAGACTCACCGTGGCCAGCATCCACACCGTGCGCTGTGCGGGCACGCCCCAGCCGCTGAACAAGGCATAGGCTGTGGCTAGCGCAACGCCGCCCACCAGCGCCGCGCTGGGGGCGCTGACGCGCAAACACAGCCAGCTGGAGCGTCGCCACAACCAGCCCACCAGCAACGCTGCGCCCCAGGCAAACATGGTCACATGCAGGCCAGAGATGCTCATCAAATGCGCCACGCCCGTCGCACGGAACACATCCCAATCCGCCCGGTCAATCGCCGCCTGGTCGCCCACCACCAGCGCGGCGATCAGGCCTGCGGCTTTGGCCTCTGGCACACGCGCAACTATGCGTTCGCGTAGCAGCCCACGCGCCCGCTCCACCGGGTGTTGCCAGCTGCTTCCCAGGCGTTGTGGTGGTGGGTCTTTGGGGCCGGCGCGCACGTAGCCGGTGGCTTGTACGCCCTGCTCCCACTGCCACAGCTCGTAGTCAAACCCATGCGGGTTGATGGCTCCGTGTGGCGCTTTAAGGCGCACTGTGAACTGCCAGCGCTCACCGGCTTGCAGCGGCGCGGGCACACGCTGCAACTCGCCCAGCAACTCGCCTGGGCCGTCACCCCGGGCAAACACGCCGTTGTACCAAGCCAGCTCCAACCGTTTGGGCACGCGTACCGCCTGACCCTCGAGCAAGGCGGTGTCTGTGTCAAAGCGAAAGCGCAGCCCCGCATCAAAGCGCTGTGGCATGGCCGCCACCGTGCCGGTGAGCGCAAGCTCACGCCCTTCCAACGGGTGTTCAAGCGCCCCGCTGGCAAACCAGATCGCGCGCAAACCGGTGGTGCTGAACGTAACCGCCCCCATGGCCAGCAGCACAGCCGCAAAATGGTACGATTTTACTATGTTTTTAGTAGCTGCTAGCCCAATTAACAAAAGGGCTAGAGGCATAAAAACCATATAAAACCATGCTGGCCATAAAGCGCTTTGCAGCAGCTGGCAGGCTGTGCCGAGCAGCACCCCCAGGCACGCGGGGGTAAGCGCGCTAGCCCTCACACGCCCGACACAGGTCTTGCAATTGCGTCAACAGCACCTGGCGCAGTTGCAACAGGGCTGGCCATTGCAACAGGGCTGCCGCTGCGTCACCCTGCACCTTGAGCTGACACAGTTGTTGTGCCAGTGCATGCACCTGAGCATGCACTTGCAGCAACTGCGTGACCATGCGCGGCTGGCCGTGCTGAGCCAAGCCACCCGCATCCAGCCATTTGCCCAGCTGACATTTGCCTTTGTCCATAGCTGGGGGTTGGGCGCGTTTGTCTTTCAGGTAAGCGTGCAGAGCCAGCACCCAGGCGCGGTGCTCCACCTGCGCAAACAACAGCGGCAAGCTCAGGCGTGGCAGCGGCTTGGCTTGCGCCCATGACGCATCTGGCTGCCAGGTGGCCGCCCAGGTTGGTATGTCTGCGGCCGACATGGGGCGCGCAATGCCGTAGCCCTGAGCCAGTTCGCAGCCCAATTGCAGCAGCATGTGGCCATGTTCAACGGTCTCCACGCCTTCGGCAATGGCTTGCCGGTGAAACGACGCGGCCAGGTCTAGCACACCCAGCAAAATCGACAAGTCATCGGAGTCGTCGAGCATGTCGCGCACAAAGCTTTGGTCGATTTTGAGTTGCGACACCGGCAGGCGCTTGAGGTAGGTCAGCGACGAATAGCCCGTGCCAAAATCGTCCAGCGCAAAGTGCACCCCCAGGCCTCGGCATTGCGCCATCACTTCGGTCACCCGCACCATGTCTTGCAGGGCACTGGTCTCCAGCACTTCAATTTGCAAATCTGCCGCATCCACCAGCGGCTGGGCGGCCAATGCATCATTCAAAAATGCCACAAAGCCGTTTTGTTGCAATTGGCGTGCACCCACGTTGACGCTCAACGCCAAATGCAAGCCGGTTGCATTCCAGGCCGCCATCTGTGCCAGTGCGGTGCGAATCACCCATTGCCCCACCGCCACGGCCAGGGGATCGTCTTCAATCAAGGGTAAAAACAGCGCAGGAGCCAGCAGGCCCTGCTGCGGATGCCGCCATCGGATCAAGGCCTCTGCCCCCACCACTTGCCCGGTGCGCATGTTGACCTTGGGCTGGTAATAAAGCACAAATTCGTCCTGTTCCAACGCCTGCTTGATCCGTTTGAGCCCTTCAAACTGGCCGCGCAAACTGCGGTCATGCTCGGCGTCAAACACGTGGTAACGGTTCTTGCCTGACTGCTTGGCTTGGTACATGGCCTGGTCTGACTGACGCAACAGTTGGTCAGCATCGACCTCCACGCTTTGCGGAAACAGGGTTACCCCAATGCTGGCAGATACCTGTAGTTCACGCCCGGCCAGGGTCACCGGCGCGCTCACGGCGGCCAGCAAGCGCTTGAGCATGGGCACGCTCTCATCCAGGCTTAACACATCGGTCAGCACAGCTACAAATTCATCACCTCCCAGCCGGGCCAGGGTGTCGCCTTCGCGCAGAGCCTGGCGCATGCGTGCGGTCAGCATCACCAACAGCTGGTCGCCCGCCTCATGGCCCAGCGTATCGTTGACTTGTTTGAAGCCATCCAGATCCAGGTAAGCCACCACCAGATGTTGGCCACGGCGCACCACCTGGGCCATGCCCTGGTGCAGCCGGTCTACCAGCAGCACCCGGTTGGGCAAACCAGTAAGCGCGTCATAGTGAGCCATGCGGTCGAGCTCTCGCTCATGCTGCTTGCTGGCGGTGATGTCAATGTAAAGCGTGACCATGCCGCCCTGCGGTAAAGGGGTGCCGCGCACTTCAACCACGGTGCCGTTGGGCAAGGTGCGTTCCATGCGGTGGGCTTTGAATTCACGTGCAAGTTTGACCCGTTCTGCCACCAGCATGTCAACATCTTGCGGGCCGTAGTCACCGCGCTGTGCGTTGTGGCGAATCACGTCTTCAAACATCAGCACAGTCCGGTTGCACAGCTCGTCAGGCAAATCCAGCAGTGTTTTGAATTCTGTATTGAAGGCCACCAGACGCAAATCCGCATTGACCACCGAAACACCACCTGGAAAGTTGTCAATGATGGTTTGCAGCATGTCACTTTTTTGCTGCAACCGGGTCTCTGTGGCCTGCAGCGTGCTGACCTGGTGGCTGAGCTCTTCGGCACGGGAATTAAGCTCTTGCTGGTTGTCACCCAAAGTCTTCTGCATGGTTTGCTGACTGGCTGCAAGCTGCTGTATTTCAGCCACCCGGCTGTTCACCTCCAGCAAGGGCGACCAGTCCAGCCTGGCGATGCGGCGGCTGTTGTCGGCCAGCACTTCAAGAGGCTGCGACAGTCGTGCCATGCCAACACGGGTCATCCACATGACAAACAAAAGCACCCCCCCCAAGGCAGCAGCCAGTGCCAGTGCCATGGAATGCAAAGGGATAGAGAAATCATCCGCCGGAGCCAACACCAACACCCACAACTTTTCGACACCCAGCACATAGGGCTGCACGCTCACCAACCAAGACCTGCCCTGAGACTCAAAGACCAGCACCTCACTCTGCGGCCGATGCACGGCATGCCACGCATCCAGCGCAGCTGTCACCGCAGGCATTCCAAGAGTGGTAGCAGGCTGCAGCACACGCTTGAACCATTCATCCGGACTCACGGCCAAAGGCTTGGTCGGCAACGCCAGCACCCGTTCATCTGCGGTCAGCACCAGTGCCACACCGTGCAAGCCCACGACAACCGCTTGCGTGGCATGGGACAGCTCGCGCAGCGTCAAATCAAACCCCAGCACAAAGTCACGGCCATCCGCCAGACGCATGCGGGTGGATGCTGTGATGCCGGGGTCGCCGGTGGTAAAAAAGCTGTAGGGTGCCGTCCAGTGAACATCGGCCGATGCCTTTTGAGCCATCGCGCCGGTAAACCAGGGCCGCTGGCGCGGGTCATAGTTTTGGTCGCTCCAGCTTTGCTTGACACTGCCGTCCACCGCTTCATCAAACAACAAATGGCGCTTGGCTCCCCAGTGCGGCACATCGGTCATGCGGTTGCGCCAGCCGCCACCGGGTTTTTGCAACAGCAGCCAGCTCTGCCCGCTGCTGGTACCCGCTACCACCGAGGTGATTTCTGGCGAGCTCTCCAGCACCGGTTTAAATACCTGGTTGAACGCCTGGGGCGAGGCCAGGTCGGGCAAAGCACCGGCCAGCCAGCCACGGCTCATGTCCAGCAAGCGCACCGGCGGGACAAACACCGCATCCAACTCGGAGCGCACGCCAGTTGCCGCATGGTCAAATTGATCTTTGGCCACCTGGTCGGCCATGGGCAGCAAACCAAAACCGACAAAACTGGCCAACAGCAATGCGGTGGTCGCAAACACCAACACCGCCACCCGGCGCAACATGAATTGCCGTAGCGGTTGACCATGGTGACGGGGGAGTGCCATTTTTAAATGATAGCCCCGAATGCCAAGCAAATGCACCCTTGCGCCGGTGTAGTATTGAGACCATCTTTTGGCCAAGAAAGTTACCGTCTATGAATCAACTCAAAATTTCCACCCGCTTGAACATTCTGATCGGCGTTATGGCGCTGTTGCTGCTGCTGATTGGCAGCATTGGCCTGTATGGCATGAGCAAAAGTGATGAGGCGCTTGATATGTCTTACAAAGACAGCACCGTGTCCATCAGCCTTATGAGTGACATCAAATACCTGATGTTGAGAAACCGGATGATGATTGCCAACGCACTGGTCGTGCAAACACCAGAGAACATCAAACGTGGTGCTGACGAAGTGGAAATTGGCATTGCCAAAATAAACAAAAACTGGAGCGACTACATGTCGGGGCCTAAAGTGCCGGAAGAAGCGCTATTGGCAAAAACCTACGCAGAAAAACGTTCTGTCTACGAACAACAGGGGCTGCAACCCGCCGTGGCTGCGCTTCGTGCCAATGACCTCCCGGCGGTTGAGATGATTTTGGCGGAAAAAATCCGCCCCAGCTTTGATGCAGCAAGAGAGGCTGTAAATGTCCTGGAAAAGTTTCAATTGACCGAAGCAAAGCAAGGTTTTGAATCCAACTCTGCACGCTACCAAACCATCCGCGCCATCTCTATGGTATCCATCGTACTGGGCTTGCTGTTTGCAGTGGGTTTTGGGCTGAGCTTGTTGCGCTCCATCACCGCTCCACTGCGCCGCGCCGCCGAAGTGGCTGAAGCCATTGCACAGGGCGATTTGACACAAAGCGTTGACATTTCTGGCAACAATGAAATCTCGGTATTGATGCGCGCCATGAACCACATGCAAACCGAACTATCAAGCCGGGTACTTAGGGTACGTCAAGGTGCTGAAAACGTAGGCACCGCCAGCGCCGAAATTGCCCAAGGCAACCAAGACCTCAGCAGCCGCACCGAAAACCAGGCCAGCGCCCTGGAGCAAACCGCCGCCAGCATGGAAGAGCTGTCTTCTACTGTCAAGCAAAACGCCGACAACGCCCGCCAGGCCAACCAGCTCGCCATGAGCGCTAGCACGGTAGCGGTTCAAGGCGGCGAAGTGGTGGCCCAGGTGGTTGACACCATGAAGGGCATCAATGAAGCCAGCCGCAAGATCAGCGACATCATCAGCGTGATCGACGGCATTGCTTTCCAGACCAACATCCTGGCTCTGAATGCCGCCGTGGAAGCCGCCCGTGCTGGCGAACAAGGCCGTGGTTTTGCCGTGGTGGCCTCAGAGGTGCGCAGTCTGGCTGGGCGCAGCGCCGAAGCCGCCAAAGAAATCAAAACCCTGATCGACGACAGCGTTAGCCGGGTCGAGCAAGGCACTACGCTGGTCGACAAAGCTGGCAGCACCATGACAGAGGTGGTCAGCAGTATTCGCCGGGTGACAGACATCATGGGCGAGATCAGCGCCGCCAGCAATGAACAAAGCCAAGGCGTTAGCCAGGTCGGTGAAGCCGTGACGCAAATGGATCAGGCCACACAGCAAAATGCCGCCTTGGTGGAAGAAATGGCTGCAGCGGCCAGCAGCCTCAAATCTCAAGCCCAAGACCTGGTGCAAACCGTGGCGGTGTTCAAGCTCGGTGCAGGCGATGCCACGCATATGGCTGTGCCCACCGCAGGCGTGCGCGCCCACCCGCCTAAAGCCACCAACTTCAAAGGCCAGGAACGCCGCAGCATTGGTACGCCCCAAGGTGCAGCAGCACGAAGCCACACGGCAACTG
>MNXW01000012.1 GCA_001871515.1 Comamonadaceae bacterium CG2_30_57_122
TGTGCCGCTAGTCCAAGCACCTTGGCGGCCTGGTTCAGCGCTGCCAGCGGGTCACGCACATCCAGCGCCTGTGCGCCATTTTGTTTGCTGAGTTTTTCGCCGTTGGCACCTAGCACCAGCGGAGTGTGCAGGTAGCGCGGCGTGGGCAACTGCAGGGCACGCTGCAGCAGGATTTGCCGCGCGGAGTTATCAGCCAGGTCCTGGCCGCGTACCACGTCGGTGATGCCTTGCGCGCTGTCGTCCACCACCACTACCAGCTGGTAGGCAAAGCAGCCATCGGCACGCTTCAGAATGAAGTCACCCACCTCGGTGGCCACATCTTGTTGCTGTGCGCCCAGTCTTCGATCTGTCCATGAGAAGACGATTGATGAGGATTTATTTGCTATTAAATGTGTATCTAGATGCGCTTGTTTATCAAGGGCTAGAGGCCTATTTGATTCATTAAAACTGGTATTGAAGCGCCAGGCGCGTGGGGCTTTGCCCTGCAGGCCTACGCGGCAAGTGCCGGGGTAAACCAGCTCGCCATGGCGTGGCTTGACGTGGCCGGCTTGGTGCAACGCCTGCTCGATGGCGCGGCGCGAGCAGCCACAGGGGTAGGCCTGGGCGTTGGCGATCAGCTGGGTCAATGCCTGCTGGTACAGGTTGGTGCGTTGCGACTGGTACAGCGGCGCTGCGTCGCTGCACAAGCCACAGGCGGCCAGTTGCTGCAGGATGACATCGGCCATGCCGGGCAGGCAGCGTGTGGTGTCTACGTCTTCAATGCGCACCAGCCATTGGCCGTCATGCGCTTTGGCATCTAGCCAGCTGGCCAGTGCCGCCACCAAAGAGCCCGCGTGCAATGGTCCGGTGGGCGAGGGGGCGAAGCGGCCAATGTAGGTAGCCCCCACGCTTGCCACTGCGTGTGTTGCGCTGTCCCCCACGGGAGCCTTCGCGCTTTGGGGCGGCTCGGCGGCGCTCATGCACCAACCCTTACATGCTTTTACGCTGCAGCCAGTGCCAGTTCAAGCCCAGACACAAACGCGTCTTCCACACGGTGGCCAAGGCACCAGTCGCCCATCACACCCAGGCCTTTTTTGCCATCCCATAGGTGGGTTTTGCCCAGCGGCTTCAAGGTCTTGGCGTACAACCAACGTTGGCTATCGATGTGTGCCGGTTCGGCACGGATGCCTGTGACTTCAGAAAAAGCCTTGAGCAGCTTGGCTTGAGCGCGGTTGGGTTCGTCGTGAAGATGCTCCTGAGACCAGGCCGGGCTGGCCTGAATTGTCCAGCGCTCGATCGGTTCACGCCCTGGCTTGCTGGACTCGCGCGCCAGCCAAGCGATGCGATGGTGGGTGCTGATGGCTGCGTTCCATTGCGGACCAAAAGCATTCATGCCAGGTTGCATGGCTTGGGGAAAAGCCAGCATCAAAGTCCAGCAAGGTGCGACCTTGACCTGTTCAATTTGTTTGATCCATGGCGCAGCGAGCTTCGATTTTTGTAGCAGCTCACCCGCTTGAACGCTGGGCAAAGCCATTAAAACAGCATCAAAACCAGAGAAGACCTTGTGGCTACCATCCAGGCCTTCGGTGTGCAGTTGCCATTGTTTTGCATTGAGCACGTCTGCGTCAATTTGCATGACTCGGGTTTGCATGTGCACCCGGTCAGCGCTCACCAGCGGGGTGGCCCAGCCAGTGACCAGCGATTTCATGCCGGGCACGCCCACCCAATGTGATTCGAGCTTGGACAGTCCAACCGATTTGACATGACCGAGTTCGTCAAGCACTTGCACATTGTTGGCGCTCCAACGCTTGGCCAGCTTGGGTGTGGTTTCCATGGCCTGGACAAAGCGGGCATCACGAGCCGTGAAGTACTGCGCGCCATGGTCAAACGAGCCAAAAGCGCTGTCACGCGTGGCCATACGCCCGCCCAGGCCACGGCTTTTTTCGAACACGGTGACTTGGTGCCCGGCTTGTACCAGGGTGCGTGCGCAGGTGATGCCGGCCATGCCAGCGCCGATGATGGCAAAGTGTTTGGGGGTACGTGGGGTTTTGTTCATGATTTCTCCGTTGTATGTGACCGACTTTACACGCCCCGGTGACGCTCCAGCAAAGCGGCACGTGTGGTCGCACTTTCCAGCTGTGCCAGCCACCATTGCAAAGCCTTGCCTTGCGAGCCACTGGGGGCGGTGCGCCAGGCGTAATTGACGCGTACCGAGCGCGCTGGGCCTTGCGTGGTTTTGACCACCAGACGACCCGCCTCAATGTACGGACCAGCCATGCATTCAGGCACCGAGCCGCAGCCCAGACCGCGCAGGTGGGCATCCAACTTGTCGTGCATGGTGGCCACGGTGAACACGTCCTGTCCACCCAACAAGCCAATCGTTACACCGTGACCCCGGCTGACGGTGTCGGCCACGGCTACGGCGCGGTGCGCACGCATGTGTTCGTCGGTTAACGGCTCGGGTGCGTTGGCCAGAGGGTGGTGCGGCGCCACCGCATAGACAAAGCGCACGTCGCCCAGTGGCTTGGCTTGCAGGGCGGTGGTGGGGATCAGGTCGGCCACGCCAAGGGCCAGGTCGGCCAAGCCGCTGGTCAGGGCTTCTAGCGTGCCAGACAAGGTTTCATCGCGCAGGCGGATGCGAGTGGGCGGGTTTTGTGCCAAAAAGCGGTCGCACAGCTCCATCACCGTAGCCTTGGCGATGATGCTGTCTACCGCAATGGTGAACTGGGGTTCCCACCCGGTGGCCACACGTTTGACGCGGTTGGCCACGGCTTCCAAATCCTGCAACAGGCGGGCACTTTCACGCAGCAGCTCCAGCCCCGCTTGGGTGGGGACGGCGCGGCGGGCGCTGCGGTCAAACAGCAGCACGTCCAGCGCGTCTTCCATCTGGCGCACCCGGTAGGTCAGGGCGCTGGGTACCATGCCCAGCGCGCGGGCGGCGGCGGCAAAACTGCCGGTACGGGAAATGAATTGCAGCATGAGCAACGCATCGGGGGTCAGCACCTGGCTTACAGTTTGCATGTCGTGAAGGGTATTCAAATAAATTGAATGATGCCATCAAATCACTGCGACCGCAGGTCTGGGCTGAAGGCTCAAAATTCAGGCCATCACCGCGGCATTCAAAGGAGTTGTATATGTTGTCCCTCAGACCTTCCCGGGAGCGCGGCTATGCCGACCATGGCTGGCTCAAGTCGTTCCACAGCTTTTCATTTGCCGGTTACTACGACCCAGAGCACATGGGCTGGGGCAATTTGCGGGTGATCAATGAAGACTGGATCGCGCCAGGCATGGGCTTTGGCACGCACGGCCACCGCGACATGGAAATCATCACCTACGTGCTCTCGGGCGAGCTGGCGCACAAGGACAGCATGGGCAACGTCAAGGGCATACCACCGGGCGACGTGCAGCGCATGAGCGCCGGCACCGGTGTGCAGCACAGCGAGTTCAACCACGCGCCCAACGACACCACGCATTTGCTGCAAATCTGGATTGAGCCCAACGTGCTGGGCGTGCCGCCAAGCTACCAACAAACCACGTTTGCGGCCAGCGCCAAGCAAGGGCGCTTGTGCCTGGTGGCCTCACCGGACGGGGCGCAGGGTGCGGTCAGGATTCATGCCGATGCCCGGCTCTATGCAGGGCTATTTGAGGCTGGGCAAACTGGCCGTTTGGCGTTGCTGCCAGGGCGCAAAGCTTATGTGCATCTGGTGCGCGGCGCATTGAGCGTGAACGGCATGGCACTTCAAACCGGCGATGCCGCCCTGCTGGCGGATGAGTCTGAGGTGCTGCTGGGCGACGCCCAGGCGGCCGAGGTGCTGGTGTTTGATTTGCAGGCGTGAGCCGAGCGAAATGGTGGTAAGAACCCAGGGTTGGACACCTGTACAGATTCAACGTGTGTAATTTTTTCAATTTTTCAAAAGGAGTTTCATCATGGCAAAAGTAGCAGTTGTTTTTCATTCGGGTTACGGTCACACCCTGCGCATGGCGCAATCGGTGGCTGAAGGCGCGGGCGCCGAGTTGGTGGCCATTGATGCCGAAGGCAATCTGACGGAGGCCCAGTGGGCCACACTGGCTGGTGCCGATGCCATCATCATGGGCAGCCCCACCTACATGGGCAGTGTGAGCTGGCAGTTCAAAAAATTTGCCGATGCTTCCAGCAAACCCTGGTACGGCCAAGTCTGGAAAGACAAGGTATTTGCCGGCTTTACCAACAGTGCCACCATGAACGGTGACAAGCACAGCACATTGCATTACCTGTTCACGTTGGCCATGCAGCACAGCGGCATCTGGGTCGGCACCGGCATGATGCCCAGCAACGCCAAGGCGGCGCAGCGCAACGATGTGAACTACGTGGGCTCTTCGGCAGGAGCCATGGCACAGTCGCCGTCGGATTCGTCACCGGCTGAAATGTTACCGGGAGACCTGGAAACGGCACGCCTGTTTGGTCAGCGCGTGGCTGCCATCGCAGCCAAATTCAAGGCTTGAGTTCGTTCGATTTGCGGTAACCCCAGCGCGTGGCTTCGGTCGCCGCCTGGGTGCGCGTCTTGGCCCTGAACGCCCGCATGATGGTGGCGACATGGGTCTTGATGGTTTCTTCACCCAGAAACAGTTGCGCACTGATTTCTCGGTTGGTGCAGCCATCAAGCAGCAGTTGCAGCACCTCCAGCTGGCGCGGGCTGAACACCGGCGGCTGAGCTGCAGGGCTGGTGGCGTAGCTGTAGGCTTCAGGAAAAGCGGACAAACTGCTGGGGACATAGATGTTGCCCGCCAGCACATGCCGCAGGGCAAAGAGCAACTCGTCACTCAAGCCCGATTTAGTCACAAAACCCGCTGCCCCTTGGGTCAGCGCTTGTTGCATCACGCTGGGGTTGGCCGAGCCAGACAAAATGACCACAGGCAAATCCGGGTGCTGTTGGCTCAAAACGGCCAAGGCGGCCAGGCCATTCATGTCGGGCAGGTGGTAGTCCAGCAGCACCAAGTCCAAATCCGGGTGCGCGCGGGCCAGGGCAAAAGCCTGTGCACAGTCAGGCGCTTGCAGCACCTCAACGGTCTGCCCGGGTTCAAGCCCTTTGAGCACCTGGCTCAAGCCTTCACGCACCAACGCGTGGTCATCAACTACCAGAATTTTCAAGTGATCAGCCCTGGGGTCTTCTTACAATCCAACGGGTAACCGTCCGGGCGTTTTCTGCGCCTGTCGACCGGTTACAACCATCATACTTGAAGCCCATGTTTGTTCACTTACGCCTGCACACCGAATTTTCCGTTATTGACGGCACCACCCGCATTGATGAGGTGGTCAAAGCAGCGGCGGCCGATGCCCAGCCCGCCCTGGCCATCACCGACCTGAGCAACCTGTTTGGCGGCATCAAGTTTTACCGCGAGGGACGCAAGCGCGGTGTGAAACCGGTGCTGGGGGCCGAGGTGTGGCTGGAGGGCCTGGGCAAGGCGCTGGGGCAGTTGTCGCGCGTGTTGCTGCTGGTGCAAAGTCAACAGGGCTATTTGAACTTGTCGGAGCTGCTGGCCCGTGCCTGGACGCAAGCCGGGGGCAAGGCCCAGGCCACGGTATCGCTGGCATGGTTGACCGAGTTGAACGCGGGTTTGATTTGCCTCTCGGGCGCGCAGGCCGGCCCGGTCGGCCAAGCCCTGCTGCAGGGTGATGAGGCCCGGGCGCTGGACGGCGCGCTGCAACTGGCGCAGGTGTTCCCGCACCGCTTTTATCTTGAATTGCAACGCGCTGGCCGCCCCGATGACGAGGCGCATGTGGCGGCGGCCGTGCAACTGGCGCAACGCATGGCTTTGCCGGTGGTGGCCACGCACCCGGTGCAATTTTTAAGCCCTGACGATTTTGAGGCGCATGAAGCCCGCGTGTGCATTGCCGAGGGCGAGATTCTGGCCAACCCGCGCCGGGTACGCCGCTTCACCCGTGAGCAATATTTCAAAACCGCCGCCCAGATGCAGGCGCTGTTTGCCGATGTGCCCAGCGCCCTGGCCAACAGCGTGGAAATTGCCAAGCGCTGCAACCTGAGCCTGGTGCTGGGCAAGCCACAGCTGCCAGACTTTCCCATTCCCGAGGTCGATGGGGTGGTGATGGAGGCCAACGAGTACTTTCGCTACGCCTCACACCTTGGCCTGAAAGAACGCATGGCGCATTTGTATCCCGACCCGGTGCAACGCGCAGCCGAGATGCCACGCTACCTGGAACGGCTGGAGTT
The DNA here is from genome assembly GCA_001871515.1 of Comamonadaceae bacterium CG2_30_57_122. Taxonomy (GTDB): domain Bacteria; phylum Pseudomonadota; class Gammaproteobacteria; order Burkholderiales; family Burkholderiaceae_C; genus Rhodoferax. Next base: position 6,189 of record MNXW01000012.1, read on the forward strand.
TGAGCTGGTGACGATTCTCGGCATGGGGTTTCCCGGCTACTTTCTGATCGTGGGCGACTTCATCAACTGGGCCAAAAACAACGGCTGCCCGGTGGGCCCAGGGCGTGGTTCCGGGGCGGGTTCCCTGGTGGCTTATGCGCTGAAGATCACCGACCTGGACCCGCTGCAGTACAACCTGCTGTTCGAGCGCTTTTTGAACCCCGAGCGGGTGTCCATGCCCGACTTTGACATTGACTTTTGCCAGACCAATCGCAACCTGGTGATTGACTACGTCAAGAGCAAATACGGCAAAGACGCGGTCAGCCAGATCGCCACCTTTGGCACCATGGCCGCGCGTGCCGTGATCCGCGACGTGGGCCGTGTGCTGGACATGAGCTACACCTTTTGCGACGGCATCAGCAAGCTCATCCCGAACAAGCCGGGCGTGGCCGTGACCTTGCAATTGCCACCGCCGTCTGGTGAAAAGCGCGACGACAAACTGGTTTACGCCATGGAGGCCGAGCCGATTCTGGCCGAGCGCGAAGCCCGTGAAGAAGACGTGCGCACCCTGCTGGAGCTGGCACGCAAGCTGGAGGGGCTGACGCGCAACATCGGCATGCACGCCGGGGGGGTGCTGATTGCCCCGGGCAAGCTCACCGACTTTTGTCCGCTGTACCAGCAGCCCGGCAGTGATTCGGCGGTGAGCCAATACGACAAATACGACGTGGAGTCGGTTGGTCTGGTGAAGTTTGACTTTTTGGGCTTGGCCACACTCACCATTCTGGAAATTGCGCGCGAATTCATCATCAAACGCCACCCAGGGCAGGAGCACTTTGCGTTCGAGAACCTGCCGATTGACGACAAAGCGGTCTACAAGCTGTTTCAGGACGGCAAGACCGAAGCCGTGTTCCAGTTTGAATCGCGCGGCATGCAAGGCATGTTGCGTGACGCCAAACCCACCCGACTGGAAGACCTGATTGCGCTGAACGCCTTGTACCGCCCCGGCCCCATGGATCTGATCCCCAGCTTTGTGGCACGCAAACATGGCCGCGAGGTGGTGGAGTACCCGCACCCCCTGGTGGCCGAGATGCTCTCAGAGACCTACGGCATCATGGTCTACCAGGAACAGGTGATGCAAACGGCGCAGATTCTGGGCGGATATTCGCTTGGCGGTGCCGATATGTTGCGCCGCGCCATGGGCAAAAAAGACGCGGCGGAGATGGCCAAGCACCGCCAGATATTCCGTGACGGTGCAGCCAAAAAAGACATTTCTGAGAGCAAAGCTGACGAAGTTTTTGACTTGATGGAAAAGTTTGCCGGCTACGGCTTCAACAAGTCGCACGCCGCCGCTTACTCGCTCTTGGCCTACCACACCGCCTGGCTCAAGGTGCATTACTGCGCCGAGTTCTTCTGCGCCAACATGACGGTTGAAATGGACGACACCGACAAGCTCAAGGTGTTGCTCGAAGATGCCCTGAAGATGGGGTTGAGCTTTGAGCCCCCGGACGTGAACCGGGGCGTGAGCCGGTTTGAGCCGGTGTCCGACACCGTGATTCGCTACGGCCTGAGCGCCGTCAAGGGCAGCGGCCAGCAAGCCATTGAAGCCATTGTGGCTGCGCGTGAGGGGCGCGGTGTCGGCCCCAACGGCGATGCCAAAGGCCCGTTCAAGAGCTTGTTTGATTTTTGCGCCCGGGTTGACCGCAGCCGCATCAACAAGCGCACCGTAGAAGCCTTGATCAAAGCCGGTGCGTTTGATGCCATTGACCGCAATCGCGCCAGCCTGCTGGCCAGTGTCGATCTGGCATTTGAATTTGGTGCAGCCGCCCTGGCCAACGCCAACCAGTGCAGCCTGTTTGACATGGGCGGTGACGATGACCATGGCTCCAGCACGCAAGAGCCCGACCTGGTGCAGGCCACGCCCTGGGGCGTGAAAGAGCGGCTGACATTTGAGAAAACAGCCCTGGGGTTTTACCTGTCGGGCCACTTGTTTGATGAAGTGGTGGGCGAGGTGCGGCGTTTTGCCAAGCGCCCAATTGCCGAGCTGATCGACACCCGCGAACCGCAACTGCTGGCGGGCATCATCACCGACTTTCGCGTCATCAACGGCCAGCGCGGCAAGCTGGCGCTGTTC
>MNXW01000167.1 GCA_001871515.1 Comamonadaceae bacterium CG2_30_57_122
CCACGGCGATCCGCACCACGGTAGACGGCTTGCGCCGCACCCTGAAGGCGGGTGAGCGCATTCTGGCGGTGTTTGAGCCGCGCTCCAACACCATGAAACTCGGCACCATGAAGGCGCAACTGCCTTGGAGCCTGGTGCACGCCGACCTGGCTTTCTGCCACAGCGGCGGCCTGGGCTGGAATGCCACCGAGGCGCTGGCACTGATGGGCGAGCGTGCCCAGGTGGCCGACAGCATTGAGGCATTGGTCGAACAAGTGGCGCAGGCCGCGCGCGGCGGTGACCACATTTTGTGCATGAGCAATGGCGGCTTTGGCGGGGTACATGCCAAGCTGCTGAATGTTATAAACAAAAAAGGCCTCTAGCCCTTGTAAACAAAGGGCGAGTAGCTATTAAAAGCATAACAAAAAGCCCCTTTTCAGGGGCTTTTTTAACGCTGCTGCTTGCAGCGGTCATGCGGGTTCACACCCCCAGCTTTTGCCGCCAGCCTGGGAACAGCCGATCTGCATCGCCCGGGAACGACTCAAACGCACGGGCAAATTCGCGGTGCTCTTTGGCCCATTCAATCGGGTCGGCTCCGGCTTTCCAGCATTCATACGCCTGGCGCAGCGAGATGGCCCCGGCGGCGGGCGAGTCGATGTGGCCGTAAGAGCCGCCACCGGCGGTGTTGATGATGTTGCCGTGGCCCAGGTTGTCAAAAAAGCCGGGCAGTCGCAGCGCGTTCATGCCGCCCGAGACGATGGGGGTGGTGGGTTTGATGCCATACCATTTTTGGAAATAGACCGGGCCTTGGCATTCGTCGCGCTCAATCATGTAGGCAATCACGCGGTCGTCGCTCTCGCCTTCCATCTTGCCGTGGCCCATGGTGCCGACGTGGATGCCCGATGCACCCTGCAGGCGGCTCATCTTGGCCAGCACAAAAGCGGTGTAGCCGCGTTTGGCGCTGGGGCTGGTGACCATGCCGTGACCGCCACGGTGGTAGTGCAGGTATTGGTTGGGGTACTGCCGCCGAGCCGTGGTGATCATGCCGGGGCCGCCGACAAAACCGTCCACCAAAAATGCCAGCTTGTCGGCATCGGTGCCAAAGGTTTGCAGCGCAAAGTCGGCACGGGCGCACATCTCGTAGTGGTCGTCGGCGGTGATGTTCATCGAGAACAGCTTGGCCTGGCCGGTCTCGTCCTGGGCGCGTTTGAGCGCGTCATACACCAGGGGAATCGTCTTTTTGATCGGCGAAAACACCTGGTTGCCTTGTGGTTCGTCGTTCTTGATGAAGTCGCCACCCAACCAGAACTGGTAAGCCGCCTGCGCAAACGGCTCGGGGCGCAGGCCGAGTTTGGGTTTGATGATGGTGCCGCTGATGTAGCCGCCGTCTTTCACCGGGCGGCCCAAAATGCGCCACAGGTCGCTGATGTCTTTGGCCGGGCCGTCAAACATCTGAATGACGCGCTCAGGCACATAAAAATCCACCATCTTGGCGTGTTTGATGTCGCCCATGCCCTGGTTGTTGCCAATGGCCAGGGTCAAAAACGACACCAGCATGAAGCGCCCGTCAGTGATGTTGCGGTCAAACAGCGCCAGCGGGTAGGCAATGCGCATGTCTTCCGTGGCTGGGTCAATGTGGTAGACCAGTGCGTCCACACCCTTGGTGAAATCGTCGGTGGTGGAAACCTCCACGTTGGTGCCGGTGGACGACTCGGCGGCAAAGTGGGCCGCCGCCTCTAGGTAGTCCAGAGCGTCTTTGGGGGCCATTTTGTAGGCGCACAAAATGTGCTGGCCGCCTTTGATCAGTTCTTCTTCACTCAGGCTCAGGTCGGCGTAACGGTTGGATTGATCCATGGGTTGTCTCCGGTTGTGGTAATGCGATGGGTTGAACTATAGGCAGGCTTATTCATCATGAAAATTCAAATAAATTGATTTATAAATCAGATTTAGCTGATGATTAACGTCGGCAAAAATGCCGATTCAACGACGACAATGAAACCTTAGTCCCACGTTCGTCTGTTTGCAACAAGGAGTTACACATGCCTATCGTCGTGTTCAACCAAAAGGGGGGCGTTGGCAAGTCCACCATCACCTGCAACTTGGCCGCCATCAGCGCTAGCCAGGGCTTGCGCACGCTGGTCATCGACCTGGATCCGCAGGGCAATTCCACTAGCTACCTGCTGGGTGGCCAGGTGGCAGATGGTCAGCCCACCGTGGCCGGGTTCTTTGAACACAGCCTGAGCTACAGTTTTCGCAATATTCCCGCCAGCGATTTTGTGCTTGGCACACCGTTTGAGAACCTGGACGTGATGGCCTCCAGCCCGGCCCTGAACGAACTGGTGGTCAAGCTCGAATCAAGACAAAAAATCTACAAGCTTCGCGAAGCCCTGAAGCAGCTTGACGAAACCTATGACCGCATTTACATCGACACCGCACCCGCGCTCAATTTCTATACCCGCGCCGCGCTGATTGGTGCCACCGGTTGCCTGATTCCGTTTGACTGTGACAGCTTCTCGCGCCAGGCGCTTTACGCCCTGATGGAGAGCGTGAACGAAATCCGTGCCGACCACAACCCCGAGTTGCAGGTGGATGGCATTGTGGTGAACCAGTTTCAGGCCCGGGCCAATTTGCCCCAGCGCATGGTGAGCGAGCTGATTGCAGAAGGTTTACCAGTGCTGCAGCCCTACCTGCCATCTTCAGTGCGCATCCGCGAGTCGCACGAGCAATCCAAGCCGATGATTTACCTCGACCCCAGTCACCGCATCACGCTGGCGCTGGTGGCGTTGCATGACGGGCTGCGGGCATGAGCTTAACCAGTCAGGGGGCGTGATGCAACGCCAAACACTTACCCGTGTTATAGCTGTGATTGGCTGCGACGGTTCAGGCAAGTCCACGCTAAGCGCAGATTTGCTCACCCATTTGCGGAGTCAAGGTCCGGCAGCGCTCATTTACCTTGGTCAGTCATCTGGCAACATAGCCGAGCGAATCAGAAGCCTGCCGCTGATCGGTGCGCCATTCGGACGCTATTTGGTTCGCAAGGCAGAGCGGGCGCACAGCAAGAAAACCACCGCTCCGGATGCCATCACGACACTGGTTATTTTTCTTCTCTCGCTCTGGCGTGCGCACAAGTTCCGCCGCATGCTGGCGCTGTGCCGTGACGGAAAAGTGGTGATCACCGATCGCTACCCGCAAGCGCAAACGCCCGGTTTTTACTTCGATGGTCCGGGTCTGGGAGCCGTGAACGCGCAAAGCTGGCTGGCACGAAAACTCGCAGCAAGAGAACAGCGCTTGTATCAATGGATGGCTGACCATGTTCCAGCACTCGTGATTCGGATCAATATTGACGCAGATACCGCGCATTCGCGCAAGCCCGACCACAAACTAGCGATGCTGCGCGACAAGGTGAACGTGATTCCAACCCTTCACTTTAATGACGCACACATTCTTGAACTGGACGGGCGAGACGCGTATGCACAGGTACTCGATGCCGCTTTGGCTGCCATCAGCGCAACACTCATGACACCGCAGGGCGGCGAGTTGCCACACAATTCGCGGCGCTGATGCATGTCAAAGAAGCGGGTGTTCTGTCTTGATCGTGCTGTGATATCTTTAAAGGTTGCTGACAGTGACCTGCTGTTATTTTGAAACTGAACCAACACCTGCCCCCAATGCCTGAATTCATGAACCACGCTGTTGAGCCCCCCGCATTCCTTCCTGGTGTTGTGGCTGTTGTGGGCTGCGACGGTACCGGCAAGTCAACCCTGACTGCAGATTTGCTGACCCACCTGCGTAGCAAGGGTATGGCTGAGCGACGTTATTTGGGTCTGGTTTCCGGCGAAATGGGTGACAAAATTAAAAACTTGCCAGTGATCGGAGTCAGGCTTGAGCGCTATCTTGCTGCTAAAGCTCAACGGGCTCAAGACATGAAACTGAAATTGCCTGGTACTGGTACTGCGTTGGTGATGCATTTGCTTTCGATGTGGCGTGCAACGCAGTTGCGGCGCGTGATTCGTCTGTCGCAACGTGGCGTGCGGGTGATTGCAGACCGTTACCCGCAGGCCGAGATTCCTGGCTTCCATTACGACGGCCCGGGTCTTACAGTTGATCCAACCCATAACTGGTTGGTGCGCAAGCTTGTGGCGCGTGAACAAAGCTTGTACCAGTGGATGGCTCAGCAAAAACCAGCGCTGGTGATCCGTCTCAATATCGATGCCGATACCGCACACGCGCGCAAGCCCGACCATAGCCTGGCGGAGCTACGCGACAAAAGTTCGGTGATGCCCCGTTTGCATTTTAATGGCGCACAGGTTTTAGACCTGGATGCCAGAGCCCCTTACCCGCAGGTGCTGAATGCGGCCTTGCAGGCGATCAACACCACCATGGCTATCAAAGCTTAAAACATCATTGGCGTTCCCCCCCCATCGCACCAGCCTCATTGCCCGAAGGTGCAGAACGCTTGCCAGCGCCAACCGTATACCTTTTGCACGGCAACGAAGGCAGCTGGAGGTTGAATATTCTTGACTTAGAAGCCCAGGGCCAGACCGCTGTTGCGGCGTGGGTCGTTGGCACCATAAAACCGATTTTTTCCAACCGGTTTCCCGCCCAGCGCAGGTGCGCCGATAAGAATAGCTGCCATGTGGTTGGCGGGTTGCGCCGGGCCCAGCTTGTGGCCGGCAGCCTCCAATAGCGTGCGCGTGTCGGGTGAGAAGGCGAAGGCTTCGACCGATGTCAGGTCAGGTAGCCACTGCTGGTGAAAGCGCGGCGCGTCAACCGCCTCTTGTACCGTCATGCCGTAGTCAATGGTGTTCAGCAACGTCAGCAGTACGGCGGTAATGATTCGACTGCCCCCGGGGGTGCCCAGCACCAGCACCGGTTTGCCATCCTTGTTGACGATCGTAGGGCTCATGGAAGAGAGCGGGCGCTTGCCCGGCGCAATGGCATTGGCTTGGCCTTGCACCAGGCCGTAAAGATTGGGCACGCCTACCTTGGCGGTGAAGTCGTCCATTTCATTGTTCAGCAGCACGCCGGTGCCAGCGGCGGTGATCTTGGTGCCAAACCAGTCGTTGAGGGTGTAGGTGACGGCCACCGCGTTGCCCCAGCGGTCGGCAATGGAGTAGTGCGTGGTGTTGCTGCCTTCGTGCGGTGCCACGCCGGGACGGAGTTCCTTCGAGATGGCCGCACGGTTGGGGTCAATGACCGCGCGGATTTGGGCTGCATACGCTTTGTCGGTCAGGCGGTCGACCGGGTTGGTGACGAAATCAGGGTCACCAAGGTAACTGTTGCGGTCCACATAGGCGTGGCGCATGGCCTCAATCTGATAATGCACCGACTGGGCTGAGCGAAAGCCCAATTCTTTGAGCGGGTAGCCCTCCAGGATGTTCAGCATTTCGCAAATGACGACGCCGCCGGAACTCGGCGGAGGCGCTGACACCACGTGGTAGCCCCGGTAATCGCATTCGATGGGTGCCAACTCACGGGTGCGATACTGATCCAGATCGGCTTGGGTCAGGATGCCACCGCCGCTCTGGCTCGACTTGACCAGGGCCGCAGCCACCGGTCCCTGGTAGAACCCGTTGGTGCCACGGTGGCTGATTCTCTGCAGTGTTTTGGCCAGGTCTTTTTGCACCAATTTGTCGCCCACCTTGAAGGGCTGGCCATGCTTTAAAAAGATGGCGCCCGAGGCCTTGTCTTTGCCAAAAGCCGCGGTGGCCGTGTGCAGAATGTCAATGTCACCCTGGGTCAGATTGAAGCCCTGTTGCGCCAGTTCAATCGCTGGCTTGAGCAGTTGCGCGCGATCACGTGTGCCATATTTTTGGCGCGCGTATTCCAACCCCGACACGCTGCCCGGCACACCCACGGCCAGGTGGCCATCAGTGCTCAGACCCTTGACCACGTTGCCGTCTTGACCCAGGTACATGTTGGCCGTGGCTGCCAGCGGAGCCTTTTCGCGAAAGTCCAGGAAAGTTTTTTGGCCATCGGCCAATTGCAGCGTCATGAAACCGCCACCGCCCAAATTGCCTGCCGCCGGATACACCACGGCCAGGGCATAGCCTACGGCCACTGCGGCATCAATCGCGTTACCGCCCTGCTTGAGCACATCCACGCCAACTTGTGTGGCTAAATGCTGGGCGGTCACCACCATGCCGTGTTCTGCTGCAACCGGGGCGAGGGACGCTGCCATGGAAATGTTGGAAGAGATCAGCAGCCAACTGCCAAGCAGCTGGGCGGTGAAGCGCGGAGGCGCGCGAAACAGAATTTTCATGAAAGCTACCTCTGGAGGGGATAAACAGCCAAGGCTTGGCATCGCGAATTTACATCAGCTAACGCAATACTGGACTACACCCCACGCGCGCGATCAACCTTGAACTGCGCCCGAAACGCGCCAAACCTGCCCGCATCCAGCGCCGCGCGCACCTCGCGCATCAGGTTCAGGTAGTAGTGCAGGTTGTGGATGGTCAGCAGCATCGGGCTGAGCATTTCACCGCAGCGATCCAGGTGGTGCAGGTAGGCACGGCTAAAGCCGCCGCTGACCACGCCGCCCGGGCGGGTGATGCCCTTGCAGGTGTAGCAGGTGCAGGTGGCGTCGAGCGGGCCGTGGTCTGACTTGTGGCGCGCGTTGCGCATTTTCAGGTCGCCAAAGCGGGTGAACAGCGTGCCGTTGCGCGCGTTTCGCGTGGGCATGACGCAGTCAAACATGTCAACACCTGCGGCCACACCTTCCACCAGGTCTTCAGGCGTGCCGACACCCATCAGGTAACGCGGTTTGTGCCACGGCAGGCGGTGCGGGGTGTGCGCCATGATGCGCAGCATTTCGTCTTTGGGCTCGCCCACGCTGACGCCGCCTACGGCGTAACCCGGAAAATCCATCTCCACCAATGCCTCTAAAGACTCCTGGCGCAGGTGCTCAAACATGCCGCCTTGCACAATGCCAAACAGCGCGTTGGGGTTCTCCAGCCGGGCAAACTCGGCCTGGCTGCGTTTGGCCCAGCGCAGGCTCATTTCCATGCTTTTGCGTGCTTCACTTTCGGTAGTGACTTGCCCTTTGGTCTTGGGCTCTACAGACAGATACGGTGTGCATTCATCGAGCTGCATGGCAATGTCGCTGTTGAGCACGGTCTGAATTTGCATGCTCACTTCGGGCGACATGAAGAGTTTGTCGCCGTTGACCGGGCTGGAGAAGTGCACCCCTTCCTCGGTGATTTTGCGCATGGCACCCAGGCTCCAGACCTGAAAACCGCCCGAGTCGGTCAGGATCGGTTTGCGCCAGCGCTCAAACTCGTGCAAGCCGCCAAAGCTTTGCATCACGTCCAGCCCCGGGCGCATCCACAGGTGAAAGGTGTTGCCCAGAATGATTTGCGCGCCCATGTCTTCCAGGCTGGTGGGCGTGACGCCCTTGACCGTGCCGTAGGTACCCACCGGCATGAAGATCGGCGTTTGCACCATGCCGTGGTTCAAGGTGAGCGTGCCACGGCGGGCATGGCTGCCGGCATAGCCGGTCTCGGGCACAGGTGGGTCGGTGCGCAGCTGGTCAAACTGAACCACCGGCTGGGCCGGGTGCGCATGGGGGTGGTCGTGGTGATGGTCGTGGTCGTGGTCGTGGTGATGCGGGTGGTCGTGTGTCATGGCGGGTATGAAAAGCTTGGGCGCTATTGTCTTTGATATGCCTGCCTGGATTTGCGTCTGCATCGCTTTACCTTTATGATTTGCTTTACTTAATTTTTTGTAAAGGATTTTTTATGCAAGCCGAAGCGATTGTGTCAAGCAAAGGGCAGGTGACTCTACCCGCCGCCATGCGCGCCAAACTGGGAATTGGCGCGGGTTCGCACATCCAGTTTGAACTGCGTGGGCAAGAACTGGTGATCAGGCCTGAATTGCCGATGAGTGCCTACCGCGGCATTCTCAAAAAATACAACCTGAACCCGGCCGATCTGGAAATTGAAAAAGAGCCGGATCGGGAGTTCGAATGAACATGGTGGATTCATCGGGCTGGATTGAGTACCTGCTCGATACCGAGCGTGCTGATTTGTTTGCCGCACCCATTGAGCAGCGCGCCACCTTGCTGGTGCCGGTGATTGCCCTGTTTGAAGTGCACAAAGTGCTTAGCCGCAAAGTGCCTGCAGATGCGGTGGCGCAGTGCCTGAAGGTGATGCGGCTGGGCCGCGTGCTGGAGATTACCGACCGCC
>MNXW01000047.1 GCA_001871515.1 Comamonadaceae bacterium CG2_30_57_122
TTCGGCATCGAAGCGTTCTCGAAGAGCGGCGTAGCCAAATTCGACCCCAGCGAGGGCAGTTTTTGCCGGATTTGCTGGCTCATAGCCGTAGCTATGAGCCAAAAAGACGGTAAAAAATGAACCGCTGCGGTCGGATTACAGCCGATGTACCGAAAGTCCGACAGACTCCTAGATTCCTCTGTTGGACGCGCCCGCGTTGCCAGCAGCTCAATCGGGTGCATAGCACGCTCACCCAAAAGGTGAACCTGTCTAACGTCCATGTTCAACAAGGACACCCCTAAGCATGAAACATGCGTGCCCTGCGTAGGGAAGGGTTTCAACCAGCCATGGCCGACTGAAGTCGACCCTACGACACGCCATTCTTGTCGGCTGTGGGCGTTGTTTTACGTTAAGACTGAAATAATCCATATCCATATGCACTTATTGAAGAAAACAAGCGGTCAACAGAGGAATCTAGGTTTATTGGGGGAAACCCGCTGCCAGCGCCCACTGATGCTGTTTAGTATCAGCCAATGGTTTGCGGTGTGTTGGCCAGGCGAGGCTTGGTGAAAAGGAAAATATGTCCATTATTTCATTGTGGCTTCGTCCTGGAGTGAAGCTGATGCAAGCGCTCGGCTTGCGGGCGCGTCTGGTGCTGCTTTCTGTACTGCTGGTTGCGATGACGATGTGGCTGGTTCTGGTGCAGGGCAGTATGGGCTGGGAAGTGTTGGCTGCGTGGCTGGGTGTTGCTGTGCTACTTTATTTGTGGTTGGCGTTTTGTCAGAGTCTGATGGTTGCCGTGAACCTGCTGGGGCAGGCCATAGGCAACAGCGCGCGTGGTGATCTTTCAAAGACCTTGCTATTGTCTGGGCGTGATGAATTGGCGCAGGCGAGCCGCAACCTTGAGTCCATGAACGAGAATTTTTCTGGCTTGGTGGGTACGATTCGGAACCAGGCGGTACATGTGGCGCAGGCCGGTGAATCACTGGCCGATGGCACCAACGAATTGGCACAACGCACTGAAGCCCAAGCCGCCAGCCTGGAGCAAACCAGTGCCAGTATTCTGGAACTGAGCGAATCGGTGCAGATCAGCGCCAAGCGTGCCAATGAAGTAGATGTGTTGACACGGCGGGTGTGCGGTGAAGTTGAGTCCGGTACGCAAGCTATGGATGTGGCAGTGCGTGCCATGGCTGAAATTCAGGAGGGCTCCAAGCGCATGGACGAAATTGTCAGCGTGATTGACAGTATCGCTTTTCAGACCAATATTCTGGCGCTTAACGCTGCGGTCGAGGCTGCCCGTGCTGGCGAGCAGGGGCGTGGTTTTGCAGTGGTCGCCAGTGAAGTGCGCACCCTTGCACAACGCAGTGCCACCTCATCGCGCGAGATACGTCAACTGATTGCACGTTCCGGCGAGCAGGTGGCCTTGGGTGTGGCGCGTATTGAGACCGTGACCTCCAAGCTGCGTACCGTCGTGGGGGGGATTCATGAGGTTGCCAATGGGCTCAACGGAATCACCATTGCCAGTTCGGAGCAGAGCAGCAGCCTGGCTGAAATTGCCCAGGCCGTCAAGGGTCTTGACAACATTACCCAGCAAAATGGAGCTATGGTAGATCAGGCCTTGCAGGCCACAGTTGGTCTTCGTGACCGGGCATCGCACTTGAGCGAAGCAGTGGCATCCATCAGGTTGCGCCGTGGTACGGCCGATGAGTCTTTTGCCATGGTTCGGCGTGGACTGGATCTGGTTAATCAACGTGGATTGAGCGCTGCGGCGGCTCAATTTCATGATCCTCAAGGAGGTTTTAGAGATCGGGATCTGTATATTTTCGTTTTCGATCGCCATGGGGTCTACCAGGCGTTTGGATCAACCCCTGCCAGCGTCGGCAAGACTGTGCACGACATTCGTGGACTTGATGGCAACCATGTGTTGCGGGAGGGTTTTGCGGCAGCCGAGCGGGGCGGCGGCTGGATTGATTATGAAGTGGTTAACCCAGTGACCGGCGTGGTGGATGAGAAGACTTCGTACATCCTTCCCTTGGACAGGGATCACTTGATTGGTTGCGGTGTGTTCAAGCCCAAGGGTGGGTTCAACCTGACTCTGACTTGATCGGTATCGTTTCTTTTGCAGATGCTAATGCAGCATGAAAAAAATGATTTGCGTCAATTCAGCCCGCTGAAAAGCCAGGCAAACCCTGCAAACTGGGAATAATCGTCTTGGGTTCATTCATTCGGTTTTTTTCCATTGCGAGGTCGATTTATGCAGACAGCAGACGTTCTGATTTTTGGTGCGGGCATGGCCGGTGCGTCGGCAGCCTATTTTTTGGCTTCCCATAAGAAAGTGATCCTGCTTGAGCGTGAGACGCAACCGGGGTATCACTCTACCGGGCGTTCTGCGGCGCTGTATTCAGAAACCTATGGCAATGCCACGGTGCGCGCCATCACCACCGCATCCAGGCCTTTTTATTTCAATCCGCCAACGGGGTTTTCACCCTACCCATTGGTCACACCACGCGGTTCTTTGAGCGTGGGCGGTGCAGCTGACCAAGCGGTGCTGGCGCAGGCCTTGCAAGACAAGCAGGAACTGGTGCCGAACATCGAATGGTGGACGCAAGCTCAAATTCTGAAACGCATTCCCGTGCTCAAGCCAGAGTGTGCGGTGTACGGTGTCTATGAGCCCGATGCCATGGACATGGATGTCGATGGCATTCACCAGGGTTTTTTGCGGGGTGCCAAAGCCGCTGGTGCACAGCTTGTGTGCGATGCCGAGGTGCTGAAAATCACCCGCGAAGGCCAAGGCTGGCGTGTGGAAACATCGGCGGGTGTCTTTGTGGCTGCCACCATCGTGAACGCTGCTGGGGCCTGGTGTGACGAGCTGGCCAAGCTTGCGGGTGTGGCTACGATTGGGTTGGTGCCGATGCGCCGTACCGCGTTCACCTGCGATGCCCCTGCGGGCTGTGACATCACCGACTGGCCGATGGTGATTGATGCAGCAGAAAGCTTTTACATGAAGCCCGATGCCGGTCTGTTGCTGGTGTCACCCGCCAATGAAGACCCTGAAGTGCCACAGGACGTTCAACCCGACGAACTGGATGTGGCGATTGCCGTGGATCGCATGGAAACCGCCACCACCTTGCAAATCCGCCAAATCAAACGCAAGTGGGCAGGTCTGCGTTCGTTTGTCGCAGATCGCACGCCAGTGGTGGGTTTTGCGCCCGACGCGCCCGGATTTTTTTGGCTGGCCGGGCAAGGTGGTTATGGCATCCAGACCGCACCGGCCATGGGCGAACTGGCCGCGGCGCTGATTCAAGGCCAGCCGGTACCTGAAGCCATTGCGGCGGTGGGTGTGACAGAGGCTGATGTGGGCGTGGCTCGCTTGATCGTCAAATGATCAGCGCAAGCTGTATTTTTTGATAAAGCTGCGGTCGATCCAGTTTTTGAGCCACCAGGCCCAGAGGCCTTGCGCAGACCATTGCCCCCAGCTGGCGATGGCGCGGCGGTTGCCACATGAAAGCAGGTTCAGCGTTGTGTGTTGGGGCAAGTAGGGGCTGGGGTCGATGCCTGCCAGCACAGCACGTAGGTTTCGCGCCAGAGGTGGCTCGGCGCTAACGGCATAGACCCCGCTGCGCGGCAGGCTCAGGTCAACACGCGTAGCCACATCGCCCGCTGCAAATATTTGTGGGTGGCTGGTGGAGCGCTGGCAAGCATCCACTGCCACAAAGCCTTGGGCATCCAGAGCCAGACCACTGGCCTGCAGCCACGCCGGAGCTTGCGCCCCAACGGCTATCAAGGGCACATCACAAGCCAGACGTGCCCCGCCCGACAGTGCCACCTCGCCAGCAGCCAAGGCCACGGCGCGTTCCTGAATCATGGTGATGCCGCGTACCCGTAACGCTCGGGTCATCAGGGCTTGCACCTTGGTTGGATAGTTGGCACCGATAGGCGTGTTGCCACTGAGCAGCGTGACAGCGGCGTTTGGCAAGCGGTGTGCCACGGCGCAGGCCAGTTCGAACCCGGCTGCACCGCCACCAATGATGGCCACACGCAACGGTTTTTTCTGACCCAGTTCTACCACTTTGGGCCACAGGGCAGCAAATGATTCGAGGGGGCGAGCAAACAGCGCGTGTTCCCGTGCACCGGGCATCAATTGTTCAATACGCGTCCGGTCTTGCACTGGGCTGGTGTTGATGGACAGCACATCAAAAGCATGCGTGCTGCCGTCCTCCAGTGTGAGGATTTTCTTCTGGACATTCAGAGCGGCGGCATGGCCATGCACCCAGGTGATGTCGGTGTTTTGCAGCAAGGGTTCAAGCAAGATCGCACAGTCGTCGAGCGTGTAATGCCCGGCCACAAAACTCGGCATCACGCCCGAACAAAGTTGGCGTGGGTAAGGTGCAAGCAGAGTGATCCGCACCCCCGTCAACGGCGCTTTGGCCAGAGTTGAAAGCAGGTGGATGTGGGCGTGGCTTGCACCGAGCATCAACAAGTGTTTCATGGCAAGCCGTCAATTGAGGAGTACAGGTTTAAGGTTGCCAGCTTAACCGAGTCAGGTAACCCAGGCTGCTGCCCCGTGTGTTGTCACTGTCTGCGCCTACTGCTACTGCAATGATGGGTGGCATGATTTTGCTTTCTTGACCAAAGAGCAAGGCAAAGTCGTCAGCAATGCGTCGACGCTGCTGTACCCACTGACCCTTCGCGGATTCTGTGCCTTCAAGTACCAGAAAGCGAACGCGATCCGTATACGGGTTGGCACCGTGAGTGCCTGTCGGGTAGCGGCTGTCCCACAAGTAACAAAGTGTGGCGTTGGGCAAATCCTGTGCAGTTGATCGACGCGCCAAAACCAGCGTAGCTCGCTGCAAAAAAGGGATGTCGGCTTGCGGCTGGTCAAACATCACACACACCTTGAGCGCCGCGTCGTCACCCGCTTTGATTTTTATGTCTGCGTTGGGCAAGGACTGATCAAGCCGCCAACGCCAGTTCAAAAATGTGGGAGCTCGCCCCTGCCAGCGGTGCGTCAACACGCCATAAGAAGCTTGGGTGCGCAAGCTCAGCACACTTTCACCATCAACTTGAACCGGCTCAAACCGCGTCAGAGGTGTTTTGCGATCGGGCAACCCGCTGAGTTGCCACTTAGGATGTAATCCGCGTTGATGCAACTCAAAAAAATCGGCCAAAACGATGTCATCGATTTTGGTTTCTTGTGAAAAAACGCTTGTCGTCAAGCTGATGTGGAGGCTTGCAAAGCTCGCAATAAGTGTCAGTCGAAGTTTTCTATTCATGTGTTGTGATTTGACAATGCAAGGCGCTGATAGGGTGAATAACACCGCGTACCTGAAACGGTGAGCTTTCCCATAGAGAGCACATTGGTTGACCCTGGTGGAAGAATTCGTTAACTCTTTTGTGCAGAATGTACACCGCACTGAACCATATTCCAGCAGTCCCACATTGGCCACATTCCGTAAAGGGAGCCAGCAGCGATTGAATATGGCGTTAACCTGCCGATTCAACAGAGATTGACGTTCATCAGGGTTTGAAATGATGACGATCAGGTTTGCGAGGCAGTATGCAAGGCTGTGAGGCGTTCCTAGCATGGCTATGGACACCGAGCAGACGCTCAAAATGACCGCAAAGCTGCAGCCAGCGTTCAAACAGGTGCCAAGCACCGCCTAATGAACAATCTCGGTTCAATACTGAGTCAAGGCGAGCTGCCTGCTGTCGTTGAAAAATGCCTGAACCATACCAAGTCGTACAAGAATAAACCAGGCATCATGCAGGCACGAGTACGCTTCGATGCCGAAAGTTCGACAGCCTCCTAGTAGTCCGTTTCACCAAAACACGTACATGAAATCGTGCCTTTTCCAGCCTGGCGTTGTTGTTCGTTGTTGCCATAGCTACGGCTAGGTCGCCTCCTCTGGCCTAGCCAGTTTAGAAAATTCATCGATTTCATTTTGTAACCGTTTTGATGAAACGAACTGCTAGCCGCCGGTTTCCACCTCAAACGCCTTGTTTTTGCCTTGCGCGAGCAGTTGAGCCGCCTGTTTGAGTGCGTCATGCAAAGTTGCTTTCAGCGTGTGCGGCGGGTTGATGACAAAAACACCGCTGGCGGGCAAACCCGGTCGCACGGTTTCGCCTGCGTCGTCGGTAGTGAGTTTGCTCGACTTGACGGTTAGCGTGGCGTTGAGCCAAGGTCGGCCTTCGCGGTTGGCCAGCGTTTTGAGCTTGCGCGGCAGTTCATGCGCTTCGGGGCGCGGGATGATCGGGTACCACACCATGTAGGTGCCGGTGGCAAAGCGCTTGAGCGCGTCGGTGAGCAGGTCGACCACACGACCGTAATCGCTCTTGATTTCATAGCTGGGGTCGCACAGCACAAAAGCGCGTCGGGATGGTGGCGGCAAGAATTTTTTGAGGCCTTCAAAGCCGTCTTCCTGCATCACGGTGATGAAGCGCCCGGCGTCGAGTTGGGCGACGTTGGCCTTGAGCGTCTTGGCGTCGGTGGGGTGCAGTTCAAACAGGCGCAACCGGTCGCGCTCGCGCAAACAGCGCTGCACGATGAACGGCGAGCCGGGGTAGATGGCGTGGCTGCTGCCTGGGTTGAAACTGGCGACCATGTCCATGTAATCCTGCAGCGCCGGGGCCAGCACGGTGTCGGGTGTCAGCGCGGCCTGCAGTTGCAAGAAGCCATGTGCGGCCTCGCCGCTGGTCTGGGCGTAATCGCCGTCAAGTCGGTACAGGCCCGCGCCCGCGTGGGTGTCAAAGAAGTGGATGGCGGTGTCTTTGAGCGTCAGGTGACGCAGCACCGCCAACAAGGCGGTGTGTTTGAGGACATCGGCATGGTTGCCGGCGTGAAAGGCGTGGCGGTAACTGAACATGGCGTCATGTTAACCGCCTACGCCCAAGTGGGCGTTGCTGTGTCAGCCGAGGTGGCGGCCAAAAAACCGCAAGGTGCGATCCCAGGCTTGCTGCGCCCAAACCGGGTCAAACTGCGTGGCGGGCAAACGGCGCGGCCCCACCGCGGTTTCATTGGCAAAGGCGTGGCGCGCCAGATAGCGGTGAAATTCAAAGCCGACGTTGGCCGCGCGCAGCTTGGCCTCCAGCGCGTCGATGGTGTCGATGCTGAAAAACTCGTCCTGCGTGGCCCAGTGACCTTGCAGCGGAGCGTGGATTTTGCTGGCGTCGATGTATTCGAGCGGCGGGCAACCATACCAGGTGGTCGCGGCATCGATCTCGGGGGATTGGGTCAACGCCAGCAGCGTCAGCGCGCCGCCCATGCAAAAGCCGGTGACGCCGACTTTTGGGGCACGGGTCTTGAGGTACTGCACCGCGCCGCGGACGTCTTGCGAGGCGGCGTCGCCAAAGTCCAGGCCAGTCATCAGGTGGTGGGCTTCTTCGGCGTCCAGGGTCGATTGACCCCGGTAAAGGTCAGGCACCAGCGCCTGGTAACCGGCCAGCGCCAGGCGGTCAGCAACGCCGCGAATCTGGTCGTTCAGGCCCCACCATTCCTGAATCACCACCACTGCAGGCGCGCCCGCGCCCTGCGCCGGTTCGGCCAGATAACCCTGTACCGCTTTGCCATCGGGGCGATTGAATTGCACCATTGATGCCATGTTGTCTCTCCTTGTTGTGGGCTGAAAGTCAGATATTAGCCTGATCCGGGGTGCAATCCAACGTGTTGTGGCGGACGCGTTGGACTGCTGAGCACATGGCGGTGGTCAATGAATCAGCCGGGTGATGCGCTTTGCTACACGTCCTTCGGCCCGCGGCCTCCCCCTTGACCTTCGCTAAGGGATGTGGAAATTGCAAATGTACCGTTTATGGCGAGTGCTGACGGGATGCAGTGCTAGGCGCAAGACGCGCCGTTTAGCTCTGCTAAACAAGTGGATTGAAACGACGCAATGCGCCCGTCAGTGCCGCCGGAAAAGGGATATTTGTAATTTCTGCATCCCAAAGTGCTATTTTTCATAAAACCAACTTGTTGTTTGCAGATATCAAGTCACCCATATTCCGCACGCCACCCCGGTTCGACAGCTTT
>MNXW01000279.1 GCA_001871515.1 Comamonadaceae bacterium CG2_30_57_122
CCGGTGTTGGGGCCCAAATCACCCGTCTGCAAGCGTTTGTGATCCTGGCTGGTGGCCAGCGGCAACACGTTTTTGCCGTCGACCATGACGATGAAGCTGGCCTCTTCGCCTTGCAAAAATTCTTCAATCACCACCCGGGCGCCACCGGCGTTGTGGCTCACGCCCAGGGTGTTGTCGACCAGCATGAAGTCAACGGCCTCGTGCGCTTCGGCAGCCGTCATGGCCACCACCACGCCTTTGCCTGCGGCAAGTCCATCGGCCTTGACCACAATCGGCGCGCCCTTTTGCTCGATGTAGGCATGCGCCAAAACCGGGTCAGAGAAGGTTTCGTATTCCGCAGTGGGGATGCCGTGGCGTTTCATGAACGCCTTGGAAAACGCCTTGGAGCTTTCCAGCTGCGCGGCGGCCTGGGTTGGTCCAAAAATGC
Organism: Comamonadaceae bacterium CG2_30_57_122; assembly: GCA_001871515.1. GTDB lineage: Bacteria > Pseudomonadota > Gammaproteobacteria > Burkholderiales > Burkholderiaceae_C > Rhodoferax. Next base: position 428 of record MNXW01000279.1, read on the forward strand.
GCAGGCCGTGTTTGCGGAATTCATCGACCACGCCAGCAGCCAGCGGTACCTCGGGCCCGACCACCGTCAGCGCCACTTTTTCTGCCACCGCCCAGGCACACAGGGCGGTCACATCGGTGATATTGACGTTTTCAAACCGGGGGTCTTTGGCGCTGCCGCCGTTGCCCGGAGCCACATAGATTTTGTGGGTTTTGGGAGATTGCGACAGCTTCCAGGCCAGCGCATGTTCACGGCCACCGCCGCCAATCACAAGCACCTTCATAGGCTGTCCGTGTCGAGTTCGGCGTTGTGGTAGACCTCTTGCACGTCGTCCAGGTCTTCAATCGCATCCAGCAGTTTTTGCATCCGGGCGGCATCGTCGCCGGTGACTTCAATCGGGTTTTCGGCGCGCATGGTGACTTGCGCATCGTCGGGCTTCAGGCCAGCAGCTTCCAGCGCGTTTTTAACGGCTTCAAAGTCGGCTGCGGCGGTAATCACCTCAATCGCACCATCGTCGTCGGTGATGACATCCTCGGCCCCCGACTCCAGCGCCACTTCCATCACTTTGTCCTCGCTCACGCCCGGCGCAAAAATGATCTGGCCGCAGTGCTTGAACTGGAACGCCACCGAGCCTTCAGTGCCCATGTTGCCGCCAAACTTGGCAAACGCGTGACGCACTTCGGCCACGGTACGCACCCGGTTGTCGGTCATGGTGTCGACAATGATGGCCGCGCCGCCAATGCCGTAGCCTTCGTAACGAATTTCTTCGTAGGTGATGCCTTCGACGCTGCCGGTGGCTTTGTCGATGTTGTACTTGACGCGGTCAGCGGGCATGTTGGCCGCTTTGGCACGGTCAACTGCCAGCCGCAAGCGCGGGTTGGTGCCCAGGTCGCCACCACCGGCGCGAGCCGCCACCGTGATTTCACGGATGATGCGGGTCCAGATTTTTCCGCGCTTTTCGTCTTGACGGCCTTTGCGGTGCTGAATATTGGCCCATTTACTGTGTCCTGCCACGGGAAATCCTTTAAAAATTCGTTACGCTACGCCATGCGTTTGGGGCTTGCAGAAAATTGTCCCCGTTAGGCGCGCCAACGCAGACGGTACACACCGTACCGCAAGTTGACGCAACGACACGGGGGCGATTTTTTGCAAGTCTTTCTATTGTACTTTTTGAGGTTGACATGCCTGAACCCATCCTGATTGCCCAGCACGGCCAAACCCAATGTTTTCTGCAACCCGACAAGGCTAACCGCCACGGGCTCATCACTGGCGCCACCGGCACCGGCAAGACCATCACCCTGCAAACCATGGCCGAAGGCTTTGCCAAACTGGGCGTGCCGGTGTTCATGGCCGACATCAAGGGCGACTTGACCGGCATTTCTCGCCCCGGAACCTCAACGCCAAAACTGGCCAAAGTCCTTGCAGAACGTGGGCTATCAGCTCCTGAATACGTAGCATTTTCCAGCACCCTGTGGGATGTGTTTGGCGAGCAGGGTCACCCGGTGCGCGCCACGGTGAGCGACCTGGGCCCACTGCTCTTGGCACGCATGCTCAACCTGAACGACACCCAGGCCGGCGTGCTGCAACTGGTGTTCAAGATTGCCGACGATGCTGGCCTATTGCTCCTGGACATGAAAGACCTGCGCGCCATGTGCCAGCATGTGGGCGACAACGCGAGCAGTTTCACCACCGAATACGGCAACATCAGCGCCGCCAGCATTGGCGCCATCCAGCGTGGGCTGATGCAGATCGAGAGCCAAGGCGGCGACAAGTTCTTTGGCGAGCCAATGCTCAACATCGACGACTTCATGCAAACAGATGGCGCAGGCCGCGGCCTGATCAACATCCTGGCCGCTGACAAGCTGATGAACTCGCCACGCCTGTACAGCACCTTTTTGCTGTGGATGCTGAGCGAATTGTTTGAGAACCTGCCCGAAGTCGGTGACCTGGACAAGCCCAAGCTGGTGTTCTTTTTTGACGAAGCGCACCTGCTGTTCAACGACGCGCCAAAAGTGCTGGTGGAGCGCATTGAACTGGTGGTGCGGCTGGTACGCAGCAAGGGTGTGGGCGTGTACTTTGTGACGCAAAACCCGCTGGACATTCCCGACAGCGTGCTGGCACAACTGGGCAACCGGGTGCAACACGCCCTGCGCGCCTTCACCCCGCGTGACCAAAAGGCGGTCAAATCCGCCGCCGACACCATGCGACCCAACGCGGGTCTGGACATTGGCGCGGCCATCACCGAACTGGCCGTGGGCGAGGCGCTGATCAGCTTTCTGGACGAAAAAGGCCGCCCCTGCCCAACCGAACGCGTCTATGTTTTCCCGCCAGCGAGTCAAATCGGCCCGATCACCCCCGAGCAGCGCCAGGCTTTGCTGAAGGATTCGATCGTCTCCGGGGTGTATGAGAAAACCCTGGATCGCGAATCGGCTTTTGAGAAAATCAAGGGGCGCATAGACACCCGTGCTGATCAGGCTAACCAGACGAATAACACCAACAAACCCGGTGCAGCTGCAGCCAGCGGTGGCGCAGCAGCGGCTCCAGCCGAGGGCGGTGGCTTGCTCGACAGCTTGGGCTCTGGCCTGGGCAGCTTGTTTGGCGGCGGTGGGGGCAGGCGTACCAGCGCGGGCGAACAGCTCTTCAAAAGCGCCGCCAGCTCAATTGGCCGCGAAGTGGGCCGCCAGATCATTCGCGGCGTGCTGGGTGGCATTTTTGGTGGCAAACGCTAACGCCCGGCCGATGCCCGCTGGCACGACAATCGTGCCCACTTTGATTGATACAGAAAGCGTTTCATGACCTCCTCAAACGACCCCATGGTTCACGTCATTGACCATCCGCTGGTGCAACACAAGCTCACGCTGATGCGTCGCAAAGATGCCAGCACCACCAGTTTTCGCACCCTGCTCAACGAGCTGGCCATGCTGATGGCCTATGAGGTCACGCGCGACATGCCGCTGCAGGACATCGAGATCGAAACCCCACTAGAAAAAATGACCGCCAAGGTCATCGACGGCAAAAAGCTGGCGCTGGCCTCCATCCTGCGCGCCGGTACCGGCTTGCTCGACGGTTTTCTGGCCGTGGTGCCCGGTGCGCGCGTGGGTCACATCGGCCTGTACCGCGACCCGGCCACGCTGCAGGCGGTGGAGTATTACTTCAAGATGCCCAAAGACATGCCTGAGCGCGATGCCATTGTGGTCGACCCGATGCTGGCCACCGGCCACTCGGCCATTGCGGCCATCACGCGCCTGAAAGCCCTCAAGCCTCGTTCGATCAAATTTGTCTGCTTGCTCACTTGCCCCGAAGGGGTGAAGGCGCTGCGCGCGGCCCACCCCGACGTGCAAATTTTCACTGCAGCTATCGACCGCCAGCTCAATGACCACGGCTACATCCTGCCCGGCTTGGGCGATGCCGGTGACCGGATTTTTGGGACCCAGTGATCACTCAGCGCAGGTGTTTGAACATCTTGGCGTTAAAACGCTCGGGAATGCCCAAGCGCCGCGGCCCGGGCAACAACTCAAACCGCTCACCGGCCTGCAGCGTGCCGGTTTCGTCCACCGCCAGATAAAAACCGCAGCAGCCGTGCTGCGCCATGGCTTTGGCGGCGGTGTTGAAGCCCATGGCCGCATTGAACTTGTAGCAGGGCTCGCGAGGCTGGGTCACGCGCAGGGTGCAGTGCGGAAACTTTAGAACATCACCCACCCACACCTCGGTTTCCAACAGTCCCAGCAGACTCAGGTTCTCACCCATGCTGCCCCAAGGCAACGCATCGTCTATGCCTCCCAGGCCAGCCTGCGCACGGGCTTCGCGCCAGAACGCATAGTGCTCGCTGGGATAGGCGTACACCGCCTTGTCCAGGCCGCCATGCACCGACAAATCGGCCTGCTCGTCGCCGCTCAGGCCCAAAGGCATCACTGAAACCGCCACACTCACCGGCTGCTTGTAAATGGCCGTGAGCACGCTACGGTGGTTGATGGTGGCACGTTTGGCGGTGGCCGTTTGCAGGCCCAATAGCTGTGGCATGGTCTAAAAAATGTGCAGTTAGAAAAGCTTAACTATAGATGGCATCTGCTCACCAGCGCGCCTTCATGGCATCCGCGCGGGCAGGCATACTTGACACACTTTTGTTTCTAGGAAAAACACCATGCTTGCCCGCTTGCTCCGACTCACCTATCTGGTTCAACTGCTCACTGGCATGCTGTTGGGCACCTGGGGCGCGGTTGTGCTGATGCATGCCTGGAGCGGCGCTGCGCTGGCACTGGTGCTGGGGGGTGGCCTGGGCTGGGTGGTGGCGTGGCAAGCGGTAATCGTCGGGTTTTCTGTGTTGAAGTCGCGCCCTGCCGGGCCGCTTTGGCCTTGCCTGCAAGCGTTCTGGAGCGAATTCAAGGCGGCTTTGCTGATTTTTGGTCTGCGCCAGCCCTGGACTAAAGCCAAGCCGGTGGTCTTGCCACCGCTGAGCCCGCCCGAACCCGGCACCAACGCCCTGCCGGTGCTGCTGGTGCACGGCTTTGTGTGCAACCATCGGGTCTGGGACAAGGCCGCCACGGCGCTGCGCCGAGCCGGTCATACGGTGCTCGCCATTGACCTGGAGCCGTTGTTCACCCCAATTGACGACTACGCCGCGCTGGTGGAACAAGCCGTGATCGAATTGCGCGCCCAGACCGGAGTCAAGCAGGTGGTGCTGGTCGGCCACAGCATGGGCGGCCTGGCCATTCGCGCCTGGCTGCGTGCACACGGCAGCACACACGCCGCCAAAATCATCACCCTGGGCACGCCGCACCAAGGCACCCAGGCTCCGCAGTGGCTCAGCACGCCCAATGGCACACAAATGATGTGGCACAGCCCCTGGCTAAGCGAGCTGGCTCAATGCGAGTCCCCTACAGTGCGTACGCTCATGCAACTGGCACTGACCCGGCATGACAACATCGTCTACCCGCAACGCGCGCAAGTGTTGCCTGATGCCACGGTGACCGAATTTAGCAACATAGGCCACCTGGCCATGTGTCTGGACGCTGAGGTTATCCGTTGGCTGGTACAACAAGCAGGTAGCGCGCCGTCACCTCACTAACTGGCATGAATCCAGAGCGACGCCCCGGATGATGAAAGAAACTCTAGGGTGGAGGTGCTGCTGATCGATGCAGAGAAAATCCTTTGGAAACCTAGACTTCCGATCTCTAACTTGGCACGCCTGCGCCGACTCGTACCCCGAATTGACTCCCAAGCTCACTGCTTGGATATCTCACGTTAAAAAGCGCTGCTGACTGCAAAGTTGGACAAGCAATTTCGACGGGGCATCTGCAACACCTCCAGTTTTGAAGTTTAACTTTCAACTGGAGGATTTTGATGGAACTCACCCCCATCTATAAGCGCGTGATTGGCCTGGATGTGCACCAGACCCAAATTACAGCCTGTGCCCTCATGGAGCAAGCCGATGGCACGGTTGTGGTTGATGAACGCCAATTTGGCGGCTTCAAGCGAGACCGAAAAGCACTGGCCGAGTGTGCCTGCTATAGCTTATGAACCAAACACCGTATCAGCGTTTTAGTTCTGCAATGCATTACGGATTCTGTTCAGGCACAAGCTTTGATATTTTCTTGTGGACGTACCCAGGTTACGGTCTTTCCAAACAATGATAGGCCAACGAAACCACGAAGCTTCAGCACACCATTGGTCTCCAAACTTAAAGTACCGCTGAAAGTGAGACCGTTGCCTGGATTGTAAATTTGGCCCGCGCTCCAGATATTGCCTCGTTCTTGTCTAAAACCGCTCATTATGGTCATCCCGCATAGGGGGCGGTTGCGCAGACCAGCATCGGGATTTTTCCAATCGCGTTTTGGGACGCCGTTGGACGACAATGGTATCTTCAGCCAGTAAATACGCCCGCATAGCTGCCCATGACAATCCTCAATCCAGACAGCTACCTTGCGATGCCCCTCCTCGACCCACGCACCGAGAATATCGTTGCTTGAACTTAGACCTTGTGCACCAGTGGCGGGTGATGTGAACGTCAATGCAAGCAGCAGTGAAGTCAGCATATGAACAAACAGCTTGCTACGACGGTTCACCTGCTTTGAGTCGACGTTCGAGCTTAATATTGTGCGTGTTCGCGGTTTCATAAAGCTAGTTTTTTCAATGGTTGCTTGACGTAGGTACTGGCCTGAATCACATGTACGATCAGTCGCTTGACCAGCGTACCGATTCGATCCTTAGGTCGGTCGATGTCGATGAACTGTACGGCAGGTTTCACATCGGTGTCATTGCGCAACTCGTGTTCGTAAGTATCATCAAACAAAACCACCTCGCTATTTTTCCAGTTCAGAATTTGGTCATGCACACGAATCCAGCCAGTTTGCCAATCCATGGGCACTTTTAGTCCAAGATGCGCACAGCGCATATGAATCCTTTGTGTGTCGAGATATGGTAACGCGGTGTCAGGATCGAGAACATAGCCGTTCGCACTGTTCGGCAGTGAGCCAAGCGCTGCCGCTGTTCACATGTGACCAAAGTAACGTCGAGAGCAGCACCGGATTGAATGATTTTCTCAACAAGATTAGAGTGCCTGATACCCATTCCCGCTGCTGACCGGTCAACGCGCTACGCCATCGTGTTGACCTGCGTGCCCAGGTTGCCACTCGAGGCCAAAGGTAGGGCCTGTAGCAGCGCCAGCGCCCCGGAGGCCTGTATGTCCATGGCCTTCTTCAAAACCAAAACCTGGGCAGTTTGGGCGACTTGGCTTTGCTGCATTTGCGTCGATGCGTTGACGAGTGCGGTGGGGGAAATTTCCATGGCGAAATCCTTTTGTGGCTTTCACCTATATCGGATCGGCTACCAACATTCTTGAGCAGATGGCGTTTTGAAGCACGTCAATGACGTGTGGCCATAGCGGGCGAAGCGCACTCATTTCCGGCATTCTCTATTCTCAGTCGCTACCGCCCACCAATTTCAACTTGCAAACCACCCCCGCGTAAGTCGTTGATTTCATTGAAAGTGACCTCTTGAACAGTCAAGAGGCTGACTGAGAACAGAGAGAGAAAACGGGGGAAATTAGGCCAAAAATTGGCAAAATTACGCAAATTTGATAGCACAATAGTCAAGAGGCAATTCGCGTAAGTGCTCGTCACCATTGAGGATTTTCCAAAAGAAAAGCCCAACTCAAAACAGTTGGGCTTTCTATGTATGGTGGTGGAGTGCGGACGCCGGTTCAAATCCGATCTCCAAGACCGTGAGGCAAGTTTACGCCAGTTGTCCCTGCTTTTGGAGCTTGTCCGTTTCGGATGGTAAAAATCCTTTGCAAATCAACAAAGTGCTGCAACCATTTCAATTTTCGATGCAACAGACCGGATCGTGTTTGGAATGCATTGCCCCGTTTCAGACAGTCAGCTCAAAACAATCAACCTCATTTTTTCCAGCATGTCTACGTCCTTGGCTCGCTTTGAATATCGTCTAGAACCGTTTATTCATCGGCATTGCCGAATATTTCGCTGAACGTGGACGTGTTTAAGAACTCATCTGAA
>MNXW01000302.1 GCA_001871515.1 Comamonadaceae bacterium CG2_30_57_122
TGGTCGACAAAATGACACCCGAGCCGCCTGAGCACATCCAGCACATGGTTGAAGCAGTGCGTATCCCGCGCGGCTCCAAAATTGTGAACGGTGCCCACTAAGGTTCATCGAACCGTTTGATCAGCCCCTTGCCCGCCTGGGTGGGCAGGGGTGACAATCAAAGCCCTGTCGGTGTTCAAGCTGGCGGGGCTTTTTAATTAGGACTTACGCAAAACTGTCCCAGCGTTGTTGCAGCGCCTTGTCGTACCAGCCGTACTACCTGCGGCGCAGCGTCTAGCCGGGACAATTTTGCGCAAGTCCTGCCAATTTGTATTGGAGCCTTTCATGGTGTTTGATATCAGCGTCGCAATGACGTGGATTTTGTTTTTGGCGCTGTTTCCGATCTGTTTTGTCTGGTTGCGCCGGGCCTGGCGCATTGCCGTTAAACGGGATTTTTCCGAGGTTGCCATCAAGCAGGGTGAAGCGCCACCCAACCCGGAAAAATTTGCCCCCTACGAGATGGCCATCAATTTGATTGCCGGTGTGATCGTGGTCTGTGTCATCGTGGCTGTGCTAGGCGGGTTTTGGCATTACGAAGTTTGGAGCGCGGTGGCGGGCAGCACCATCTGGAGCAAGTTCATTGCCAGTTTTGCCCTCAGCCGTCATGCCCATGCCAGCTGGCTTAAAGGCAAAGCCTGAGATGAACCCCGGCTTGACCGCACAACGTCTGGTGGCCTTGTTTGGTGTGGGCTGGCTGCTGTTGAATTTTCCGTTGCTGGGCATGTGGGATGTGGATGCCATGGTGCTCGGCCTGCCTCTGTTCCCCACCGCTCTCATGGCGCTGTGGACACTGTTGATTGTGGCCTTGGCCTGGTTGATGGAACGCCACAGCCAGGGTGACAAGGACGACTAGCCATGCTCTCGCCAGTGCTGGTTGTCGGTGCTTCGTTTGTCTATTTGCTGCTGCTGTTTGCTGTGGCCAGTTTTGGCGATTGGCGCGCCGCGCAGGGTCGCTCCATCATTGCCAACCCCTGGACTTATGCCTTGTCGCTGGCGGTGTATTGCACCGCCTGGACTTACTTTGGCAGCGTTGGGCGGGCAGCCTCGGGTGGCATCTGGTTTTTGCCGATTTACCTTGGCCCCACCTTGGCCATGACGCTGTGCTGGCTGGTGCTGCGCAAGATGATCCGCATTGCCAAAACCTACCGCATCACGTCCATTGCCGACTTCATTGGCAGCCGCTACGGCAAAAGCCCACTGCTGGCCGGCCTGGTTACTCTGATTGCGGTGGTCGGCATCGTGCCCTACATCGCGCTGCAGCTCAAGGCAGTGTCGGCTGGCTATGGCTTGCTGACCGCCACGTCGGTGACGGCGTTGCCGCTGCAAGCGCACTGGACGCAAGACAGCACCTTTTACATGGCCTTGGCGTTGGCCGGGTTCACCATGGTGTTTGGTGCGCGGCATCTGGACTCGGCCGAGCGCCATGAAGGCCTGGTGGCGGCGATTGCGTTTGAGTCGCTGGTGAAGTTGATCGCCTTTTTGGCAGTGGGTTTGTTTGTGGTCTATGGCCTGTTCAACGGCCTGACGGATTTGTTCACCCAGGCGCATGCCGTACCTAAGCTGGCCAAGTTGCTGCGCTTGGAGCAGGGCGGCTCCTTTGCCTGGACGCAGTGGTTTGCGCTGACGCTGCTATCAATGTTGTCGGTAATTTTTTTGCCGCGCCAGTTTCAGGTGATGGTGGTTGAGAACGTGTCGGAGCAGCATTTGCGCCGCGCCGCCTGGGTGTTTCCGTTGTATTTGCTGGCGATCAATTTGTTTGTGTTGCCGATAGCCGTGGGCGGTTTGTTGTACTTCAATGGCACGGCGGTGAACGCCGACAACTTTGTGTTGTCGCTGCCCCTGGCCGCCGGGCAGTCCGGCCTGGCCTTGTTTGCGTTCATTGGTGGCTTGTCGGCCGCCACCGGCATGGTGATTGTGGAAACCATCGCGGTGTCAACCATGGTTTGCAATGAACTGGTGATGCCCCTGCTGTTGCGCACTGCACACTTCAAGGCTGAAGCCGGGCACGATTTAACCCGCGTGCTGCTGCTGATTCGCCGTGCCGCCATTTTGCTGGTGCTGGTGTTGGGTTATGTGTATTTTCATCTGGCCGGCGAAGCCTATGCACTGGTCAGCATTGGCTTGATCAGCTTTGCCGCCGTGGCGCAGTTTGCGCCGGCGGTGCTGGGCGGTTTGTACTGGAAAGGAGCCACGCGGCGCGGGGCGCTGGTGGGCTTGAGTGCTGGTTTTTTGATGTGGGGCTACACCCTGATGCTGCCTTCGCTGGCCAAGTCGGGCTGGCTGGACGATGCATTTTTGACGCACGGACTGTGGGGCTTAAGCTGGCTGCGGCCCGAGCAGTTGCTGGGTTTGCATGGCTTGGACAACCTGACGCATTCGCTGTTTTGGAGCCTATTGGTCAATCTGGGGGCTTATGTGGGCTTGTCTTTGTGGCGCGCCCCAAGTGGTGTTGAAGCCAGCCAGGCGCTGCTGTTTGTGGATGTGTTTGAGCGCACCAGCACGGCTCGGCCGGTGTTCTGGCGTGGCCGCGCCACCGTGCCCGATTTGCTGCGTTTGTGTGAGCGCTTCATGGGCGTGGAGCGGGCGCAGGCTTTGTTTACAAGCTATGCACGCCAGGTGGGAGCACGTGCCGCCAAAGACATCACGCCAGATGCACGCTTGGTGCAGTACGTTGAGACGCAATTGGCCGGTGCGGTGGGCAGTGCCTCGGCTCGGGTGCTGGTGGCCAGCAGTGTGGAAGAAGAAACTCTGACCCCCAACGATGTGCTGCGTATTCTGGATGAAACCTCGCAGCTGCGCGCCCATTCACAAGAGCTGGAAGAAAAGTCCAATTCGCTCGAACGCGCTACTGCCGAGCTGCGCGCGGCCAATGAGCAACTCAAGAGTCTGGATCGGCTTAAAGATGATTTCATGTCGTCAGTGACGCACGAACTGCGCACGCCCCTGACCAGCATCCGGGCGCTGGCCGAGCTGATGCGTGACGACCCCAAGATTGATCTGGCACACCGTAAACAGTTCATCAACATCATCGTCAGCGAGACCGAACGCCTGTCACGCCTGGTCAACCAGGTGCTGGACATGGCCAAGATCGAGTCCGGCCATGCCGAGTGGCATACTGCCGATGTAGACCTTTGTAGCCTGGTGCAGCAGGCGGTGGTGACCACCTCTGAGCTGTTTCGTGAGCGGCAAACCCAGGTGCTTGTGGACTTGCCCAAGACCCCGTTGATGCTGATGACCGATGCCGACAGGCTCACGCAGGTGTTGTTGAATTTGCTCTCCAACGCGGCCAAGTTTGTGCCGGTGCCCGCTGGTCGGGTTGGTGTAAGCCTTCAGGGGGACGATGCAGGGGTGACAGTGCGGGTAAGCGACAACGGCCCGGGTGTACCGGTTGAGCAGCAGGCACTGATTTTTGAGAAGTTCCGCCAGGGTGGCGAAGCGGCCAACCGGCCGCAAGGTACCGGATTGGGCTTGCCGATCAGTCGCCAGATTGTGGAACACTTTGGTGGACGTTTGTGGCTGGAAACCAGCACCGGGCAGGGCGCAGTTTTTTGCTTTTACCTGCCCAAAAAATAACAAGTAAGGGCTTGCTCATGAATAAGCTGTACATTTGGTCTCCGGATTTGGGATGCAATGCGAGGCGCAAAGCGTGCCGTGCTGCTCTGCTGCACAAGCGATTTGCAACGATGCAGTGCGCCCAAAGTTGGCGAGTCACATGTGCATGTTATTTGTGAACAAGCCCTAAGGAGACAAGCATGAGCCCAACCATATTGGTGGCCGACGACGAGCCAAACATTGTGATCTCGCTGGAGTATTTGCTCAAGCGTGAAGGCTACACCGTGGTCACCGCGCGTGACGGCCAGCAGGCGCTGGACGCGATGGCGCGTGAGTTGCCTGACCTGGTGCTGCTGGACGTGATGATGCCCAAAAAGACGGGCTTTGAAGTCTGTCAGGAAATCCGCAGCAATGAGGTGATGCAGGCTGTCAAAATTTTGATGCTCACCGCCAAGGGGCGCGACACCGACGTAGCCAAGGGTATGGCGCTGGGCGCAGACGCTTACATGACCAAACCTTTTGCCACCCGTGAGCTGGTGCAAAAGGTGGCCGAAATGTTGGGCCGCCCTGCATGAACCGGCTCAAGCTGGATCGTCGGCTGGTGCTGGCGATTGTGGTCATTGGCGTGGCCACGTTGGTCTGGCTGTTGGTCACCATCGGCCTGATTGCCTCGACCCTGGCGCCGGCACAGCTTGCTCTGGTCACCGAGCAACTCGCGCCCCGGCTGGTGCTGATTGGTTTGACCTGGCTGTTCGGGCTGGTGTCGATTGCCGCCACCTTGCGCTGGTTGTTTCGGCGTTATGCCTCGGCTCCGGCACGCCTGCTGGAGCAAACCCAGGTGTTGTTGGCGGCGCCCAAAGCCGCGCCCATGGATCACCATGGCACTAAGGAAACCCAGGCCTTGGCGCAAGCGATTTTTCAACTGGCCTCGCAGCGAGATGGTTTGCGTGAAGACGTGGCGGCTCAAATTGTTCAGGCCAGTCAAAGCGTGCAGCAGGAAAAAAACCGTTTGGCCGCGCTCATGGCCGAGCTGACCCAGAGCGTGGTGGTGTGCAATCTGGATGGCCGCATCATCTTGTACAACAGCCGCGCCAGAATGCAATTCAAGGCCATCTCCAGTGCGCCTGCGTTGGCCGGTGGTGCTGAGTTGATGGGCATTGGTCGCTCTATCTACGCGGTGTTTGACCGCCAGCTGGTGGCCCACGCGCTGGAGAGCATCCGCCAGCGCATGGAGCGCGGGGCGGCCAGCCCGTCGGCTCAATTTGTCACCACCACGCAAGCCGGGCAGTTGCTTAAAGTGCAGATGGCACCGGTGCGCCATGTGCAGTCGCAAGTCGATGAGGCTGACATCAGCGGCTTTGTGCTGATGCTCGACAACGTGACCCGCGCGTTTGAAGAAGAACATCTGCGCGACCAGTTGCTGCACGGCCTGACCGAGGGCAGCCGCTCGTCGCTGGCCAACATCCAGGCGGCGGTGGACATGCTGGCTTACCCCGACCTGGAGGCCGACATGCGCGAGCGCTTTTTGGGCGTGGTGCGTGAAGAAGTGCACAGCATGAGTGAGCGCATCACCGGCATGACGCAAAAGGCCACCGAGGGTCTCAAGGCACGCTGGCCGCTGGAAGAAATGCTGGGGTCTGATGTGCTGCTGGCCGCGCAACGGCGCATACAAGCGCGCAGCCAGCGATCGGTCACGCTGGAGAACCTCGATACCAGCCTGTGGCTCAAGGTGGACAGCTTTAGCCTGACGCAGGCGCTGGATTACCTGGCCATGCGCTTGGTCGACGAGTTTGACATCAAGTTCTTCCGCCTGCGCCTGCAAGCCAGCGGCAACCGGGGGCAGCTAGACCTGATCTGGACGGGGCAGGCCATGAGCACTGAAACCGTGATGAGCTGGGAAATGGACAGCATGCGTTTCGGGGTCGAGAGCACGCCGCTGACGGTGCGCGATGTGGTGGAGCGCCATGGTGGCGAGATGTGGTTTGAGCGTGAGCGGGTGCGGCATGAGGCTTTCTTCAGGTTTTTGTTGCCGTTGGCCAGTGTGCAGGAGCAGTTGGATGCGTCGCAGCTTGCACCCAGTGATGCGCGGCCCGAGTTTTATGACTTTGATCTGTTCAAAACCAGCGACCAAAGCAGCGCCCTGGACGACCGCTTGCTAAGTGATTTGACCTTTACGGTGTTTGACACCGAGACCACCGGCTTGAGCCCGTCCGAAGGCGACGAGATCATTCAGATGGGCGCGGCGCGCATTGTCAACAGCAAGCTACTCAACCAAGAAAGCTTTGAGCAGCTGGTCAATCCCGGGCGCTTGATCCCGGCGGCCACCATTCCCATTCACGGCATCACACAAGACATGGTACAGGGCAAGCCACCTATCACCGAGGTGCTGCCGGCGTTTTATGCCTTTGCCCAAGACACGGTGCTGGTGGCGCACAACGCCGCCTTTGACATGAAGTTTTTGCAGCTACAAGAAAAAAACACCGGCTTGGTTTTTAACCACCCGGTGCTTGACACCTTGCTGCTGTCCGCCGTGGTGCACCCCAACCAGGAGTCGCACCGCTTGGAGGCGATTGCCGAGCGTTTCAACATCACCGTGCTGGGTCGCCACACCGCGTTGGGTGATGCGCTGGTGACCGCCCAGGTCTGGCTGCGCCTGATTCCGCTGCTGCAGGCCATGGGCATCAACACCTTGCGCCAGGCGCGTGAGGCAGCACAAAAGACGTATTACGCCCGGCTCAAATATTGATTTTTCAGAACCATTAAGTGCTACATAAACTATAGCTCTGCGCCAACGTAAGTCGGTAGATCGTAGTTGATGAAAGTTCAAATTTCGCAGGCAATGGCGAATCACCTGGGCTCCAAGTCATGCGTTGCACAGCGCGATCTGTGGAGCGAAGCGTTGACAGGAGAAACCGGTAGGCCAGCCATTGAGTCGCAAAATCATTCAGTCGGGCATGCCCATGACGTAGCTATGACCCATGATCAGTTTGCCCTTGATCTCAATGGTGTCAAGCAGTGGCTCAAACATGTCAATCTCATGGATATATTTGCTGTTAAGTCCTTCGAAACACTTGGTTAATTACCCCCACCCCGGATGCCCCGGTATCTTTAACCTGAGATTCCTCAGTTGACCGCTTGTTTTCTTCAATAAGTGCACATGGACATTCATTATTTCAGTGTCAGTCAGGTTCGCCTTTTGGGTCAGGGCGCGTCCAACTGAGAAATCTAGGATAAAGTCACAAAATGTTCAGTTTTTTCAAAAAAAAATCCAACCTACCTTCATCATCAGCTGATGCTGCCTTATGTGACATATGTCCAACACAGGGTGCTTTGCAAGATCAAGTGAGGATTGTGGCTCCTGACAAAAGCCCGCCGACACGAACCTCATGGCTGAACAAACTCAAGACCGGTTTGCGCAAAACCGGCATCAGCATTGCCACTGTTTTTACCGGTACGCAGATTGACGATGCTTTATTTGAAGACTTGGAAGCCGCGCTGCTAATGGCCGACACGGGAGTCAAAGCCACCGAACATTTGCTGCAAGACCTTAAACGCCGCGTCAAAGAAAACAAGCTCACTGAGCCAGGAGCCGTTAAGGGCTTGCTGGTCGAATCACTGGCACAACTGCTGACACCGTTACAGCAGCCGTTGGTGATAGGCCGTTTTAAGCCCACAGTGATCATGGTCGCCGGGGTAAACGGCGCGGGGAAGACCACATCCATTGGAAAACTGACGCGACATTTGGCGGCATCCCACGCAACCGTGTTGCTGGCAGCAGCCGACACCTTTAGGGCTGCAGCGCGTGAACAATTAGGCGTTTGGGCAGACCGTAATGCAGTGGACATCATCAGCCAGGAAGGCGGGGATCCCGCCGCGGTGGCGTTTGATGCCGTGAGCGCGGGCAAGTCGCGTGGCCGAGATGTAGTGTTGGTGGACACGGCGGGGCGCTTGCCCACGCAGTTGCACCTGATGGAAGAATTAAAAAAAATCAAGCGAGTGGTTCAGAAAACCGGTCTCAGCGACCCGACCTCTTCAGACAGTCTGCCACCACATGAAATTTTGCTGGTGATTGACGGTAACACTGGACAAAACGCACTGGCGCAAGTTAAGGCTTTTGACGACGCGCTGGGACTAACTGGCCTGATCGTGACCAAGCTTGATGGCACAGCCAAAGGCGGTATGCTCGCAGCGATAGCACATGAACGGCCGATTCCGGTGTACTTCATTGGTGTGGGTGAACAACTTGAAGACCTGGAAACCTTTAATGCACGTGAATTTGCTCAGGCTCTTTTGACGTAACTTTCATGCACTTTACGGCCACCGACTAAGTGCAAAATAACCATATTTTTTTATCCTAATGTCTGTGGTAAACATCGCCGTCGTCACCCCCGTCTACAAGGTCTGTAACCACGT
>MNXW01000027.1 GCA_001871515.1 Comamonadaceae bacterium CG2_30_57_122
GACTTGGCGCGAAAACCCACCGAATAACTCATCGACTCTTCCAGTGACACGCCGTCATGCGGAAAGCCCGGCGGAATGTACAAAATGTCGCCCGGCAGCAACTCGGTGTCGATGATGGCCGCAAACGGGTCGGTGTGCCACAGCGCCGCATGCGCCGCAAATTGCCGGTGGCAGCCTTTGTCGCCGACACGCCAGTGCCGTCGGCCCGAGCCCTGGCAGATGAACACGTCGTACAAATCAATGTGCGGACCGACACCGCCGCCGGGCGTGGCGTAGCTGATCATCACGTCATCGAGGCGCCACTTCGGGATGAAGGCAAACGGTTTGACCAGCTCGGCCACCGCAGGCGCGTAGTGGTTGACCGCCTGCACGATCAGCGTCCAGCCGGTTTTGCCAAAGCGCTTGTAAGACTCAAACGGTCCGGTTTCAGCTTGCCACTGGTCATCTTGCTTGTAGACCAGGCGCGATTCCACCGCGTCTTCCATGGCCAGACCGGCCAAGTCGTTGGGGCTGATCAAATCCTGAAATTGTTCAAATCCCTGGCGGATCACCACCGGCTTTTGTTGCCAGTAACAAGCCATGAAGTGTTCAAGGGAAAAGTCAGCCAATTGGAGTGTGAGCATAGAGCGTTGTCAGAGAGAGAAGGCCGCAAGTATCGCTGCGCCAATGCTCAGGCCGGTTTGATGAGGGACAATCTGGCGCATGAAAACGACTTCCATTCTCTTTGTGTGCACCGACAACCTGAGCCGCAGCCCGATGGCAGAAGAGGTGCTGCGTCAGAAGGCCATTCAGCAGGGTCTGGGCCAGCGGCTGGAGATGGCCTCGGCCGCCACGCACGACCTCAACACGGGTGAGCCGATCGACTACCACGCACAAAAGCACGCCTTGCGCCGTGGCTACGACCTGTCAGCGCTGCGCGTGAGGCTACTACAGCCGCAAGACTTTGAACATTTTGATTTGATTCTGGCCATGCAGGCCAGCAACCTGCAGACGCTGCATGAAAAGTGCCCGCCTGCACACCATGACAAGTTGCGCAGCTTCACGGATTACTGCAGCAACACGCGCAGCGGCGATGTACCAGACCCGTTTTATGGCCAACCCAATGACCTGGAGCAGGTGCTTGACATCATCGAGAACGGCTGCGACGGCCTGCTTTCAGAACTGCAATAAAAAAGCGCCCGAAGGCGCTTTTTTAACAGCGGGCACACGGTGCTTTATTTGGCTACCACGCGCACCATTTCCAGGCACTTGTTGGAGTAACCCCATTCGTTGTCATACCAGCTCACCAGCTTGACAAAGGTGCCGTCCAGCGCAATGGAGGCATCGGCATCAAACACGCTGGTGCGGGTTTCACCACGGAAGTCGGTGGCCACCACTTTCTGGTCGGTGTAGCCCAGCACGCCTTTCAAAGCGCCTTCCGATTGCGCCTTGATTTCGGCGCAAATTTCAGCCATGGTGGCGCTGGTGTTGAGCTCACAGGTCAAGTCCACCACCGACACGTCACTGGTGGGCACACGGAACGACATGCCGGTAAGCTTTTTGTTCAGCGCCGGAATCACCACGCCCACAGCCTTGGCTGCACCGGTGCTTGAGGGAATGATGTTTTCCAGAATGCCACGGCCACCGCGCCAATCTTTGTTAGACGGGCCGTCCACGGTTTTTTGCGTGGCGGTGGCAGCGTGCACCGTGGTCATCAGGCCGCGCTTGATGCCAAACTTGTTGTTGATCACCATCGCCAACGGGGCCAGACAGTTGGTGGTGCAGGATGCATTGCTGATGATGGTCTGACCCGCATAGGTGGCGCTGTTGACACCAAACACAAACATCGGTGTATCGTCTTTGGAAGGGGCTGACATGATGACTTTTTTGGCACCGGCATCGAGGTGTTTTTGCGCACCAGCCTTGTCCAAAAAGATACCGGTGGATTCGATCACGATGTCAGCACCCACCTCGGCCCACTTGAGGTTGGCTGGGTCACGCTCTTGCGTCAGGCGAATCTTTTTGCCGTTGACCACCAGCGTGTTGCCTTCCACCGAAACAGCGCCCTTGAAGCTGCCATGCACGCTGTCAAATTGCAGCATGTAAGCCAGGTACTCCGGCTCCAGCAGGTCATTGATGCCAACGACTTCAATGTCGCTGAAATTTTGCAAAGCCGAGCGCAACACGTTGCGGCCGATGCGGCCAAAGCCGTTGATACCAATCTTGATCGTCATAAAAACTCCTTTTTAAAAATGAAAAAACAATGAGGGTACGCTACTGCTAGGGATGGTCTGAACAACAAAAAAATAATGTGTTACCGCCGATGTCATCGCAGTCATTCCCGTTTCAATCCCCGTTTTGGGTCAGATGAACCCTATTTTTCGGGGTTTCCAGGGCTTTTTGAGCCCCTTGCTGACCCTCTTGACCTACTTTGGGCGCACTCATGCCTGCGCTTCCATCAAATCCCGACGCGCCATCCACAAGTTGGACAACGCAAACAGTGTGGCAATCTGCGCCGCATTTTTCTTCAATCCCCGGTAATGGGTCTTGACATAGCCAAACTGGCGCTTGATCACCCGAAACGGGTGCTCCACCTTGGCACGCACACCCGCCTTGAGCTTCTCCGCCTTGTCCAACAATTCTCCCAGCACACCAGCACTCTTGAGGGCTTTGCGCTTGCCCGGGCGCATGGCGACATGCCAAGTGACGTGCTCGTCAGCACCAGGGCGTTTCTCAACACCTTGATACCCTGCATCAGCCCAGACATTCTTCTCATGTCCGTGCAACAGGCGGTGGACTTGGGTGATGTCATGGACGTTGCCACTGGTGCAGCGCACCGTGTGCACCAAACTGGAATCTGCATACACGCCAATGTGTGCCTTCATGTCAAAGTACCACTGGTTACCCTTCTGGCTGGAGTGCATCTCAGGGTCTCGGGTTTTCTCGTTGTTTTTGGTGGAACTCGGTGCAGCAATCAGGGTGGCATCAACAGCACGGTCTTCTTTGAGCATCAAGCCATGCTCAGACAAGATGGCATTGACTTCAGCGAGTATCTTGTCGGCCAAGTTGTACTTTTCCAGACGATGCCGCAAGCGCAGGATGGTGCTCTCATCGGGCAAGCGCTCGTTATCGGCCAAGCCTACAAATTCACGGTACAGCGGGGTATCAAAGAAGGCTTCTTTCATGGCCTGGTCAGACAGGTTGAACCATTGCTGCAGGCAGTGGGTGCGCGGCATCGTCTCTAGCGCAAATGGGGGACGACCGGTGCGACCTGCCGGGTAATGCGGGGCAATGAGGTCGACCAAACGAGACCAAGGCATCACGTGATCCATCTCATCGAGAAAGATCGCATTGCGAGTCTTGCGCACGGACAACGAAAAGCCGAAAGAATACTGATGAATGCTGTGTTTCATGCTATATATTTTAAAGCAATAGAGCTATATTCAGCAAGGGGTAGGGCATGTTTTTTTAACAAATTCTCGGGGGACTTATGCAGAGTTTCCCTAGGTGACAGTGGCCTGAACTGCCGGTAATCCTTTAAATAATTTGTTGGCTGAAAAGTGTTTGGTAACAGCATTACTCAATTGGTGGTTGGGTAAATCTGCATCACAAAAGCAGCCGGTACTGACAATTGCCGTGACCAAAGTGTCAATCACCGGAATGGAAACACTATTACCGATCAATTTCATCCAACGGGCACGTGAATCGGGCAATTTAAATTCGCTAGGAAAACCTTGGATTCGGCATGCCTCTTCCTTGGAAACTTTGCGATAAAGATTTTTGTCGAAAATTTTATTTAAGAAGGTTTGTTTATATGCTTCAGGCGTTTCTGCATGAACATCCCTGAGTGCCACAAAATCGTTGGTATCGCTTGCCACCAACGTTGGGAAAGCCTCTGATCTTGGAAGAAAAATTCTGTTGATGCCATCAATTCCAGTGCTGATTTTTGTATACCTGAATTCGTAACGTGTTTCGGTGCAGGCTAAAACGCCTTGGGTTATCAAGCCTGAGATGGTTTTTTCCAAGCCAATTTTTGCAAGCCGAAGTTCACGGCACTCACGTAGCGCATCTAGCGAGACGAGACCGTTAGCTACCTTTGTCAGGATGAGAGATTCGGAACTGTTGAGTGTTGATGCCGGATTTGATATCACATCAAAAGAATATGGAACTGTTTTCAATATTCCTAGTGAGACCAAAGCAGTCAGCTCATCGGCAGAAATCGACTCATCGATTTGCTGCAGGTGTGCCAAAGACATAGGGTTGCCATCAAGTCGGCCATAAGCAGGTTTGCGTCGATTCCGTAAAAGCAACATGCAAATACGTTTTTGTCGCTCGGTTGTAGGCTTCAAATCCCATGAATGGATAGTGGTTGGCCCATTGCGTATGTCGTTGAACAAGAAAAAATCGTTCATTCCATGCGTCTTGCGGTTTCTGCGATTGTCTTGCACAAGCTCACCGAACAAGTCATGACAACTTGTAGTTGGCATGATCGCGTCTGGACTGGTTTCCAGTTGCAAAACGTCGCGTAGTTTTAGTGCACAAGGCTTGGGCGCTGGTAACTTGAACGCATTTAAATATTTTTCTCGTAGGAATCCAACAATGTACACACGAACCCGATCCTGGGGAACGCCGTAATCAGACGACGTGAGTACAAAATATTTCGCAAAATAGCCCGCATTGCGAATGCGCTGCAAAATGTAGGCCAGTGCATTCCGGTTGCGCGGATCGGCAAGGCCTTTGACGTTTTCAAAAATAAATGCTTTCGGACGCGATTGATTGAGCAAAAACAGGGTGTCATTCCAGAGTTGGCCACGGTCGTCATCAAAACCCAGATTGCGACCTGCAATAGACCAGCTTTGGCATGGCACACCGGCAGTCAACAAGTCATGTGACGGAAGTGCTTTGATGTTGGTGATGTCGCCCAAATTATGGTCATGACTGACATCAAAGTTGGTGCAATACACGTCAATCGCATCGCGATTAATTTCACTAAAATTGACACAACCCCCACCCGCTGCGTCCAGGGCAAGTCGAAAACCACCGATACCTGCGAATAAGTCGATATAAGTGAACGAGCGGGAAAGATTTGCAGACAACATAAATAGAAATTTATTTCAGCAAATAGTCGTTCGACATATTTGGGGGTTCAATTCCCAAGTACTCACGATAGATGCGCTCACGATACGTTTTACCAAGCGAATTCACTTCGCTGATGAAGGCATCATAAGTTCCAGTACCTCCAATAAAATCCCAAAATTCATTCCCAATAAGCACACATGGGTCATTGTGCATGTCAAACCAACGCATTGGAAACGTCCACTTGTAGTCAACTTTTTTTGATCCGTAGGGGTTGTAAGGGAGTGCATAAAAAGCGCCGTCAACCTGAATTGGCGACATGGCAAGCAGCTTGAATATTTTCTCTTTACTGACTTTGGTTTGATCGCTGTTAGGCAGCGGGCCTTTCAACTCAAAAGCGTAGCGCTTGCCTGAGGTTGGATTGTGAACAAAAATGTCACAAACTACTGTGACTGGTATTGGTTTGCCCTGCCCCGCCAGTACGTACGATAATTCAGCCGTCCATTTTGGTGATTGTCGCGAGCTGCTCGACTGGGCGTGTTCCAATTTGTTAAGAACCTCTTGGATACGTCTGAGCCTTTCTTCGCCCACATTACCTGCAATAGCACAGCCCTTTTCACAATGCCCATGAGTTTGCTTTGCAGCAACTACTGCAAGCTTCTCCCAAACCCCGCCAAACGGAGTGACGAAACGGCGCTCGAAATGCGAACCCTTGAAAATCTCATCTGGAACCAACGCCGCGTAGAGTGGTTTGTTTGCATGATGGGATTCTTTGATAAATGGGTCTTCAATCAGCACGCGTTCCAAAACCCTGTCCATCATCTTCGAGACGACCACTTGTATGGCGGTTGCAGCGGCGTTGGATGTTTTCATAGGCTACTTTTGAAGAACGTACTCAACCGTGTCGGCCACATTCTCAGGCGTGAAACCAAAGTGTTTGAACAGCACCGATGCCGGGGCAGATTCACCAAAGGTGTCGATGCCCACCACGGCTGCGCAGCCGTATTTCCACCAACCGGCGCTGACCCCCATTTCGACCGCAATGCGCGGCACACCAGCTGGTAGCACGGATGCTTTGTACACCGCATCTTGTTGATCAAAAGTGCTTGTACTCGGCATGGATACGACGCGAACAGCTATTTTTCGTGTAGCAAGAAGCTCTTGTGCCTTAAGCGCCAGCTGCACTTCCGAGCCGGTGGCAATGATCACCGCCTGGGTTTTCTTCTTCAGGCCCACTTCGCTGGGCTCAGCCAGCACATAAGCGCCCTTGCTGATGTCGCCCAGGCTGGCTTTGGGGGCGTAGTTGATGTTCTGGCGGGAGAGCAGCAGTGCGGTCGGCTTGGTTTTGTTTTGCAACGCCACGGCCCAGGCGACCGCCGTTTCAGCCGTGTCACCCGGACGCCACACGTCCAGGTTGGGGATCAGGCGCAAGCTGGCGGCGTGTTCGATCGACTGGTGCGTGGGGCCGTCTTCGCCCAGGCCAATGCTGTCGTGGGTGAACACATGGATCACCCGCTGCTTCATCAATGCGGCCATGCGAATGGCGTTGCGGCTGTAGTCGCTGAACGTCAGGAACGTGCCGCCGTAGGGAATGAAGCCACCGTGCAGCGCCACGCCATTCATGATGGCCGCCATGCCGAATTCACGCACGCCGTAACTGATGTGACGGCCACCGTTGCCGATGCCGCTCAAAGAGTCAAAGCGCAACGATGGCGTGCTCTTGGTGTTAGTCAGGTTGGAGCCGGTCAGGTCGGCTGAGCCGCCCAGCAGTTCTGGCAGGGCGGCGGTGAAAGCTTCCAATGCCAGCTGCGAGGCCTTGCGACTGGCCACGGTCTCAGCCTTCGCGTGCGCAGCCACGGCGGTGTCCACCGCGACCTGGGCAAAGTTTTTCGGCAGCTCGCCTTTCATGCGGCGCACCAACTCTTTGGCCTGTGCCGGGTAGGCGGCTTTGTAGGCGGCAAATTTATCGTTCCAGGCTTTTTCTGCCGCAGCGCCTGCAGCTTTGGCATCCCAGGCGGCGTAGATGGGTTTGGGAATGACGAACGGTGCTGCCGTCCAGCCGATGGCTTCGCGGGTGAGTTTGATTTCTTCAGCGCCCAAGGGTTCGCCGTGGGCTTTGGCGGTACCGGCACGGTTCGGGCTGCCCGCGCCAATGGCGGTTTTGCAGATGATCAGCGTCGGTTTGTCGGTGGTCTCTTTGGCACGGGCGATGGTTTGCGCCACCAGTTCGGCATCTTGACCGTTGATGGGGCCGAGCACATTCCAGCCGTAGGCTACAAAGCGCAGCGCGGTGTTGTCGATGAACCAAGGGCTGACTTGGCCGTCAATCGAGATGCCGTTGTCGTCATACAAGGCAATCAGCTTGCCCAATTTCCAGGCACCGGCCAGGGCGGCTGCCTCGTGGCTGATGCCTTCCATCATGCAACCGTCGCCCAGGAACGCGTAGGTGTGGTGGTTGACCACCTCATGACCGTCACGGTTGAACTCTTGCGCCAGCAGTTTTTCTGCCAAGGCCATGCCCACCGCATTGGTGATGCCCTGGCCAAGCGGGCCGGTGGTGGTTTCCACACCGGGGGTCAGGTCCACCTCAGGGTGGCCGGGGGTTTTGCTGTGCAGCTGGCGAAAGTTCTTCAGTTCGCTGAGGGGCAACTTGTAGCCGGTTAGGTGCAGCACCGCATAAATCAGCATCGAGCCGTGCCCGTTAGAAAGCACAAAGCGGTCGCGGTTGATCCACTTGGGGTTGGCCGGGTTGTGCTGCAGGTGGCTGCCCCAAAGGGCGACGGCCATGTCGGCCATGCCCATGGGCGCACCTGGGTGACCCGAGTTGGCCGCTTGCACCGCGTCCATGGCAAGGGCGCGAATGGCGTTGGCCATGTCGGCGCGGCTGACACCCACAGGGGTTGACGCTTGGGGTGCTTGGGTGGGTTCAGCCATGGGAATGCTCCGCAGAGAATAATCAAACAAAATGGGTTAACCGCTGATTTTAGTGGCGCGGCACGTGGCAAGTGACTTTCCGTGAACCTGCGCTGCCGCCACAGGCCTGTGAAGTTGTGGTTTGGGCTATGCTTTGTGTTTACCATCACCTGGACGGGTCACCCGTCTCACTGCCATGAGTTTGCTATTTTCTCCATTGCATTTGCCTTCAAAACAAGGTGGCCTGACGCTGCCCAACCGCCTAGTGGTGGCGCCCATGTGCCAGTACCAGGCAGTGGACGGTTGCGCCACCGACTGGCATTTGATGCACTGGGGCAACCTGCTCAACAGTGGTGCAGCCCTGTTCACCATCGAAGCCACGGCGGTGTTGCCAGAAGGCCGCATCACACCCAGTTGCCTGGGGCTGTGGGATGACACCACCGAAGCGGCGCTGGCCGACAAACTGCACCGCGCACGCCAGCTCGCACCGCCAACAGCGGTGTGCATTCAGCTGGCACACGCTGGGCGCAAGGCATCCAGCGCCGTGCCCTGGGCGGGTGGGCAGCTGCTGTCCCCAGCACAAGGTGGTTGGCTGCCGCAAGGCCCATCAGCCGTGCCACACCTGCCCACCGAGACCCCACCGCAAGCCCTCACGGATCAGGGGCTGAAAGATACGGTGACCGCTTTTGTGGCCGCCGCCCGACGCGCACAACGCATCGGCGTGGATGCCATCGAGCTGCACTGTGCGCACGGCTATTTGCTGCACCAGTTTTTGTCACCTTTGGCCAATCAACGCAATGATGCCTACGGTGGTAGTTTTGAAAACCGGGTGCGCTTCCCCCTGGAAGTTTTCAAAGCGGTGCGCGCGGCTTACGACGGCGTGCTGGGCCTGCGCCTGTCGGCTACCGACTGGGTTGAAGGCGGCTGGGATTTGCCGCAAAGTGTGGCCTTTTCAAAGCTGCTCAAAGCAGCGGGTTGCGATTTCATCCACGCCTCGTCCGCCGGTGTGTCGCCCCAGCAAAAAATCACCTTGGCTGCCGGCTACCAAGTGCCGTTTGCCAGCGCCATTCGCGACGCCACCGGCATGGTCACCACCGCCGTGGGGCTGATCACCGAGCCGCAGCAGGCCGAGGCGATTGTGCAAGCGGGCGATGCCGACTTGGTGGCGCTGGCGCGTGCCTTTTTGTACCAGCCGCGCTGGGGCTGGCATGCGGCCGCCGCGCTGGGAGGCACGGTGGATGCCCACCCAGCCTATTGGCGCTGCCTGCCGCGCCAGGCGCAAGCGGCGTTTGGCAAAGTGGCCATCGGGCAGCGGTAATTTCAAGCTTTGTGCAGCCAATGACCATGATCCTAGGAGGCTGTCGGACGTTCGATACATCGGCTGCAATCCGACCGCAGCAGTCCATTTTTTTACCGTCTTTTTGGCCCATAGCTACGGCTATGAGCCTGCAAATTCGGCAAAAACTGTCCACGCTGGGGTCGAATTTGGCTACGCTGCACTTCGAGAACGCTTCGATGCCGAACGTCCGACAGCCTCCAAGCTAAATCAGTGCATTGAGTCAACATGGTTCTGAACTCACAAGAAACAAGTAGCTTGTTTCTTTGAGAACGCCTGGTCCGCGTTCGGGGTTGGGATGCTATCGTCCATCATCCACGCCACCTTTAACGTGAAACAACGCCCACAGTCGACAAGAATGGCGTGTCGTAGGGTCGACTTCAGTCGGCCATGGCGGGTTGAAACCCGCCCTACGCAGGGCACGCATGTTTCATGCTTTGGGGTGTCCTTGTGGAACATGGACGTTAGACCCATGCATCAGCGTCAGCGCCAGCAGCGCAGAGGCCACCATCAGCAGCAAGCTCACCGCGTTGAGCACTGGCGTGGCGCCTTCGCGCATGCGGCCGTACATCATCACCGTCAAGGGCGAATCGGAGCCGACCAGCATCAGCGTGGTGTTGAAGTTCTCAAAGCTCATCAAAAAGGATATCGCGGCCGAGCCAATCAGCGCGGGTTTGAGGTACGGCAGGGTGATGGTCCACAACACAGCAAAGCGTGATGCCCCCAGGTTGTAGGCGGCTTCTTCCAGCGTCACATCGAACCGTTTCAGGCGTGCGGTGAGGGTCAGCGTGGCAATCGAGACGATGTACGAAAACTGCCCCAGCACCACCAGCGGCAAGCCGGGGCGCAAAAATTCCAGCTCCAGCCCCCACAGGTCATCAGCCAGGTTGGCAATGCGGCTGGCAAACGCCAATATGGAAATGCCCAAAATGACGCCCGGAATCACCAGCGGAGCCAGCATCAACAGTGACAGCGCCTGCTTGCCGCGAAACTGCGTGCGCTCAATCAAAAACGCGTTGGCCGTGCCCACCAACACCGACAGCAGCGTGACCCAAAGCGCCACCACCACGCTGGTCCAGATGCTGCCCAGCATCTCGCTGTCGGCAAACAGACCCCGTCGCGTGGACTCGGCGCTGCCCAGAAACCAGTCCAGCGTGAAGCCGCGCCAGGGCGGTGCCGGGTAAGGTGCGTCGTTGAACGCAAACACCGCCACGATGACCAGCGGTAAAAACAAAAAGGCAAAAAACGCCATGCCGTAAACCACGGTACTGGCGCGCAGCCACAAGGGGCGAGGCAGCGAGGCGATCACTGGACAGCCCTCACATTATTTATATAAAAATAGCCTCTATCCCTTATTAAATAAGCGTTAGCAGCTATTATTTTAATATCATTCAATGGCTTGAGCCCAGGACTCGTAGGGCTGACTTGTAGCCGCCATGGTGGGCTAAAGCCCACCCTACAGGGGGCAGCAGATGTTCGGTGTTGGCACATGCTCAGGACCTTTGCATCACTGCACCAAACTTCTGGCCACTCAACTTCAAGCCCGCCCAGACGATGGCGGTGCTCAAGCCCAGCAGCAAAAAGCCAAACGCCGCGCCCTGCTCCCAGTTGAAGCGGGTGATGAACTGGGTGTAGATTTGCTCGGTGAACCACTGCGAGTTTTTGCCACCCAAGAGCGTCGGTGTCAGGTAGTTGCCCAGCGTCAGCATGAACACCACAATGCAGCCCGCCACGATGCCCGGCGCGGCGTGCGGGATGACGATTTGCCGCAGGATCGACCAGCCGTTGCCACCCAGGTCGTAAGCGGCTTCGATCAGCGCGTCGTCCAG